>JAYZAW010000271.1:0-19229 GCA_036339495.1 Pseudomonadota bacterium | reverse complement strand
GAGCTGATCGCCGAGTTTGTCGTCGGGCACCACCCGGCTGACCAAGCCGTATGACAGCGCGGTCCCAACGTCGATCTCCTCGGTCGAATAGGTCAGATACATCACGCCCTTGCGCCCGACCCGGTCGATCAGTGACGACATCGCCATGGTCGGCATGATGTTGTGGCCCATCTCGGGTAGGGCGAAGCGCGCGCTTTCGGCGGCGATGGTGATATCACAGACCGATGTGATGGCGCAGCCGAAGCCGAGCGCCCGGCCCTTTACAGCGCAGACCACCGGGACTTTCGAACGGTGAAACGCGCCGTAGAAATTGAACACTACCTCGCTGCGACGCCGCGCATCCATGGCGTCTTTCGGCCGGCCGGCTTCGCGGCCCTCCGGATCGCGTCCAAGGCAGAAATCGTCGCCAGCGCTACCGAACACGATATATTTGGAACTCGCCGCCGCCTCGTCGATCATCGCGGCGAGATCGGCCGCCATGGGATCGCTGACCAACCCGCCGCAATCGGCCCGGTTGAGCGTGATATGGGTCGCGTCGCCCTTTTTTTCGCACAGAATATGATCAGTCATTTCGGTCTCCCTTTGTCTTGGTTTCAGGTTTGGTGGATGGCGCGCCAGATACGCTCGGGCGTCGCCGGCATATCCATATGACGGACGTCGAATTCCGACAGCGCATCGACAATTGCGTTGATCACGGCGGGCGGGGCCGCCGTCGTGCCTCCTTCGCCCCGGTCGCACACCCATTTGACGGGCAGACCGGTGCGCTTCGCGGCCCACAGGGCGAGAGCGAATTCCGGATATGTGTGATTGCGCGTGCCGTATTCGCCGCCGACATCGCGCGAGACCGCGCGCACTTTTTCCGGCGCGACGCCGAATGTGGCGGCGAGTTCGTTACGAAACCGGATCACGCCTTGGCCGCCGGCTTCGAGCATGAATTGACCGTTTTTCGCGTCATATTCGGCCAGCGCCGCGCGCGGTTCCATGGGCACGCCGGTCACGCGCTGGTTGTCGGTTTCCAACTGCACGATATGGGCCGCGCGCGCAAATGCGGCGTCGCAGGCTTGTTGGTCGCCCTTGACGTCATCGACACTGACATTATTCGTCATCTGGTCCCATAGAGGCGACGCGCCCGGATCAAGCGCCACTTGCGCATCGGCCAGCGCCGGCAGTGGGCGGTAGTCGATTACAATTCGTTCCGTCGAGTCGCGCGCCTGGGAAGTGGTTTCAGCAACCACCATGGCGACAATCTCGCCGACCCGGCGAACTCGATCGATCGCAAGGGGATAAAGCGGCGTGTAAAATATGTCCGAGCCGTCCCGGTTCCTGAGTTCGACGTCCTTGGGATTGCCCCCGGCCGGCATGGGGTTGAGCCCGTCCGATAACCAGTCCCCGCCGGTCAACACGGTGCGGACCCCCGGCATGTTCCGGGCGTCTTCGACTGCAATGCCCTTGATACCCGCATGGGCGTGTTCGGCGCGCACCATCACTGCGTGAAGCTGAATGTCCCGGTTGATGTCATCGCTGAATTGACCGGCGCCCGTCAGCAGACGGCGATCCTCGACCCGTGGGACCGGCGCTCCGATTCCGGTCGCCAAATTGACCCGATCATTCATGTGATTAACTTCCCGCATACGGCCTTTCTGGTCCATTCAAGAATGCCAATTGAAGAAGAATTTTCGCCACGCCGCGGACTTGTTCGCGGTTCCCAGTGATGGGAGGCTGTATTTTTCGAAATCATGAGGTGCGAGATGCCGGACAAATTGGAAATTTGTAATGTGGGCGTGGTCGGGCTCGGCGCCATGGGCGGTCAGCTTGCGCGCCATTTGTGCGAGGCGGGTTTCGTGGTGACCGGCCATGATGTCCGCGACGAGGCCATGGAATCCGCGGAGCAATCGGGCGTTGATCGGGCGGCTTCGCTCTCCGATATTGCGGCGCGCAGCGATCTGGTGATCATCGGCGTTGGATTCGATTCCGAGGTCGAAGCGGTCATCTTCGGCGATGACGCATTGCTCGCGGGCGCCCGGCCCGGCACGGTGATCGCTATCGCCTCGACGGCCGCGCCCGCGACCATGAAAAAAATTGTCGCGCGCGCCGACCGTCCCGACCTGACATTCCTTGATATCCCCATGTGCCGGGGGGAACAGGCCGCCATCGACGGCAAATTGTTGATCATGGGCGGTGGCGACGCGGCGGCGTTCGATGCCTGCCGGCCGGCTTTCGAAACCTTTTCAAATTCGATCCACTATCTCGGCGAACTCGGCGCGGGGCAAGTCGGAAAGCTGGTCAATAACCTGATTCTCTGGGCCTGCATTTCGGCCAATTACGAAGGGCTAAAACTGGCCGAGAGTCTTGACGTGGATGCCGCCCCCCTGGTTACGGCCCTGTTGGATTCGAGCGCCCATAATTGGGCCATGGAAAGCGGCGTCGGCGCGCTGCCGATGCCCTGGGCGGAAAAGGACATGACCATTGTGTTGCGGGAAGCCGATGAAGCGCGGGTCAGCCTGCCGTTGTCGGGCACGATCAAAGAGGTCATCAAGGGCATCAAGATCGAACTCGGCCAAGATATGCCCAAGGTTACGAGCTAAGCAGCGCTTGCCGGAGGCTCGGCCCGTTGGCGTGGCGCGGAAATCCCGATGGTCTGAAGCAGTTCGCCGAGTTCGCGGCGCGCCGAACTTCGGCTCGACGCACGACGGTCGTTCAACTCGCTGAGATCGAGATCGAGATCGAGCAGAGTCAATCCTTCGAGAAACATTTCCCGGAACACGACCCGTTCGCCGAAGCCCGGCGCCAGGCGGAAACCGATCCGCTCGGCGAGAAGCGTCAATTTCCAGCTGGTTGCGGGACCCGATATGGGCCAGCCGGTTGCGCATCACGATCCAGTCGATCGGCGGCAGCCCGGCGTTGGTGCGCCGGTTATTCTGTTCCCATACCATCTGGGTATACACGCCCGGTCCCAACGCCTCGCGATTTACCGTGTCGAGCTGGGCGATGATATCGATATCGAGCAGGCTGTCATTGATCGGCGTGATCAGGGTGTCCGCATTCAAGTGGGCCACGCGGGCGAGGTGGGTGTCGTTGCCAGGCGTGTCGACGACGATGTAATCGCAATGTTGAAGATCATTGAAGGCGCCGCGCGCTCAGGCGGTTTCTGACGCCGCGGCGGCCGGACCCACGGCTGAGTCGCTGCGCCCGATGCGGCGATGGAGTGGTCCGACAAGCGGCCGGCCCATGGCTTCCGCGCGCGCTCCGATTGGCCAGATAGCGGTTCAAGGTGCCTTGGCGGTAATCGAAATCGATCGAGCCGACGGAAAATCCCATCTTGGTCAGCACCACGGCAAGATGCATCGCCGTGGTCGATTTTCCGGTCCCGCCTTTTTCGCTTCCAAACGCTATGACGTGGGGCCGTTGGCTTAAATCCAGAGCAAATGCGATTTCCGAATCCATCGCTATTCCTTCGTTTTGTGTTCGCAACCGTCGCCAATTTGGACGACGGCGCCATAATCAACCCGTCAAAACTTGATCCGCCATTCCGGCGCATCGGGCCGCGCTTCCCGCATGATCTTCTCTACAACCGGCTCATTGGATGCTGGTTCGACGGATACGGCTTCCGTGGCTACGGGCTGGGCCGCTTCTGTTTCAACGGCTTGCAACTCTACCGGCGGTTTGTCGTTGACCAGCGCCGCGACCGGCACGATCTCGTCCGCGACCGACGGGTTCATTCGCTCGACAAAAGCCTCCAAGGCCGCCGCGCGACGGGCCAGCGCCTCGGTCGCGGCCCATGACATGAATTCCCGCCCGTCGGTTTCGCGCTGCACCGCCGCCCACTGGCCGCGCTTGTCTGAATAGGTCGCCAATACGATGTTTTCGCCGGGCAAGGCCGCATCAAGCGGACGGGTAAAGGGGGGCGGGCGGTCATCTAGCAACTCGCCGGCCACTTCCCATGAAAACGATCCCTCGGTCATGACGTCGCGAAGCGTCTCGGTCCGCAAATCGGCGCTCGCCACGGCATAGGCCAACAGCGTATCCAGCTTCAATCCGCCTTCCCGCGCGGATTTCAGCATTGCTGGCCACTCATCGAGCTTTGCGTCCGCTCCGGTTCCGGCCTCGTCAGCCATAAAACGCCTCCGTGAGCCGCGCATCCAATCTTTACGGCCCGGTGGTTGCAATAACTCTAGCGCATCGCAAGCCTTTGAGAATCCTTAAGACCAACTTTGATTCGCGACTTTCGGGCGACCTTGGTATAACTCGACCAGCCGATTTCCATACATTGGTAACAGTACCTACTGAGACGTCCCCGCATGTCCGAATCATCATGGTCCGTCTATCTATCCGGCGAAATTCATTCCGATTGGCGCGAAAGAATTCAACCCAGCGCGGAAAGCGCGGGCCTGTCGGTTGAGTTCCTGGCGCTGGTCACCGAACCCGCCGCCAGCGACGACGCGGGCGTCGACATTCTCGGCGCGGAGCAGAATAGTTTTTGGCATGACCATAAGGGCGCGAAGGTCAATGCCATCCGCACCCGTACTCTGATCGAACGGGCCGATTTGGTCGTGGTCCGGTTCGGCGACAAATACAAGCAATAGAACGCCGCGTTCGACGCCGGCTATGCGGCGGCGCTCAACGTGCCCCTGGTGACCCTGCATGACCCCGAACACACTCACGCGCTGAAGGAAATCGACGGAGCGGCGCTGGCCGTGGCGGAAACGCCGGAGCAAATTGTCCGGATCTTGGAATATGTGATTGAAGGGCGGCTTTAAAGCCGGCTTAGATGATTTTGATCAAGCCTCTTACGGTAATCGCCAAGGCGGCGCATAGCAGCAAAATTTGCAGCGCGGCGTAAAACCGGGCCGGGCTGGAGGCGTGGAAGAGCCTGGTTCCGGTCCAGGTGCCGAGAAAGATCATCGGGACCAGCAACGTGGTTTCCAGCACCATGGCCAGGTTGAAGGCACCGACCGCAACCAGCAATATAACCCTCACCAGCATCAATACGACCGCGGTCACGATGCTGGTCCCGCGCAGGCTGGCCGGGGTGGCGCAGGCGATCTTGAGATAAACCGCGAGAAAATAAATCCCGCCCCCGCCGGAAATCGCTCCGGCCGTGCCGGAAAACAGCGACAGAATGCCCGCCAACTTGCGCGAGCGCAGATCGATCCGCCGTGACAATCGATCGAAAATGGAAAACTGGTCGAACAGCACGATGGAGCCGATCAGCAGCCCCATCACGAACATCAGCCAATCGCCCTCCAGCACCGTGAACGCCCAGGTGCCCACGACCGAGCCGATCAACATGCCGGCAAGCAAAGGCTTTGCGACCGTCCAGTCGGCGCTGCGCACGCCCTGCGGCAGCAAATGAGCCTGGGCCGCGAGCGACGCCAGCACCACCACCAAAATTGCGTGATGCGGTCCCAATATCCAGGCGGTAATCAGCACGATCGGCATGTTCGAGCCGAACCCAAACGCGCCCCGGATGAAAAACCCGAGGAAATAGGTCACGAACACGCCGACGATTGCCCAGCTGGACAGATCGGCAAACGGCTGCGCGCCGGTGGGGAATATTTCGGCGAGCATTTAACCGGGCAGGAAGTCTTCCAGGTTTACCGCATCGAAATTTTTCGGCATGGCGCGCTCGAACCGCTCGCGCTGTTCGGTCTGGGTGACGGCCGGCTTGGTGGCATCGATCAGCCATTTGGTGCCGATGCGGTGATGGGCCGATTGGCCTTCGGCGACGGGCGATGAATTATCGAGCGGGAAGACCCGCGTATTAGGAATCATGACCACGTCCTTTTCCGCATGCACCCGGGTGGTCATCGACCACATCACTTGGCGCAGATCGGCCGCGTCGATGTCGTCATCCACCGCGATGGCGAGCTTGGGATGCAGATAGGGGCCCGACAAAGCCGCCATCAACGCGGTTTTGGCCTGGCCCTCGACCCGGGGGCGCAGCTTGATGACGATCGCCATCAGTCCCGACGCCTCGATGGACTGCACGTCGAGCAGGTCGATGCCGCCTTCCACATTGATGATGTGCTCGCGGGTCGCGACCTCGATGCCGAGCGCCGTCGTGGCCTGGGTCTCGGTCACCGGGAAGCCGCAATGCAGCGCGTAGAAAGTCGGGTCCTTGCGCCGCGTAATCGCCTTGACCTTGAAGATTTCCGAAACGCCGCGCTCCGCATAGGTGCCGGGGACTTCGCCGAAAGGGCCTTCCGGTTCGGTATGGTTGGGCAGCACCTCGCCCTCGATCACCATCTCGGCTTCGGCGGGTATTTCCACGTCGATGGTTTCGCATTTGATCATCCGAACCGGTTCGCCCAGCAGCCCACCCGCGACCGACAATTCGTCGACGCCGAAACCGGTGGTAAAGGCCGAGCCGAAGAAGATCGCCGGATGCGCGCCATAGACCATCGCCACCGGCATGGCCTCGTCGCGTTCGCAATACATGTCGTAAATCCGGCGCATCTGGCGATGCAACATCAGGAAGCCGGTCTTGTCCTTGCCCATGATCTGCTGGCGATGGATCGAGATATTTCGAATGCCCGTATTCGGGTCTTTCACGATGCCCATGCCCGACGCCATGTAGCGCCCGCCATCGAGTTCCGAAACGATCATCGACGGGATATCGTATAGATCCACGTCATCTCCGGTCAGGATGACCTCGCGCACCGGGGCGTCGGCGGAATCGATCACCACCGCTTCATGGGGCTCGGTCACGCGCTTTGTGATGCCGGCGAGAATGTCGCCTTCATCCAGCCCCAGCCCGATCGCCCATTTCTTGCGGTCGGCGAGAATCTGGCTGCAGGCGGTCCAGCCGTCATGCCCCTTGATATTGGTGAACAGGCTTGATTTGCCCAGCTCATTGAATGTCTTCCATTCCACCGCCGACATATTGGTCAGCGGGTCGACTTCCTTGGTGAAACGGATCATTTCGCCCTGTTGTTCAAGATTGGCGAGAAAGCCGCGGAATGATTGGTCTGGCATAAAAGATTTCCCTTGTGACGACGCACCGACATTGGCCGGCGAATTTATTATCTGGGTGGTATTTACGGTGTCCGGGGCCTGGAGCGCAACACTTTAGGCATCGGAAAGCCGGGCGTAGCGGGTTCGGTGCGCCGCTTCATTGCCGTAGGCGGCCGATAGCGCCATGGCGCGCTTGAGATGAAGCCCGATATCATGTTCGTCGGTAAAGCCGATGCCGCCATGCATCTGGATCGCCGATTTTGTGACCGACAGCGCCGCCCCGGACGCCTTGGCCTTGACCGCGGACGCCATGGCGGATGAGCCGCGCCCGTCATCGGCCGCCGCGCATACCTGGTAAAGCAGTGATCGGGTGGTCTCGACTTCGACATAATTATTGACCGCGCGGTGCTGTAGGGCCTGAAAGCTGCCGATCGGGCGATCGAACTGTTCGCGGACTTTCAAGTATTCGACCGTCGTATCGAGCGCTTGTTCCATCACGCCGAGCAATTCCGCGCCCAGTCCGAGAAGCATTTTATCGTGGATGTCGTCCGTCATGCCCGGCGCCCGGTTGGGGCCGGCAAGGATATCTTCCTGTCCGACCGCGACATTGTTGAGATAGAGCGCACCCGTCGCGCCGCCATCGATATTATTGGCGGTGATTTCCATCGAAACGCCATCGGCGTCGCGCGTGACATAGCACAGGACCGGACCTTCCAAACCCGTGGCGTTGACCAGATAGCCGTCGACGGCGCCTGGGTTGCGGATGAAGATTTTGCTTCCGGTCAGGCGCAGCCCGGTTCCATCCGCCGCCGCGCCGGTGGTGATGTTGTCCAGGTCGACGCCCTGGCGCTGTTCCTGTAACGCGGCGGCGACGATCAGGTCGCCGGCGATAATCGCCGGCGCAATTTCGTCCCGCAGCTTCGGGCTGTCGCTCTCGCCGAGCGCCCGGGCTGCGACGGCGGCGGCGGCGATCGGCGCGGCCATTAAGCCGCACCCGGCCTGTTCAATCACCAGGGCAAGTTCCGTCATGCCGAGGCCGAGACCGCCCGACCCCTCACCGGCCAGAATACCGAGCCAGCCGGCCTCGGCGACGTCCTTCCAGGCCGCACGATCGGTCTCCTCGCTATTGTCGCGCAGTTCGCGCGCTCGTTTTGGTCCGGCGCTGCGTTCGACCAGGGTCGCCGCGCTGTCGCGCAGCAATTTTTGTTCGTCCGAAAGCAAAAGTTCCATATGGCTTACTTCCTAGGCCAAAGCCGCCGCATCGGCCTTGAATTCGTCCTCGACCGATCGGCGCAACACCTGCTTCTGAACCTTGCCGGTGCCGGTGACCGGCAGCGCTTCGATAAAGCGGACATATTTCGGCTTCTTGTAGCTTGCGATCCGTCCCCGACAATGGTCGATCAACGCGTCGGCTGATAATTCTCCGCCGTCCTCCATCTGCACGAACGCCATCACGGATTCGCCGAATTCGGCGTCGGGGACGCCGATCACCGCCGCATCCGCGACCAATTGGTGTTCGATCAGGGCAAGTTCGACTTCCTTGGAGTAGATATTGAGCCCGCCCGACACGATCATGTCCTTGGCGCGGTCCACGAAATAGAGATAGCCGTCGTCATCGCGGCGAAATATGTCGCCTGTGCGCACCCAGCCGCCGTCAAGCAGGGTATCCTTGTTGGCTTCCGGGCGTTTGTAATATTCGCGCATGGTCATGATTTCGCCCGGCATGCCGCAGCGCACCAGCACTTCGCCCGCCTCGCCGTCGGGCAGGTCGTTGAGGTCTTCATCGACGATGCGAATCTCGACGCCGGGCACCGCGCGGCCCACCGATTCAGGGTGCGATCCCTGTTCTTCGGGGCGCAGGCAAGCGACGAAGCCTGATTCCGTCTGGGCGAAGAAACTGAATATCTGGAGGTCCGGTAGCGCCGTTAATAGCCGCTTTTTTAACCCTACCGGGAAGACTTCGCCGGTCGCTAGCATTGACCGCAGGGTGGCGCAATCTTCCGTGCGGCGTTCGATCTCAGGAGCCAGAAGGCGGGCGATCGTGGGCACGCAGCCGATGCCGGTTATTTCTTCCTGTTTGATCAAATCGACCGCTTCCACAGGATTGAAACTTTTCATGATGACGATCGACGACCCCAGGCAGAACATGTTCGCGATGCGGCCGAGACCGGTGCGATGGGCCATCGGCGTAGTGACCAGAATACGGTCCGCGCCGGTCAGCCGGCATTCCAGCGGATTCATCAGACCATGCACCATGATCATGTTGCGGTGGGTGGCGATGGCGCCCTTGGGTTTGCCGGTGGTGCCTGATGTGTAACCGATGACGCAATCGTCGTTGTCCGGCGGTATCGGCGGCAACGCGTCGGTTGCGCCGGACGCGATCAGCGTTTCGAAATCGATCTCGCCGTCTTCGACGGCCTCCATGGCGACCATTTTGACGTTGTCGAGTTTGGTGGCGGCTTCTCGCGCCGCGTCGCGATATTGCGGCGCAAAGAAAACGAAATTCGGTTCGCAATCCTCGAAAATGAACCCGACTTCGGGTGTCGTGAGGCGGGTGGAAATCGGCACCATCAGCCCGCCGGCCAGCATCACGCCCGCCATGGCCTCGACCAGTTCCGCGCTGTTGGGAAGATAGAGCGCGACGCGTTCTCCCTTGACCAAGCCTTCGGCCAGCAACGCGTTGGCGAGTTTTCTGGCGCGTTCTTCAAGTTCGCTGAATGCAATTCTGCGGTCGCCGCAAATAACCGCCATCCGGTCCGGATAGCGCTGAGCGCAATCGGCGAGCATGACGCCCAGATTCATTGAGAATGCTCCCGATATTTACTTTGCCGGTTCGAACGCAAAATAGTTGATATCGTCCGACAACGCTTCCCACGCCACCTTGACCTTCATGCCGATTTTGACGTCCTCGGCCTTGACGTTGATGATATTGCCGATAATGCGCACGCCTTCATCAAGCTCGATCAACCCCACCAGATAGGGCGCCTTGTCGGCGAAACCCGGCGCCGCGACATAGGTGTCGGTATAGGAATAAACGATTCCCTTTCCGGATGTCTTCCGCCAGCGCAAATTCAGCTTGCCGGTGCGCACGCTGCAGATGCGCGGCCAGAACTGATAGCGCCGCGAGACCGGATCATATTGCAGCCACAGCTGTTTTTTCTTCGCGCCATCCCAGAATGGCTGGGATGCCTGGGTCGGCCGGGGAACGGGACGCGGCGTAACTTTGGTGTTCATATTCTGGTTCCTTCCCGGCTCTAATTTTCGAGGATCATGGCGGTGCTGGCGCCCCAGTTGCGGCCATAGGGGATGACCCCGATGCCGGTAACCATGGCGTTGCGCGGGCTGGGGACCTGGCGGCTGCCCGCTTCCCCCATCAACTGGCGCACCGCTTCGATAAGATTGAGTTGCCCACCGGCGAGTCCCGGCTGACCACAGCCGATCTGCCCGCCGCCGGTATTGATCGGCAGCGTGCCCTTGGGACCGATATCGGTATCGCGCAGAAACTGCGACCCTTGTCCGCGCTTGCAGAAACCCATCTGTTCCAGTTTCAGCATCACGGCGATCAGGAAATCGTCGTAAGGATGAATCATGTCGATATCCTTGGGCTTCAGCTTGGCCTTTTTCAGGGCGTCGGGACCCGACACCGAATGGCCGACTTCGGTGATATCCGGGGTCTGGTTCGCGCCGTTGAAGTTTGTGATTTCCGAGTAGGAAACCGGATAGACCCGGTTGGTAAAGCCGAGCTTCTTCGCCCGGCTGGTTTTCATCATCACCATGCCATTGGCGCCGTCGCAGAACATCACCGAATCCAGCAGCCGGAGCGGCGATGAAATCTGGCGCGATTCAAGATAATCCTCGATGGTGATTTTCTTGCGGAACGGCTCGTAGGCGATTTTGTTTTTCACCGCGCCGTTGCGCTGGGCCACGGCAAGCGCGCCGAGACCACGGTAATCCATTTCGTACTGTTCCGCATACCGGTTCATCAGCAGGCCAAACGCGCCCGGCGGTCCCTGGATCCCGGTGGGCTCCCAGAACTCGTTGCGGTAGCTGCCGTAATTGACCCGGTTCTGGGTCGACGGCGCATCCGCGCAGATCAGCATAACGGCTTCGCACATACCGCTTTGCAACGCCATCGCGGCGCGCGCCGCGTTGCCCGTGGCCGACCCGCCGCCCATGTCGGTGGTCTGGATAAATGTCGGGCTGATGCCGAGATAATCCGAACAATAGTTGGACCAGAACGGATTGGCGCATTCCGACAGCGGCACGGAGAATGTCAGCCCATCGAAATCCGATGGTCCCATTTTGGTTTTTTTATACAGATCCGCCGCCACTTCGGCCGACAGCTCATATGCCGATTTGCCGGTGCGGCGACCGATCTTGGTCTCCGTGTAGGCGACGATGCAGACATCCTTGTCTTTGAGGAAATTTCCCGCCATTGGATACTTACTCCTGAGTTTGACTGTTTTACTGACCCTTGAACTTCGCCGGGCGGCGTTCCGCGAACGCCGTCAACCCTTCTTTCCGGTCATCCGACCAGGTCAGAAGATAGGCGAGATCGGCTTCCTGCTGGAAACCCTGCGCCAGGGACATGTCGAGGCCGCGGTCGATCGATTGCTTCGTCATCATGATCGACAACGGGCCGATCTTCGACATCTGTTCGACGATTTCTCGCGCTTTGGCCAGCGCCTTGCCCTTGGGCGTGACGTGATTGACGATCCGGTGCCCCAATGCCTCTTCGGCGCTAATACGCCGCGCGGTCCAGATCAATTCCTTGGCCAGCGCCGCGCCGATGATCCGAGGCAGATTCTGGGTGCCGCCGGCGCCCGGGATCAGGCTGTGTCGCCCTTCCGGCAGGCCGAACTGGGCGGCTTCACCCGCAATGATGAAGTCGCCAAACATGGCGAGTTCGAACCCGCCGCCCAGGGCATAGCCTTCGACGGCGGAAATCACGGGTTTGGTGTAATCCTTGACATAGGTGAACATCAGCCGGTTCTTGCGTGCGTTATAACGCGCCCGGTAATTGTCGTAGCGATCTTCCGGACGGTCGGAAAAGCCGCTGAGATCGGCCCCGGCGCAGAACGCCCGTTCATTGCCCTGCAGGATCACGCACAAAATCTTGCGGTCGTTTTCGACCGACGCCATGGCGTCGATGATTTCACCGCACATGGCTTCGTTGAGGGCGTTGAGTTTATCGGGCCGGTTCAAGGTGATTTCAAGCGCCCCCTTGCGCTTGGCGGTCAGGATAAATTCATATTTGCCCTTTTTCTTTGCGGCGGTTTTTTTCTTTGTGGCTGGTTTGCGTGCCATTTCGTCGTTCTCCGGTTATTAATCGGCAATTAGGCGCCATAAAGTTTCGCCATCCGACGCGTGTGCATGGAGCGCTGAATCGAATTGTTGCCTTGATATGGAATGTTTCGCTCCCGAAATTTGACCCGCATTCACCACGAGCTCGTTTGTCAAGATTCTGAGCGGCGCGCCTCTTTGAGTCAAGGGATGCATATGGACCCCACAGAGGTGTTGAGCTATATCTCAGCATTGATGGCGCCATATGCGGAAGGCATCCGCGTGAAGGGGATAATCGAGAATGATCAACGCGGCAATTGTTGGAATGGGGCGTTGGGGACAGACGCTGGTCGATTCCGTTCAGGGTAAAAGCGACAAGATTAATTTTACCCGGGGCGTGACGCGCACCACCTCCAAGGTCGAGGATTATTGCGCCGAACGCGGGATAACGCTGGGTGACGATTACGACGCGATGCTGGCAGACGCAGCCGTCGATGCCGTGGTGCTGGCATCGCCTCACACGGCGCATTTCGATCAGATGATGAAGGCTTCCGCGGCGGGCAAACATATCTTCTGCGAAAAGCCTTTCGCGTTGTCAAAGGCCGAGGCCAATTCCGCGCTGGGCGCTATCTCGGCGGCTGGCTTGAAGGTCGGGCTTGGGCATAATCGGCGCTTCGCGCCCAACACCATCGAGCTCAAACGCATGATCGATGACGGCGATCTTGGCGAAACCCTTATGATCGAAAGCAGTTTTTCCGCCCCAATGTCGCGCTATGTGGATGAGTGGCGCACCAGCCGCGCGGAAAGCCCCGCCGGCGGCATGACGTCGCTGGGCATCCATTCGTTGGATATGTTCATTCATTTGTTCGGGAACATTTCAGAAGTTCAGGCGCGCTCCAAGCGCCTGGCCATGCCGTTCGATGTCGATGACACAACGGCGATCATGGTGTCCTTCGAAGACGGCCGCATGGGTTATATTTCCTGTATCGCCAATACGGCCATGATGTGGTTCGTGCGGGTGTTCGGCACCAAGGGCTGGGTGGAAATCCGCGATCAGGACAAGCTGGAATTTTCCCTGACCGACGGAACCAGCGACAAGAAATTCTGGGACGGCTACCCTTATCCCGGCGTTCCCACCCTCACCTCGGAACTGGAAGCCTTCGCCGACGCTATTGAGGGCGTCGCGCCATTCACGATCACGCCCGACGAAATGCTCCACAACGCCGCCGTAATGGAAGCCATCATCGACTCCGCCGAGGGAACGGGCGCGTCGATCGAGGTGGGGTGACAGCTCGATCATCACCCGAATGTGAGAAAAAGTTAGTTGCCGGGAATTGCTCGGGCGGAAACAATGGGCCATCCTGATTTGAGGAAGATCGCCATGGCCACCTCTGGGGTCCTGGCGCGTTGCGCCGTCTTCGCCATGCTCGGGGCGGTATTGTTTTCCACCGCTTCCCACGCCAACCCGTCATCCTGGAAATTCGAGTGGGGCAAGACGGATTTTTCCAATCACTCGGTTGAATTTTCCGAGATCATGTCGGGCGGGCCGCCCAAGGACGGAATTCCGTCGATCGATGACCCGAATTTCGTCGCCCTGGCGGATTTGAAGGGTGTCGCCGCGACCGAGCCGGTGATCGGGTTTTCCCATAATGGCGACGCGCGCGCCTATCCGCTGAGGATTTTGATCTGGCATGAAATCGTCAATGATACGGTGGGCGGGATGCCGATTACGGTGACCTATTGCCCGCTGTGCAATTCGGCCATCGTGTTCGACCGCCGCCTCGACGGTCGGTTGCTGGATTTCGGCACCACCGGCAAGCTGCGCAAATCCGATCTGGTGATGTATGACCGGCAGACCGAAAGCTGGTGGCAACAATTTATCGGCGAAGGCATTGTCGGCGAAATGACCGGTAAGCGGCTCAAAATGCTGCCGGCGCGGGTCGAATCCCTGGCCAATTTCCGTTAGCGCTTTAAAACCGCCAAAGTCCTGGTCCCAAACCGTCCCGCCATGCGGCCCTATGGCCGAGAATCCCTATGCCGGCTATGATACGATGGCCCGGCCGTTTCTGTATCGTGGCGGATATCCGAAAGGCATCAAACCCATGGCCTATGTGGTCGCCGTCGGAAAACAGGTTTGGCCGCTCGAACTGATTCGGGAGAAAAAGACCGTCACATCCGGCGATCTGCGGCTGTCCTGGAGCGCGGGGCAAAACTCGGCGCTCGATTCCCGGGTCATCAAATCCGGGCGCGATCTGGGCAATGTGGTGGTCCAGAAAAAGAACGCCTCCGGGTGGGAAGACGCGGTCCAACACCTAACCTTCGCCCTTGTGTTTCATACTTTTGTTCCCGAAGGGGTAATCCACAAGCGATAGCGCGAATTTGGGGCTTATAGGCGGTGATTGTCCCAAGCCTCTGACGGAACTATAATTTCAGGTATGCCTATAGATACCGCCTTTTCGGTCTGCCCTCATGATTGCCCGAGCACCTGTGCGCTCGACGTAGAGAAACTCGCGGCTGACCGGATCGGCAAAGTCACCGGCGCCGACGGCAACCGCTATACGGCGGGCGTGGTCTGTGCCAAGGTCGCGCGCTATGCCGAACGGGTGCATCACCCGGACCGCCTGACCCAGCCGCTGCGTCGCACCGGCGTCAAGGGCGACGGTGCTTATGAGCCGATTTCCTGGGACGATGCCCTTGATGAACTGGCCAATGCATTTGTCCGCGCGGCACAGCGCGACGGCGCCGAGGCGGTGTGGCCGTATTTCTATGCCGGCACCATGGGGCTGGTGCAGCGGGACGGCATCGAACGGCTGCGCCATGTCATGAAATATTCCCGACAGGCATCGACGATTTGCAGCACGCTGTCCGCCATGGGCTGGATCGCCGGTGCGGGAACCCGGCGCGGCCCCGATATCGAGGAGCTCGCGCAATCGGATCTGATCGTGGTCTGGGGCACCAACCCGGTCCACACCCAGGTCAATCTGATGCATCACATTGCGCGCGCCCGCAAGGAGCGGGGTGCCAGGCTGGTCGTGGTCGATCCGTACCGTTCCGCGACCGCGGCCATGGCCGATCTCCATATCGCGCCGCGGCCCGGGACCGACGGGGCGCTCGCCTGCGCCCTGATGCATGTGCTGTTCCGCGACGGGTTCGCCGACCGCGACTATATGGTGCGCCATGCCGATGCGCCGGCGGAGTTGGAGGCTCACCTGCAAAGCCGTACGCCGGAATGGGCGGCCGCGATCACCGGGCTCGACGCCGGTGAGATCGAGGAATTCGCGCGTTTGTATGGCGAGACCGACCGCGCCTTCATCCGCGCCGGCTATGGGTTTTCCCGGTCGCGCAACGGCGCACCCAACATGCATGCCGTGACCTGCCTGCCCACGGTCGGCGGCAAGTGGCGCTATCCCGGCGGCGGCGCAATTTATGCCTATTTCGATCTTTATCACATGGACATGACCCTGATCGAAGGGCGCGATGCGATCGATCGTTCGACACGTGTGCTCGACCAGTCGCGGATCGGCGCCGTGCTGACCGGCGATCCACGTGATCTCGGCGACGGCCCGCGAGTAACCGCGACACTTATCCAGAACACCAACCCCATGGCGGTCGCGCCGGAATCGGCGCTGGTCCATGCCGGGTTTGCGCGCGACGATCTGTTCGTCTGCGTCCATGAACAATTCATGACCGAAACCGCGCTGATGGCCGATATCGTGCTGCCGGCGACGACGTTCCTGGAACATGACGATCTATATGTTTCCGGCGGCCACAGCCATCTGCAGATCGGTCCGCGCGTGATCGAACCGTTCGGCGAGGCGCGCTCCAACCATGATGTGATCGTCGCGCTGGCCAAACGCCTCGGCGCCGAGCATGAAGGTTTCGAGATGACCGCCTGGGAGATGATCGACCGGACCTTGAAGAATTCCGGCCATTGTTCGGCCGATGAGTTGAAATCCAAGCGCTGGATCGACTGCCAGCCGGATTTCGAGACCGCCCATTTCCTCAACGGATTCGGCCATGCCGACGGCAAGTTCCATTTTGCCGCCGATTGGGCGGCGCTGGGGCCGGACCACGAACGGCTTTCGCGCCTGCCGGATCACTGCGCCATTACCGACGAGTCCGGCGACGACCATCCGTTTCGGCTGGTCACCGCGCCGGCGCGCAATTTCCTGAATTCCAGCTTCACCGAAACCGACACTTCGTTGAAACGGGAAAGACGGCCGACCGCGAAAATGCATCCGGAGGACTGCGACAAATTGGGCGTCGATACCGGAGATCCGGTGCGGATCGGCAATAAACAGGGCAGCTTGGTGGTACACGTCGATGTCTTTGACGGTCTCCAGCGCGGCATCGTGGTGGTTGAAGGCATCTGGCCCAATAGACATTTTCAAGAAGGCGTCGGGATCAACCTCCTGACCAGCGCCGATGTGCCGCCGCCCCGTGGCGGCGCGGTATTTCACGATACCGCTGTCTGGATTGTGTCGGCGGCGCGCGAGGGAGACGAGACGGAACGTGAAACCGAGCAATTACAATTAACTTAGAGAAATGGCTGAGAACAAGAAATCCAGGGGCGAACTGACCGAGGGCGCAAACGCCGACGAAGTGGCTGCGTTTCTCGAAAAAATTGCGCGCGTCCCGATGGTCAATTCATCGGGCGGCCGGGGCCGGCTGATTTTCGCCATGGACGCGACGGCGAGCCGCGAGCCGACCTGGGACCGGGCCTGTCATATCCAGGCCGAAATGTTCAAGGAAACCGACGCGCTCGGTGGGCTGGAGGTTCAACTCGTATTCTATCGCGGTTTCGGCGAATGCAAATCGAGCCCCTGGGTGGCGTCGCCCGATGAGCTGGTGCGCCGCATGGTCGCCGTGCGCTGTCTCGGCGGACAGACCCAGATCGGCCGGGTGCTGAAGCACGCCATCAAGGAAACCGGCAAAAAACGCGTCCACGCGCTGGTCTTCGTCGGCGACTGCATTGAGGAAGACGTCGACAAGGTGTGCCACCATGCCGGCAAGCTCGGCCTGCTCGGCGTTCCGACCTTCATGTTTCAGGAAGGCCTCGAGCCGTCGGCGATGCGGGCGTTCAAGCAGATCGCAAAGCTGACCAACGGGGCCTATTGCAGCTTCAATTCGTCGTCGGCCAAACAGCTTCGCGAATTGTTGAGCGCGGTCGCGGTCTATGCCGCCGGCGGCCGCATGGCGCTGGAGGATTACGGCAAGCGCACCGGCGGGGCGGCGCTGCAAATCACAAGCCAAGTCAAGTAGATGCCGTATTTGCTCCTCGGCCTGGCAATCGTCGTCGGTTTGGCGCTGATCGTCTGGGGTGTATCGGGCGCCGACCCCCGTATTGTCAGGCGTATCTTCAAATGGTCGGCGATTGTCATCGGCGGCGTGTTGCTGGTCTATCTCGGCGTGACCGGCCGGCTGATGACCGCGGGTTGGGTCGCGGGCGCGATGTTGCCGCTGTTGCTGCGCTGGCGGGCGTTGCGCAATATGGCCAAGGGGTTTCGCGGCCCGTCGCCGGGCCAGATGTCGGATATCGAAACCCGCTATCTGCGCATGCAGCTCGATCACGACACGGGCGCCCTGCGCGGCACGGTGCTCGAAGGCCGGTTCCAGGGCCGCCTGTTGCAGGAACTCGGTTTGGCGCAGCAGATCGAATTGCTGCAGGAATGCCGGGTCAATGACGAACAATCGGCCCAGATACTGGAAACCTATCTCGACCGGATCCACGGCGCGGCGTGGCGCGGCGGCGAGGACGGCGCCCAGTCCGGCGCCCAGTCCGGCGGCGCGGGTGGTGGCGGGGGCGGCGCGCGCGCGCAATCCGGCGCCGGCATGACCCGCGATGAAGCCTACGAAATTCTCGGCGTGACCAAGGGCGCCAAGCCCGACGAAATCCGCGACGCCCATCGCCGGCTGATGCTCAAGAACCACCCCGACCAGGGCGGCTCAACCTATCTCGCCGCCAAAATCAACCAGGCCAAGGAATTGTTGCTGGGGAGTTAATCACACGCGGTGATTATCCGGCCAGAAATGCTTCAACCCGTCCAACCGGCCTTTCGCAGGCCCTCGAAAATGTGATCGTTCCGCGCCTCGTCGCGGTAGGGTCGCCATTCGGTTCGCTCCTGAACGAATCCGGGTTGCTCGCGTTCGCATTGCGCAAGCGCCGCCTGCGCTTCGGATTGCCGATCAAGATGTCCCAAGGCGACGGCGAGAATATAGTGCGCGGGAAGGTGCGTCGCGCGAACTGAAATTGCTTTTCGGGCGGCCTCAACCGCCTCTTCGTAACGTCGAACCACTACCAACGCGCGGGCAAGAAATGTCAAATGCCACTGGGAAATAAACGGCTTATTCGGATTGAGCCGTAAACTGTCCCGCAGTCCCGTTATTCCCGCATCATGACGGCCGGTCAGGTCCAGCATGGTTCCCAGATGACCGAGGGCCCGGGCGTAGCTGGGGTTAAGATCGATCGCTCTCTCCACCGTCGAGATCGACAGGTCGTACTGGTCGGTCCAGGCATAGGCGAAGCTCAGCATCAACTGCGCCATGGAATCGGACGGGTCCAACCTCACCGCTTCCCGCGCCGCTTTCGACAATTCCGACATCGTGTCGCCGCCCGACGCTGCGTGGCCCAACCCAAGATCCACGGCGTGGCTGAAAGCGATTTCGGCGAACGCCCTGGCATAGCTCGGGTCAATGTCCAGGGCCTTCTGAAACATCTCCCGGCCGAGCTCACTTCCCTCCTTGCTGAATTGGTAGGAATAAAACGCCCCGCGTTGAAGGTAATCCCATGCCTTTAGGTCCTGAGGTTGAGATCGAGCCGACCGCTTCTGTTCGCTGCGCGCGAGTTCGGGCGACAATGTCGCGACAATCCGCCGGGTTACGTCGTCCTGGACCTCGAAAATATCTTCCAGCTCCCGGTCATAGCGTTCGGCCCAGATATGGTGATCAAACTCTGCGTTAATCAATTGAGCGGTAACGCGGACGCGGGAATC
>JAYZAW010000270.1:0-3765 GCA_036339495.1 Pseudomonadota bacterium | reverse complement strand
AGTCCAATGGTTTTGGGCCATTGGTACTATCATATGCCATCTAAATTGGAATTATCCCTTTACTCATGCGGCCACGGCGGCAAAATTGGCTGAGAAACATCGCAACCGGGGTTGCCGTAGCCCAGGGTTGCCGTAGCAAGGGGTAGGACATGGCTCAACAGATGAAATTCGGTATCGGACAGCCGGTGCCGCGCGCTGAGGACCCCCGCTTTCTCAAGGGCGAAGGCAATTATGTCGACGATATGAATTTGCCGGGCCAGGCATTTGGGTATGTGCTGCGGTCCCCCCATGCCCATGCAAATTTGCTGTCGGTCGATACATCCGCGGCGCAAGCGTCGCCGGGCGTTTTGCTGGTCTTGACCGGCGCGGATATCGCGGCCGAGGGCATTGACGGTATTCCAAGCTTTATCCCGCCCATGGCGTTCGGCGCGCCGATGCCCAAATCCAACCCGAAGCACCCAAATCTGGCGCGCGACCGGGTGCGTCATGTCGGCGACCCGGTGGCGTTTCTGGTCGCGGAAACGCTCGAACAGGCGTTGGACGCCGCCGAGCTGATCGAAATCGACTACGAACCCTTGCCGGCCATCGCGTCGACCGCGGGCGCAACCGATGACGGCGCGCCTCTGGTGTGGGACGAGGTCGACAAAAATATCTGGTTCACCGTGGAGCGCGGCGACCGGGCGGAGACCGACGCCGCATTTGAAAAAGCGGTCCATGTCACCCGGCTGACGCTGAACAACAATCGTCTGTCGGCCAACGCCATGGAGCCGCGCGCGACCATCGTGTCCTATCTGGCCGCCACCGACCATGCGACGATCTACACCGAAGTTCAGGCGCCCCATTCGCAGCGGACACATTTTTCCAAGGTCTTCGACAGACCCGAGCATCATTTCCGGGTGATCAGCCCCGATGTCGGCGGCGGCTTCGGCATGAAAAACAATCTGTTCCCGGAAGACGCGATGTGTTTCCTCGCGGCGCGCCGCCTTCATCGCCCGGTGAAATGGACCGCAAGCCGAACCGAGAGCCTGATGAGCGATTCCCACGCCCGCGACGCCATAACCAATGCCGAACTGGCCATGGACGAAAACGGCAAATTCCTGGCGCTGCGGGTTCGGACCAACCATGCGGTCGGGGCGTATCTCGGCGAAGCGGCCCCGGTTCCGGTCGGGCTGGGATCAACACTGTATGTCGGGGTTTATGATTTCGAGGCCGTCGATATTTCGGTCAATGCGGTATTTACCCACACCACCTTCGTCGGCCCCTATCGCGGCGCCGGCCGTCCGGAAGCGGTCTATGTGGTCGAACGGATGGTCGACGCGGCGGCGCGCGAAATGGGCATCGACCCGGTCGACATCCGCCGGCGCAATTTCATTCCCGATACCGCCATGCCCTATGAAACCAGGGTCGAGTCCGTCTATGACACGGGTGAATTCGATCGTTTGACGGATATTTCCCTGGAACTGGCCGATTACAGCGGTTTCGAGACGCGCAAGAAAGAAAGCGCCGCGGACGGGAAGCTGCGCGGCCTCGGCATGACCTATTTCATCGAGGTCGGCGCGCCGTTCAATGACCGCATGGAGCTCTATTTCGATGAAAGCGGTGGGGTCAGCATCGTGGCCGGAACCCATAATCACGGCCAGGGTCATGAGACCGTCTACGCCCAGATGGTCGTCGAATGGCTCGGCGTGCCGTTCGACAGCATCCGCCTGGTGCAGGGCGATACCGACACGGTTCCCTATGGCCGCGGCACCTATGGGTCGCGCTCCATGACCATCGGCGGTTCGGCGCTCAAGGACGCGGCCGACAAATTGGTCGAAAAGGCCCGCAAGATGGCGGCCCATCTGCTGGAAGCAGCCGATACGGATATCGAATTCAATGACGGCGTCTTTACTGTCGCCGGCACCGACAAGGCGATCGGCATCGTCGATGTGGCCAAGGCGTCGTTCATGCCCATGGGCTGGCCGGCGGAGTTCGGCATCGGGCTGGAGGCCACCGGCAGCTTCGCGCCGACATCGGGCAATTACCCCAATGGCAGCCATGTTTGCGAGGTCGAGGTGGACCCCGAAACCGGCAAGGTCGATATCGTGCGCTATACCGGCGTGGACGATTCCGGCGTGATCCTCAACCCGCTGCTGCTGGCCGGGCAGATCCATGGCGGCATTTCCCAGGGGCTCGGTCAGGCCTTGATGGAAGATGTCGTTTACGAGCCGTCATCGGGCCAGCTCCAGGCCGGCAGTTTCATGGATTACTGCATGCCCCGGGCCGACGACATGCCGTCCTTCGTGCTGGATGATGTGGAAATTCCATGCGCGACCAACCCGCTCGGGGTCAAGGGCGCCGGGGAATCCGGCACCGTGCCGGCGGTTCCGGTGATCATCCACGCCATTCTCGATGCGCTGTCGGACCATGGCGTAAAAAATATCGACATGCCGGCCACGCCCCAGCGGGTCTGGCAGGCCCTTCAGAATGGGAAGGCCGCGTAACGGTTTGCCTTTTTGCAATATTGACAAACACGGAATTCGGCGGTTGATTGTCTCTATTAATACGATCAAACAAAGGGAGGATAAAAACATGACGATGAACCCCAAAGGCATGTTCGGTGCCGCAATCACGGTGATGGGCGCGCTTCTGCTCAGTCCGATGTCCGCTTCGGCCAAGACTTCCTTCGAAGGCCGGACCATCAAAATCATCATCCCCTACGGTCCTGGAGGAACCTACGACAAGTACGGCCAGACATTCGCCAATCATCTCGGCGATCACATCCCCGGCAACCCAACCATCATTGTCCAGCACATGCCCGGCGCTGGCGGCGTCAAGGCGATGAACTGGACCTACAACGTCGCGCCCAAGGACGGCTTTACCATGATCGTCCCGCTCGACAACAGCGTGGTCAATCAGCTCATGCGGCCGAAGAAAATGCGTTTCGATGCGCGTAAATTCCGTTGGCTGGGGTCCACCAATCAGACCAACATCGTGCTCGTCGTCCGGTCCGATACCGGAATTAAGACATGGCAGGATATGAAGAAGATTGCGATTATCGGCGGCACGACCGGCCCGAACTCGACCGGCTATATCATGCCCGAGCTGATGAACGGCCTGTTCAATTTCAAAATCAGGATGGTGACCGGCTATAAGGGATCGTCGAAAACCATCCACTCCGTCGAACAGGGCGAAACCTTCATGGCCGCCTATAACTGGCTGGCGTGGAGCTCCAAGGTTCCCCATTGGTTCAAAGGGGATAAGCCCTTCGCGCGCGCCATTCTTCAGATGGGCGTTTTCAAGGATCCCGATCTGCCCGCGTCCGTCCCCATGGTCTCGACTCTGGTGACCAATGCAATGGACCGCAAGGCGGTTGATTTCATTCAGGTGCTGGGTCTGCTGGGACGTGGCCTTGCCTTGCCGCCGGGCGTGCCGGAGGATGCGGTTACGACGCTGCGCACCGCCTATGACAAGATGAACGCGGATCCAAAATTCGCCAAGTCACTGAAAAAACGGCATCTGCGTCTGATCCCGTCGACCGGCGCACAGATCGAAAAGATCGTCGCCAACGCATTGGACAGCGCGACTCCGGAAGTCGTGGCCCATGCGCGCAAGCTGATTTACGGCAGAAGAAAGAAGTAAACCGGCCGACACTCGTCAAACACGAAACGGCGGCCTCTCGGGGTCGCCGTTTTCGTTGGAATTCAATAATTCTTAGTTCCAGCAAATGAACCCGTTCGCGGTCCCGGTGCCGGCTTGCGACCGGTAGCACGGCACGTAATCAAT
>JAYZAW010000269.1:0-3987 GCA_036339495.1 Pseudomonadota bacterium | reverse complement strand
AGCCTGGACGACAACTGTTACGTCACCGGGGGTTTTTCGCGCCTGTCTTGCTTGTCTCGGTCTGGGCGCTAACTTTCTTTACGAGCCGAGGTAATCGTGCAGCAGTTTGTCGATGTCGTCTTGGCCGTTGCCGAGGCCTTCAAGTTGCGGACTTTCCAGCAGGTGCGTGTCTTCGCGGGTGTCGATCGGGTCGAACAGCGCGCCCGAGGAACCCACTCCCTCCACGCCCCAAATATCGATCATCGAATTCACCCGCTGTTCAAGATAGCGCAGCACGTTGATGACCTTGGTTGTGCGCTGGCCGGTGATGTCCTGGAATGAACAGGCCATGAAGATGTCCGTGGCATGCCCCTCGATCTGGTCGCACAGCTCGGGATCGAATCCAAATTCCCGCGCTTTTTCACCGATTTCCTACATGCGCTCGGTGGCGGTGAGAATGTCGGCGGTGGCGCGTTCGCACGCGGTCACGATGGCGTCGAGTTCCTCGGTCGCCGCCATGATCCGGTTATTACCGGCTTCTTCCGATTTCAGCGCCGCGATTTCCTGGCGGGTCTGCATGATCGACGAACTCATTTCCTACAACTCGCGCCACAGGATATCCATCGGCACCGATTTGGTCTCGCCCGAAGAGGAATCACGAATGTCGTCCAGCGCGGCGAGAACCTGCGCGGCATTGACCACGCTTTCCCGCTTGCTGTACTCCTCGAGAAACAGCAGTCCAAGCTCGGATTGCGCCATCGCCTCATATACCGAGGCATATTGGGCTTCGGTAAGACTTCCCACCTTGCTCATACTAAAATAACTCCGAATGCATGGCGCCGAAATCTGTCGGCGTACTCTAAATATTTCATTCAGTTCCGGATAAATTTTGTCCTAATTCCCAGGAACTAATTGAGATAGCCTAAACGGCAATGCTACGGATTTCTTTAGGAGTGGTTGCGGCTTGGTAATTGCCGCCGGCCCCGCCGGAATGTATATCGATATCGCGGCTGCATATATTGCCCAACAATGGCGCAAAACGGACGTTGTCAGGACCTATGGATCGATCGCCGCCGGAATATTATCCCGGCGGCGATATTATTTTATTTTCCTTTGCGTGCGACTTTTTCAGCCGCAATGGGGTTTACCATGAAACCAATTTTTTCGATTGTCGTGGTCATGACATCGCCCGGTTTCAGGAAAATTCCGCGCCCGGCGCCGACGCCATGGGGCGTTCCGGTCAGGATGATGTCGCCGGGCAGCAGGGTCACGATACGCGACAAATAAGCGATCTGTTCGCGGATATTGAAGATCATGTTGCTGGTGTTCGACTCCTGCATCATGTCGTCATTGACCTGGAGGTTGAGGTCGAGGTCCTGCGGATCGCGGATGCAGGATTTCGGCACGAACCAGGGCCCGATCGGCGCAAAGCTGTCATGGCTCTTGCCCTGGAACCAATCCTGCGGGAACGGGTAATCCGAACGGGAGTTCAAATCGCGGGACGATACGTCATTGGCCACCGTATAGCCGGCGATGAAATCATAGGCCCGGGCTTCCGTGGTGCGGCGGCAGGTTTTCCCGATCACCACGCCGAGCTCGACCTCCCAATCGGTCTTTTTGACTTCGGGCGGAATGAACACCGTGTCCCTCGGCCCGGTGACCGCGGTGTTGGCCTTGATAAAGAAATATGGGTTGGCGAGATTCTTCTTTTGCAGCCCGGTCCCCATTTCCTTGGCGTGGTCGCCGTAGTTGGCGCCGGCGCAAAATATCCGTCCCGGCAGGAACGGATTGCTGAGGCGCTGTTCGGGATTGCGCAACGCGCCGAGCTTGCCGGTGGCGGCCGCCTTGGCGGCGTCGGCCGCGAATTTATTGATCTCGCCGCGCAGGCTCATCCAATCGCCGATCGCCGCATCGAGGCCTCCGGCCACCCATGACGGCGCGTTTTTCTTGCGCGGGTTGACCGCCTTATAGGCCTTGGCGAGATCATAAACTTTGCCGTCGAGAACGATCGCCGATTTTCGTTTGCCGCCGGTTTCATAAGCGGCCAATGCGTGCCAGACCATGTGTTTTTCCCCCTTGTGTGTTTCTAGCTTGTTCGATCGATAATGGCTTTGATTTCGGAAACCCTCAATAACCCAACGCGCAGCCATCCTTGCGCGGATCGGACCCGCCGATCAATATACCTCGTTCATGATCGATCCAGATCGCCTGACCGCCGCCGAATGCGACCGGGGCGGTTTCCACGTCGTGCCCCATGGCGCGAAGTTGATCGGCCGTTTCGTCCGGAATGCCGGTTTCAACCGACAGCACATCGTCATAATGAAACACGCGTGGCAATTCCAAGGCCTGTTGAACGTCGAGTCCGAAATCGATCACATTGCCCAGCAGATGGGTGTGGCCGAACGGCTGGTAGTGCCCGCCCATGACGCCGAACGACATCACAGTCCGGCCGTCCTTCGTGGCGATGCCGGGCATGATGGTGTGCGGCGGCCGGCGGCCGGGCTCGATCCGGGCGGGATGGTTTTCGTCGATCTTGAACAGCGCGCCCCGGTTATGGAGCATCACGCCGGTGGCGTCGCTCATGATCCCGGTGCCAAAACCGTTGAACAGCGAGTTGATAAAGCTGACGGCGTTTCCGTCGCAATCGACCACGCTCAGATAGACCGTATCCGATGATGCCCGAAGCGCGGGGTCGGGCAGCGTCGCCATGGCCCGGTCTGGGCTGATCAGCGCGCCTTGCCCGGCCGCGTATTCCTTCGACAACAAGGTCTCCAATGACATGGTCTTGGGTTCGGAATCACCGAGGAATGCGTCGCGGTCGCGGTAGGCCAGCCGGCCCGCCTCGGCCTGCAGATGCAGCCGCGTGGCGTCCAGCGGCGACATTTCCGAAACGGCGAACCCTTCGCAGATATTGAGCATGATCAGCGCCACGAAACCCTGGCCGTTGGGCGGGCATTCATGGATGTCGTAGCCCCGGTAATTGGTCGAGATCGGTTCGACGAAGATGCCCGCGTGACCGGCAAAATCCTCCATCACATGCAGACCGCCGAGGCGCTGCAGGGTCGCCACCATGTCTTCCGCGACGGGGCCTTCATAGAACCCTTTCGGTCCCTGCTCGGCGATGATCCGCAGCGTGGCGGCAAGTTCGGGCTGGCGGATCACATCGCCCGCTTTGGCCGGTTTGCCGTTGCGCAGGAATACCCGCTGGCCCGCCTCGGTGCGATTGATCTTTTCCTCGAACCGGTCCCAGTCATAGGCGACCCTGGGCGGGACCGGAAAGCCGTCCTCGGCCAGTGCGATCGCCGGGCGCAGCAATTCCGCGAACTCCTTGCGGCCATGACCGGCGTTGAGCCGATGCCAGGCCTCGACCGCGCCCGGAATTGTCACCGCATGGGGCGACATCACGGGGATCTCATCCATGCCCTGGTCGAGATACCAGCTGGTCTCGGCCGCGGCCACCGCCGCGCCGGATCCGTTATAGGCGATAACGTCCTTGCCGGCGGGCGCATACAGCACGAAACAGTCGCCGCCGATGCCGGTCATTTGAGGTTCGATGACCGCCAGCGCGGCGGCGGCGCAGATCGCCGCATCCATGGCGTTGCCGCCGGCCTTCATAGTTTCGATCGCCGTCAATGTGGCGCGTGGATGTGAGGTCGCCGCCATGGCAGTCGGGGCATAGACGGCGGAACGGGTCGGGGTCTGGAAATCTCGCATGGCGGGTATCTTATGGAAGCCGGCCATTGGGTGCAAATTTGATCAGTATCCGACCGATAAATCGACGGCGTTCACGAGTGTTTCCCCGGCGCGCGCGCGCCGTATATTTTCCGCGATTTGCCCGGCCGCCGAGCCGGGATCGCAGATCGCCGCGATATGGGGCGTGACGGTGATTGCCGGATGCGACCAGAATGGATGGTCCGATGGCAACGGTTCCTGCTCGAACACATCGAGAGTCGCACCGGCAAGACGTCCCCTGTCCAGCGCCGCCAGAAAATCGGCCTGGTTGAGGTG
>JAYZAW010000268.1:0-7399 GCA_036339495.1 Pseudomonadota bacterium | reverse complement strand
TTCCCTTGGCAATCCGACACTTGTTACCCAGTGCCCGGTTTCATCTCATTCGGTTCGAGGGGAGATTTTGAAACCCGCCTGCTTTTCGACCCCCGCCTGCTTTTCGACCATGGTCTTTATCGGCGGGAAATCTATCCCCGCCGCTTGTCCAAGACCGCCAAAATCGCATTCACGATCCCCACGTAACCCGTGCAGCGGCAGAGATTGCCGGACAGCTCCAGCCGCACGCGCTTTTCGTTCGCTTCGGGCAGGCGGGTGACGATGTCGCGCGCGGTGGCCAGCATGCCGGGCGTGCAATAGCCGCATTGCAGACCGTGATGGGCGGTGAAGGCATCGCGCAGGTCGGCCATCACGTCGTCGTCGTCGAAATCCTCGATGGTGCGGACCACCGAGCCGTCGCAGGTCGCGGCAAACGCGATGCAGGATCGTTGCGGCACGCCGTCGATCATTATCGTGCAGGCGCCGCACACGCCGTGTTCGCAACCGAGATGGGTGCCGGTCAGGCGCTGGTCGTCGCGGATGAAATCGGCCAGGCTGGTGCGCGGCTCCACATCGGCTGAAACTGTTTCGCCGTTGAGGGTTATTGTTATCTGGGTCATGCCGCGAACGCTCCCTTGACCGCGCGGCTCAGCGCGGCGCCGTGAATCTGGGTCTCATATTCCTCGAACGATGCGCCGGCCTCGGTAATCGCCGCCCGCGCGGCCGGGATGTCGAATTCATCCGCGCCGGACGACGCGATTTTATCGGCGGTCGCCGCCGACAATATCAGCGGCTTGCCGTCCGTCGCCCCCAGCACCAAACGCGCGTAACTGCGCGCCGGGTCGATCACCAGCGCGCCGATCGAATCGGCGAACTCGCCCGGCTTGCGGCAGACTTTGTAATAGCCCCAGCGCGCATCGGCCGACAGTTCCGGAATGCTGAACCCGAGGATCACTTCCTCGGGCTCCAGCGCGACCGTGAACGCGCCGATCTGGAAATCAGCCAGCGGCATGGTGCGTTCGCCGCCCGAGCCCCGGATCACGGCGACCGCGCCAAGCGCCAGCAGCGCCGTCGGCCAGTCTCCGGCCGGGTCGGCATGGGCGACGCTGCCGCCGATCGTGCCGCGGTTGCGCACCGCGCGATAGGCGATCTGGTGAGCCACGTGCTGCATCATGCCGTTGGTCGCATCGGGGATTTTGCCGTCCTCGATTGCCGCATGGGTGGTCAGCGCGCCGACAAAAAGCTGGCCGTTATCCAGCGCGACTCGCTTGAGATCATGCAGCGCGCGGATATCGATCAGGGAATCCTGCTGGGCGAGGCGGAGGTTCATCATGGGAACCAACGACTGCCCACCGGCGACGATCTTGGCGAAACCGTCGGTCCGGCCCAGCGCGGTGACGGCCTCGCCGAGATCGGTGGATGATTCGAGTTCGAACTTCGCGGGCTTCATTCCGCGGCCTCCTTATTGCTTGCGGCCATGATCGCCGCCCTTATGCGGCGCGGCGAGATCGGCGTTTGATTTATTTCGGCGCCCGTTGCGCGCAGCGCGTCGTTGATCGCGTTGCCGATCAGCGCCGGGGCCGGGATTGTGCCGCCTTCGCCCATGCCCTTGATGCCGTGTTCGGTGTGGGGCGACGGCGTGATCATATGTTCGAGCCGGAAGTTTGGGATTTCCGTCGGGCCCGGCATCATGTAATCGGCGAAGGTCGACGCCAGCGGCTGGCCCTGATCGTCATAGGGCGATTCCTCGAACAAAGCGGTGCCGATGCCTTGCGCCGCGCCGCCGAAACACTGGCCCGACACCACCATGGGATTGACCATGGTGCCGCAATCCTCGACCACCACGTAATCCAGCACCTCGACCGTGCCGAGGTCGGGGTCGAGCGCGATTACGGCGGCGTGGGTCGAATAGGAAAACGTGCCGTGATCCGGATCCGGCCGATAGCCCTCGACCGCTTCCACGCCGCCCATTTCCACGTCCGACGGCAATTCCTCCGGGTTGAGATACCAGACCCGTCCGATTTCCGACATGGGAACTTCTCCACCCGGGCCGATCACCTTGCCGTCACGGATCTCGACGTCGGCCTCGTCGCATTGCAGCAGATGGGCGCCGATCTTGGCCATGCGTTCGGCGAGAATCCGGCAGGCGCGCGACGTGGCGCCGCCCGCCATTACCATGGAGCGGGACGCGTAGGTGCCGGTCGAATAGGGCGTTTGGCCGGTATCGCCATGGATCACCGTCATTTTCGCCGGGTCGATGCCCAGCACGGTGTTGGCGACCTGGCAGAAGGTGGTCTCCATGCCCTGGCCGTGGGACTGGACGCCGATGCGGATCTCGAGCCCGCCGTCGGGGGTCAGCTTGACGCCGGCCTGCTCGAAGCCCGGCGTCATCTGTACGCCCCAGCTGGCGAATACCGACGTGCCGTGGGCGCTTTGTTCGGTATAGCTGCCGAAGCCGAGCCCGATCAGCCTTCCATCGGGCTCGCCCGCCTTTTGCCGCGCGCGCACGGCCGCCACGTCAATCATCCCGGCGGCGCGCCGCACCGCTGCCGGGGAATCGCCCGACTCAAAGCTTTTCTTGGCGACGTTGGTGTAGGGCATCTGTTCCGGTTTGACCATGTTGCGGATGCGCACCTCGTGGGGTTCCAGGCCAAGCTCGCGCGCCACCGCGTCGATGGTCATATCGGTCGCGAAACAGACCCCAGCCCGCGCCACCCCGCGATAGGGCACCAGCGGCGGCTTGTTGGACACCATCGTGAACGTGCGCGCCCGGTAGGCCGGAATGTCATAAGGGCCGGGCAGGTTGCCGCCCGCCATGGCGGCTTCCAGACAGTTGGTGAAGGGGTAGATCGAATAGGCTCCGGCATCGACGGTAACCTCGGCGTCGAATCCCAGAATTTTGCCGTCGTCGGTGGCGTAAGCGGTGATCAGATAGTGATGTTCGCGGCAATTGGCGTCGGCGATCAGATGTTCGCGCCGGTCCTCGATCCATTTCATGGGCTTGCCGAATTTGCGCGCCAGGAAGCAGGCGACCAGTTCTTCCGGCTCGACATATGTTTTCAGCCCGAACCCGCCGCCCACATCGGGCGCGATGACCCGGACCTGGCGCTGTTCCAGACCCAGGAATTCCGCCAGCCCGTTGCGGATCAAATGGGGCACCTGGGTCGAATGGTGGACGATCAGCTGGTCCGACCGGTTGTCCCATTCCGCGATCAGCGCGCGCGCTTCCATCGGCACCATGGCCTGGCGTGCCATGCGGAATTCGCGCGTGATGGTGATCGCGGCCTTTTCGGCGGCCTCGGTCATGTCGCCGTCGAGAAAGGTTTCGAGCGCGATATTGTCGCCCCACTGTTCGTGCACCAAAGGCGATTCGGGCTTGCGCGCCTCCAGCATATCGACCACCGGGGCGAGTTCCTCGTAATCGACGATCACCTCCTGGGCCAGATCTTCCGCCTCGGCGCGGGTGTCGCCGATGCAGGCGACCACGGTTTCGCCCACAAAGCGCGTGCGCTCGCCCGCCAACGCCGGAAAATCCGAGGCCTTGTAGCCGGGCAGATTCGACGGCGCCCGCATCGGCTTGACGCCGACCAGATCGGCGGCCGCGAACACCAGATGTTCCTTGCCTTCCGGCTTGTGGACGGCGGTAATCCGGGCATGGGCGTAAGGGCTGCGCACAAAGGCCAGCTCCTTCATGCCGGACAGCCGCATGTCGCCGACATAGTTGCCGCGCCCATGCAGGAAGCGATGATCCTCCTTGCGGGGCAGGCTCGCGCCGATTCCCCATTCGCTCATCGAACGTCGCTCATTTAATTCTCCAAACCGAACGCAATACATAATTTACCGACCGGCCAGTGCGGTCAATGGCAAGGCGTCAGATGATCTCGCCGCCGCGCCACATGCGGGCAAGGGCGATGGCCGCGGCCCCGCCCACCAGGGACAGCATTGCCATCGACAGAAACGCCGCCCCGCCGAACGCGCCATAGAGCGCGCCGGAGGCGATCATGGCGAGCCCCATCATCGCGCCCGTGCCAAGCCCGGAATAAAGGCCCTGCGCGGTCGATGAATAGGATGCCGGCACCGCGCGCAGCAGAAAATGCATCGCCGCCAGATGGGTCGCGGCGAAGGTCAGCGCATGCAGCCCCTGGACCGCAACCAGCGCCCAGATTTCCGTGGTCAGACCAAGCACGCACCAACGGATCAGCCCGGCGGCGACGCCCAGCGCCAGCAGCCGGATCGGGCCAAGCTTGCGGGCGATTGCGCCGGAAAACGCAAACAGCACCACCTCGGCGATCACGCCTTCGGCCCAGAGCGCGCCGATCACGTCATTGGAAATGCCGGCGGCGCGCCAGTGCAGAGTGGCGAAACCGTAATAGGCGGCATGGCTCGCCTGGGTCAGCCCGGCGGCCAGCAGGAAAACAATAAAAACCCGCCGCGACAGCAGATGCGCGATCGGCAAATACGCGGACTGCGATTTCGCCGGCGCCAGGCTCGGCAGCGTCAGCGACGCCATCAGAGACAGCCCGAGCGCCGCAAGCATCATGGTCAGGATAAAATCTGTTTCCCGTCCGACCAGCAATCGGCCACCGAAGGTTGCGCCGACAATGAATGTCACCGAACCCCAGAGCCGGACCCGGCCGTAATCGAAGCCGTGTTCGTGGGACGCGCGCATGGCGAGGTTTTCGCTCAAGGGAAGCACCGCGCCGAAGGTCAGCGCGCCCAGTACGCTGATCGCCAACAGCGGCCAAAACCCGTGCGCCAGGGAAAACAACGCGTAGCTTCCGAGTGTCGCCGCGAGCAGCAGAACGATCAGCCGTTTGGGCTTGCCGGTCCGGTCGGCAATCTGCGCGATCAAGGGCGGCGCGAATGCCCTTATCCAGGTGGAGACCGACAACAGAATTCCGATTTCAGCCGCGGACGCGCCATGTTCGGTCAGCCAGACCGGCCAGAACGGCAGATAGACGCCGATAAACAAAAATATCGCTGCATAAAATAGTGCAATCGGGACGGCCATGGCCGGACCGATACCACGTTTGCCGCCATCGCTCTAAGTATTTGCTTGGCCGGTCGCGGCGAGTATTATCGCGCCAACCAAATTCGAGGGAGTCGCCCAAATGCCGAAAAAAACCATTCAGCCCGAAACCGTCGCCGAAGCCTATTTGACCCTGCTGAAAGATCGTGGCGTGGATTACCTGTTCGGCAATGCGGGCACCGATTTCGCGTCCGTGATCGAGGCGCTGTCGAAATCGGTCGCCGAAGGCACCAGCGCGCCGACGGCGATTACCGTGCCCCATGAAAATCTCGGCGTCGCCATGGCGCATGGCTATTATCTCGCGACCGGCAAGCCCCAGGCCGTGATGGTGCATGTCAATGTCGGCACCGCCAACGGTATTTGCGGCGTGATGAACGCGGCGCGTGAGAACGTCCCGATCCTGTTTACCTCGGGCCGCACGCCCTTGACCGAGCAAGGCGTCCGGGGCGGCCGGTCGATCTTCATCCATTGGGGGCAGGAGATGTTCGACCAGGCCGGCACGGTGCGCGAGATGGTCAAGTGGGATTATGAATTGCGCAATGCCGACCAGCTCGAAACCGTGGTCGACCGCGCGGTCAGCCTGGCCATGACCGAACCAAGGGGCCCGGCGTATCTGCAGCTACCCAGGGAAGTTCTCGCCGCCGATCCCGGTGATTTCACCTATGATTCCCCGACGCGGCGCCCGGCCGCGCGCACCCCGGCCGCCGACCCCAACGCCATCGACCAGACGGCTGAATGGATCGCCGCCGCCCAGAACCCGGTGATCATCACCGCAAGCTACGGCCAGGACGGCTCCACGGTCGACGCGCTCTCGACCCTGACCGAGCGTTTCGCCCTGCCCGTGATCGCCTACCGGCCGCGCTATATGTGCCTGCCGACCGACCATCCCATGCATATGGGCTATGAGCCGGCGGGTGCGATCAAGGACGCGGATGTGATCATCGTGCTGGATTGCGACGTGCCCTGGATTCCCAATCTGCACAAAGTTAATCCGGACGCCAAGATCGTCCATATCGGGGTCGACCCGCTATTCAGCGATTATCCCGTGCGCGGCTTCCGGGGCGACCTCACCATCGCGAGTTCGTCCCACGCCGCCATTGTCGCGCTGACCGATGCGCTGGACGAGCGCGCCAAATCGGCGTCGTCGCGCATCGATTCGCGGCGCGACCGTATCGCCGACGGCCATGCCAAGCTGCGCGACGCCTGGGCTGCCAGGCTCGACGAGGCGCGCGATGGCGGCCCGATCGATACCGCCTGGGTCGCGCATTGCATCGACCAGGTCAAGGACGACGACGATATCCTGGTCAGCGAATCCCAACTCGCCGTCACCAATATCAATTTTCGCACGCCGGGCACATTTTTCGGCACCGGCCCGTCCGGCGGTCTCGGCTGGGGCATGGGCGCATCGCTCGGCCTCAAGCTCGGCGCGCCCGAAAAGCGCGTTTTTTCCGTGGTCGGTGACGGCGCTTATATGTTCGGCAACCCGACCCCTGCCCATTATGTCTCGCAAGCCAATAATCTGCCGGTGGTGACGGTGATCCTGAACAACGCCATGTGGGGCGCGGTGCGCAAGGCGACGCTCGGCCTGCACCCGGACGGCGCGGCGTCGCGCATCAACCGCGCGCCTTTGACCTATCTCGACCCGGCGCCGGATTATCACAAGATCGTCGAGGCGTCCGACGGGTACGGCGAAGAGGTCAAGTCACCACAGGATCTGCCCGCCGCCCTGGAACGCGCAATCAAGGCGGTCGAAGCGGATAAACGGCAGGCCGTTCTCAACGTCCACACCCATTATTCGGATGATGCAGCGCTCGCCGACGCCAAGCGGTGAGTAAGTTATAGTTCGACTTCCAGCCCGGTGCTGCGGGCGAGGCGATCGACATCGACCAGCACCACGAAACGCCGTCCGGTGATGATCAGCCCTTCGTCCTGCCAGGCTTTGAGCTGCTTGTTGATTGTTTCGCGCGATGCGCCGAGCATGGCGCCGAAGGCGCTCTGCGACATGGGCATATCGATGCGCAATCCGTCTTTCGTATCAACCCCGTCGGTGCGGCCCAGATCCAATAAGGTCTTTGCGAGGCGGCCGGGCAGGTCGAGGAACGACCGGTCTTCGACCATTTCGCTGGTCCGCCGGAGCCGGTCCGACATGACCCCCAAAAGGCGGAGGCATATAGCCGGGTTGCGTTCCAGAAAGGGGATGAAATCGCGGCGATGGATCGAGAGCGCCTCGCTCGGCTCCAGGGCCGTGGCGTCGGCGCTGCGCTCCTTGCCGTCGATCAACGCCATTTCGCCCAGCACCTCGCCGCGCCCCAGAATCGCGAGCACGGCTTCCTTGCCTTCGCTGGACGATACGCTGATTTTTACGCGCCTGCTGATCACGGTCAGCATGCT
>JAYZAW010000267.1:0-6184 GCA_036339495.1 Pseudomonadota bacterium | reverse complement strand
GCTGAGGACAATCAGTCGAAATTCGATCAGGGAATCGAACGGTTGTTGCAGGCACTGAAGATATAGCCGGTGGTCATATCGACACCGAACGGCGGAATGGTTGAGAGAGCCCCTCCCACCCTTCCCCTCAAGGTGGGAGGGTGATTCTAGCGAACTGGTAGCAGCGAATTGGGCAGGCCTCCTCCCCCCTTGAGTGGGAGGATTGAGGGGAGGGCTGGTACGATTGAAACTGATCTCTCGGAATATCAATGGCTCAATATCCGGCTCAGGAACAGCCGCGTGCGTTCGCTCTCCGGATTCCCGAAAAATGCCTCCGGCGGCGCAATCTCGACGATTTCGCCTTCGTCCATGAACACCATCTTGTCGGCGACCTCGCGGGCGAAGCCCATTTCGTGGGTCACGCAGATCATGGTCATGCCGTCATTGGCCAGCTCCACCATGACATCGAGCACCTCGGTGATCATTTCCGGGTCGAGCGCCGATGTGGGTTCGTCGAACAGCATGATCTTTGGCCGCATGCAGAGCGCGCGCGCGATGGCGACGCGCTGCTGCTGGCCGCCGGACAGCTGGCTCGGGTATTTGTCGGCCTGTTCCGGAATGCGAACGCGTTCCAGATAGCGCCGCGCCAGATCATCGGCTTGCGCTTGCCCCAGGCCGCGCGCGCGCATCGGCGCCAGTGTGAGATTTTCCAGCACGGTCAGGTGGGGAAACAGATTGAATTGCTGGAACACCATGCCGACCTCCGCGCGGATTGCGGCGATGTTCTTGGTGTCGTCATTGAGCTCGATGCCGTCGACTTCGATGCGCCCGCCGTCATGGGATTCGAGCCGGTTGATGCAGCGGATCAGGGTCGATTTGCCGGACCCGGACGGGCCGCAGATCACCACGCGCTCGCCCGCGCCGACGGTAAAATCGATGCCCTTCAGCGCCTGAAACCCGCCGAAGAACTTATCGACGCCGGCAATCGAGATGATGTCAGTCTTTTTGTCGCCGGTCATGCTCGATCAACATTTTGGTCAGAAACGGCACCAGCGGATGGATGCCGAGATCCGCCATGGTCTGTTCGGTGAGATTGATCAGCGCGTCGGCCTCATCGCCCGCCAGCCCGATCCCGGCGGCATATTCCGCGCCGTCGGCGAGATAGCGTTCGCGCGCCGCGGCGTCATGGGCCAGCGTATGGAGCGCTTCGGTCAGCGCCACCCGGTCGGGCCGCACGCTGGGGTAATGGGGCGTCCATTTTTCCGTGGTCGGAGGGATCGTAAAGCCAACCGACGCGTAATTGTGATGCCAGCTCGGATCGAGCGACACAATATCGGGCACGCGCTGGCCGAGCGCGCCGGCGGCCACGGCCCAGCAGCGCAGCTCGATATTGCCGGTCTCGTCGAGACGTTTTTCGTCGAGCGCCAGCAAGGCGCGCAGATTGCCCTGTTCAATATAGCCCAGCAGGGACTGGTCGAATTCCAGGTCCGGATTGGAATAATTGTCGGTGCCGGGAAAATGCGACATGCCGCCCGACGCCACGATCACCGCCGTCTTGCCGATGGCGGCTGCACCGCGCGCCAGCGCCTGTCCGAAAGCAAAGCAGCGTTCCATGGACGGCTGCGGCGGCACATAGGCGTTGACGTAAAGCGGGATGATGGGCGCGTCGAGACCCATGTGGGTCATGGGAATGCCGAGCGCATAATCGATTTTCGCCGTGGAAGTGAAGGCGGGGTCGAACCCTTCGCCCTGAAGATATCGGATCAGCGCCAGCGACTCGTCGCCCGCGACCTTGTATTTGAAATCACGTCCGGCGAACGACCCCGTGGCCTCGCCACCCATATGCAATGTGAAAGCCGGCGTGGCATGCAGGAAAAACTGCTCGACATGGTCGTTGCCGATGACGATCCAGAAATCTGAGCCGAGCGCCTTGAGCCTGGCGCCGATATCGGCCCCGAGTTCGCGCACCCGTTGGATGACGGCCTGGTCCTCGGTCTCGGGTTCGGTGAAGAACTGCGGCGCATGCGGCAGAAAAGCGCCGCCGAGGATGTTGCTGGTCATGAGTCCCATGCTCCCCCTATACCGGCGCGTGGACGTAACCGCCCTGTTCCATGATCCGGTCGGCCGATGCCCGAAGCGCGGTCTGATTGGCCGCCAGATCATCCGCCGGATAGATCAGCTTGCCGGCGATCATCACCGTATCGACATTTTCCGGGCCGGCGAATAGCACCACCGACTGCACCGGGTCGATCACCGGAAACAGATTGAGGTCGTCGGCGCGCAGCATGATGAGGTCGGCCTGCTTGCCGGGGGTCAGCGACCCGACGGTCTTCTCCTTCATCAGGGCGCGCGCGCCTTCAATGGTGGCCCATTCAAGCGCCTGGCGCGGGCTGATGGAAAGTTCCGCCAGCGGTGCGCCGTTCGCGGCGGCATGGCGATGGTCGAGCGCGCGCTGGGTCTGCAGCGCGTGGCGCATAACGTGAAACATGTCGCCGGCGACGAAGATTTCGCTGTCGGCGCCGAGCGACGGCGCGGCCCCGAGCGCCAGCAGGCGGCCGATTAGCGGGTCGCCCTCGCTGGTCTGCATTTCGACCGTCGGCGTGGAAGTTACCGAACAGCCGCAATCGACGAACAGCCTGATCTCGTCGTCGTCGCAGAAATTGCCGTGCACCACATTGTGATCGGGGCCGAGCAGCCCGGCATCGGCGGCCGGCCGAAACCCCGCCTTCGACACTCGCGCCGCCTTGTTCCAGACATGGGATGACGACATCAACCCGAATTCCCGCGCCAGGCGCAGATCGGCCAGCATCACGTCGTTGATGCAATAATCGGGGCCGAGGATCGCCATCGCCAGGGTCACCAGCGAGTCGTCCGAGGACAATCGTCCCTTGCGCAAACGTTCAATCTCGGATCTCGGGTGGGGAATTTCGGAAAAATGTTTCTGGCCCGGCTTTTGCGGCGGCTTCACGGTGCCGTGGCCGAACACGGCCCGGATGCCGGACTCATATAGCGCGTCGACGGCGCGGTCGGAATGGTCCGGCGTGGCGTTGTTGTGGCACCATTCCATGATCGTGGTGCTGCCGGCGCTGATCTGGGTCAACGCGCCGATCAGGCCGGCCAGATAGGTGTCTTCCGGCGTGTAGTAAAGCGCCAGATTGGCGTGCATGATGCGGAAATAATCGGCCGAAATCCAGTTGCCGGCGATGGCCCGCAGCCCGGTCTGCCAGCTATGGATATGGGCGTTGATCAGGCCGGGCAGCACGATCTTGCTGCTTGCGTCGATGACCGTATCGGCCTGGGCCGACAGATTGCGCCCGACCTCGAGGATATGATCGTTCTCGAGCAGGATTTCGCCGTTTTCGATATCACCGATTTTTGGATCCATTGACAGGATCCAGCCCGCCTTGATCAGCGTTTTCGTCATATGGTCGCGCTCCCGTTTTGGGACTTCGCAATGATATTCCCAGCCCAGGATCAAGACCTTGCTCCCCTCGCGGGAGAGGGGGACCCGCCGCGTAGCGGTGGGGGGTGAGGGGGTGACCGCCGGCAGGCGGTATAAAATCTTTCTTGACGCGCTAACCGCGCTTACCCCTCACCCTCCCACGCCGCGGTTGCGACGCGGGTCCCTCCCTCTCCCGCCAGGGGAGAGGGAAATCCTGAGCCGGGACCAAATATACACGGGCCCCTTTATAGCCCCAAGGTTATCACGGTTAGAATTGACGGGTCACGCGCTCATGCGGCGTCCGAGCGGGAGTATGAGCGCGATCAGGAACAAGATCGCCGCCGCGACCACGATGGCCGGGCCGGACGGCAAATCCCAGATCAGCGCGCCGCCGAGCCCGCCGGTCACCGCCAGGCAGCCGGCGATGCATCCCAGCCCCGCCATCTGTTCCGGCGAGCGGGCGAAGCGCCGCACGGTCGCCGCCGGGATGATCAGCAGGGACGTCACCAGAAGAATTCCGACCACCTTCATGGCGACCGCGATCACCACCGCAATAAGCAGCATAAAAGCGAGCTGGATGCGGAACGCCTTGACGCCCTCGACTCGGGCCAGTTCCTCATGCACAGTGATCGCCACCAGGGGACGCCACATCCGGATCAGCCCGGCCAGCGCCAACGCGCCGCCGCCGTAAATCCAGGCGATATCGTCCCATGACACGGCCAGAATATCGCCGAACAGATAGGCCATCAGATCGATGCGCAGGGTTTCCATGAAGGCGATCGCCACCAGCCCGAGCGACAAAGCGCTGTGCGACAGAATGCCCAGCAAAGTGTCATCGGCCAGCAGCTTGGACTGGCGCAGGCCGACCAGCGCCAGGGCGAGCGAGACGCACACCGCAATCACGGCGAAATTGGCATTGATCCCAAACAGGAACCCCAGCGCCACCCCGAGCAGCGCCGAATGGGCCAGGGCATCGCCGAAATAGGCCATGCGCCTCCACACCACAAAGGCGCCCAGCGGGGCCATGAACACCGCCACGCCGAGCCCGGCGACCAATGCGGTGACCAGAAAACTATCCATGCGCGTGTTCCGAAACATCTTCGGTCGGTTCGCCGGAAATATTGTGGCTGTGATCGTGATCGTGGTGGTAGAGCCCGTGGGTTTCCGCGACCCGGTGCCCGAACAAAGCGAGATATTCCGGGTTGCGGGTCACCGATTCGGGCCGCCCCGAACAGCACACATGGGTGTTGAGACAAACCACCTGATCGGTCGCCGCCATGACAAGATGCAGATCGTGCGACACCAGCAGCACGCCGCAGCCGCGCCGGCCACGAATCCGCCGGATCAGATCGTAAAACTCGGCCTGGCCGGCGACATCCACATTGGCGGTCGGCTCGTCCATCACCAGCAGATCCGGCTCGCGCAGCAGGGCGCGCGCCAGCACCGCGCGCTTGGCCTCGCCGCCCGACAGATCGTGAAACGAGCGGTCGAGCAGATGGCCGATCCCGACCTCTTGCGCAGCCGCGTCGAGCCGCGCGCCGTTGCCGCCGCCGCCCATCATCACGAAGCGGCGCAGGGTCAGCGGCAAAGTGCGGTCGATCTCGACCCGTTGCGGCACATAGCCGATGGTCAGACCGGGCCGGCGAGCGACGTCGCCGCCGTCCGGCCGGATCAACCCCAGCACGGCGCGCAGGAATGTCGTCTTGCCCGATCCGTTCGGCCCGATCAGGGTCACGATCTCGCCAGGCGCGACCGACAGATCGACGCCGTCCAGCACCGGCCGGCCGCCATAGCGCACGGTCACGCCGCTGGCGCTGATCAGCTTGGGTTGCTCAATCTCCAACTTGGGCTCCATGACGTGCGCATTCCGGGCATAATCCCATGGCCTCGATAGTCTGGTGAGCGACGGCAAACCCCATGGCCTCGGCCTTGGCCGCGATCAGGCGGGTGATATCCGGATCGTCGAGTTCGCCGACCGAGCCGCAATCGCCGCAGATCAAGAACTGCCCCGCATGGCCGTCGCTGGGCGCGCCGCAGCCGATATAGGCGTTCAGCGATTCGATGCGGTGGATCAGCCCGTTGGCGAGCAGGAAATCGAGCGCCCGGTACACGGTTGGCGGCGCCGCGCCTCTCTTCTGATCACGCATCCGTTCGTCGCGCAAGAGGTCGAGAATGTCATAGGCCCGCATCGGCCCATGCCCGTCCCAGACCAGCTCCAGTACCCGTCGGCGCAGGGCAGTCAGCCGAACGCCCGATTTTGCGCATAGCGCATCCGCCGCATCCAGCGCGTCGTCGATACAGACGTCATGTTCATGCCGCACCGGCCGAAACGGCGACACCACCGCATCCTGTGTCATGGAATGATTCCAAATTGTTGGAGTATTAGGATGTTATAACATAACAAATTGGTGAGTCCAGCCAGGAAAAATAGTGAATTCTGGATGTGTTACTGTTTGCATATAAGTAACATTTATGTTATCTATATAAGATGATCGTTGTCATCGAATATGAAAGTGAAAATGGCCAGCACCCTTGTACAAGATGGTTTTCTTCTCTGAATGTTCCAGCGGCATTGAAGGTGCGTACGGCAATTGCTCGGATGGAGGACGGCAAATTTTCCAATGTCAAATCATTGGGCCAGGGCGTGAGCGAGTACAGGCTTAATTTTGCCGCCGGGTATCGGATTTATTTCGGCAAGGATGGCGATAAGCTGGCGATCCTCTTAGGGGGTGGAACAAAGAAACGGCAGAGCCGTGACATTAA
>JAYZAW010000266.1:0-3645 GCA_036339495.1 Pseudomonadota bacterium | reverse complement strand
CGAACGCGACGTTTATGTCTCGGTTCACCACAGCGGCGCGGGGCCGGGTTTGCTTATTCTCGCAGATGAAACCGGGCTCGATAGCGGCATGCTTGCGCACGCCGATCTGTTCGGCGAGGAAGGTTATTCCGTGCTGATGATTGGCTGTGATGTCTCGTCGGCAGAAGTCGTCGCCGCCGCCGATGTGCTGCGCGGCCGGCCGGAAACCGACGGCGAAATCGCCTCGATCGGTCATGGCGCGGGCGGCGTGCTGGCGTGCCGCGCCGCGGCCGATGCGGGGTTCCGCGCCGTGGTCGCGTTCGACGCCACCGGACTCGCGGACGACCCTGAATTTCTCGCCGCCGCGCCATGTCCCATTGTGCTGCAGTTCGGCGCCGCCGGCGCGCCCGATGCCGCCGCTGCCGCCGATAAAATCAGGCGGGCGCACAAGCGCAAGGACGGCTCGCGCGTGCATGTCTGGGACCAGGCCGGACCCGGTTTCGCGATTCCCCATCGCGCGGCATTTCACAAACTGGCCGATGATTTGGCCCACAGCCGGACGCTGGAATTGATCCGCCGCGTGCTGGGTCCGTATTACGATTATGTCGCCCTGTTCGCCGAGCATGTCCATCACGAGTTTACCACCCGCGACGTGGACGCCACCATGGCGACCATGATCGATGCGCCCTATGTCAATCACGTGCCGACCCTGGCCGGCGGCGTCGGGCACGACATGCTGAAGCGGTTCTATAAATATCATTTCGTCGATCAGAATGCCGGCGGGCGCGACCGGACGCGGATTTCATACACCACCGGATCCAACCGGCTGGTGCTGGAAACCTATACCAAATTTCCCCACGATTCGGTGATCGACCGCTATTTTCCCGACATCGAGCCGACCGGCAAGACCGTCGAAATCGTCACCGTGATCATCGTAAAATTCCGCGGCGACAAGGTGTGCCACGAACATCTGTATTGGGATCAGGGATCGGCATTGAAACAACTCGGCGTGCTCGACGCCGAGGGATTGCCGCTGGCCGGCGCGGAAGCCGCCCGCAAGGTGCTCGACGAAACCCTGCCGTCGAACATCTTCATGCAGGCCGCCTGGGCGACCAGCGACGGCAAACCGATTTGAAAGGCATCTGAAAATGAAGGTGAGAATTCCCACGCGGGACGGCAACGCGTTTGACGCCCATTTATCCCTGCCGCCGGGGAACAAGGGTCCGGGGGTGGTGATGATTCCCGAAATTTTCGGGGTCAATGAAGGCATCCACCGGGCCGCCGATCTGTTCGCGCGCCAGGGCTATGTGGTGCTCGCGCTCGATATATTCTGGCGGATGGAGCGCAATGTCGAACTCGGCTATGACGAGGCCGGCTTCGAGAAAGCCTACGCCCTGCACGCGGCGTTCGATTACGAACAGGGCGTGGCGGACATGGGCGATGCGGTGGAACATCTCAGAGCCATGGAAAGCTACACGGACAAGGTATTCGTGACCGGCTACTGCCTCGGCGGCCCCATGTCGTATATAGCCGCGGCTCGGCTCGATGTCGACGGCGCCGCCGGCTATTACGGGACGCGGATTCACAATTTCCTCGACGACGGACCGCGCATCGACCGGCCGCTGATGCTGCATTTCGGCCGCCACGACCACACCACGCCGCCGGAACTCCTGACCCCCATTCTGGAGGCGATCGACGGCAACGCCAACGTGACGAATTTTATCTACGAAGATGCCGGCCACGCTTTCGCAAACGTCATGCGCAACGATACCTATATGCCCGCCGACGCCGAACGCGCCAATGCCAGAACCTTTGAGTTTTTCGGCCGGCTGGATGGGTAGAGCAGTGACACCCGCTTTATAGGGCGCGCGCCTATCCGCCCTCGGCGAAAGGTTTCAGCGCGGCATAGGCGATCTCGTGGAACGGCGTGGGCACGCCGAGCTCCCGGCCGAGGCGGACGATCTCGCCGCTGATCCATTCATGTTCCAGCCTCCTGCCGGCTTCGAGGTCGAGCAGCAAAGAGTTCTTGGCGTTCGGGTCAAATTTTGCGTTCAGCGCGAGGGTCGCCTCGACAATGTCGGGCGGAAATGCGATGCCCTTGGCGCGGCCGACCGCGACGACCTCGCCGACCGATCGCCGGCACAGATCCCAAAGATCCCTGTCGGCCTCGACCGCGCCGACGGTCTGGCGGGACAGGGTCGTAACCGGGCCTAGACCGGCCAACAGCGCGAACTTCGTCCACAGCTCAAGCTCGATGTCCTGCGACGCCACGGCATCGAAGCCGGCCTTTTGACCGGCGTCTCGGAAGGCGAGAACACGATCGGACAGGGCGCCGTCGAGCTCGCCGAAGGCCAGCCGATGCAGCTCGGCCTTGTGCTCGACCTCGCCCGGCGCCACGACGTAGGTTGCGACGAAGACCAGCCCGCCGACCACATGCTTGCGATCGTACCGAGAGCACACCATCTCGACCGCCGAGACCCCGTTCTGGACCGGAATGATCATCGTCTCGGGGCCGATCATGGGCGCAATCATGGCGCAAGCGTTGTCCAGATCGTATAGCTTGACCGTCGCTAGAACCACATCGACCGTTCCGACCGTGGACGGATCGTCCGTCGCGGCGACGGTTTCCAGCTGGAATTCGCCGTGCGGGCTCTTGACCGTCATGCCGCGTTCGCGCATTGCGGCAAGATGCGGCCCGCGGGCGATGAAGGTCACGTCCTCGCCCGACGCCGCCAGCCGCGCGCCGAAATAGCTGCCCACGCCGCCCGCGCCCATGATGGCGATACGCATCGCTCAGCTCCGGAACGACGGATCGAGCCGGTCCAGCATGCGCATCAGCGCCGGCCATTCAGTGTTTCCGATCAGGCTGTCGGGGGCGAGCGCCATCTCGCCGGTCTTCCGGCTGACCTCGGGTGGCGGCATGACCAGTTCCGCCCCGGTCCGCATGGCGTCAAGCTGCGCCTGGCAGGCTTTCTCAAGGGTCCACATCAAGGCAAACGCCTTCGGGATCGTGTCGCCGGTCACCAGAACGCCGTGATTGCGCAGAATCATCACCGCGTTGTCGCCGAGATCGGCGCTCAGGCGCGCGCATTCATCGGTATCGAGCGCCAGGCCTTCGTAATCGTGATAGGCGACTTTCCCATAAAACACCTGGGCATGCTGCGATAGTGGCAGAAGTCCACACTCGAGCATCGAAATCGCCATTCCGGCGCGGGTGTGATTATGGATCACGCACTGGACGTCGGGCCGCGCGGCATGGACCGCGCCGTGAATGACGAATCCCGCCGGATGAAAATCGAACGGCGTCTCGTCGACAATTTTGCCGTCGAGGTCGATCTTGACCAGGCTGGAGGCGGTGACCTCATCGAACATCAATCCGAACGGGTTGAGCAGGAAATGTTCCTCATTGCCGGGTACCCGCGCCGATATGTGGGTAAAGACCAGCTCGCTCCACCCGTAGTAATCTGCGAGGCGAAAAAGTCCCGCGAGCTGGACGCGGGTTTTCCATTCCGGGTCGCCGACCCGCCCGCGCACGTCCGAGGTGTCGGGCAGTTGGCCGTGGATGGCTTTCACGAGATCAATTCCTGCGGGTTGGGGGCGCCGCCGTCGGGGCAGACGCCGTTGGCGAGATCGTCGGAATAGGCGCCGAAATGACGCGCCCGTTCC
>JAYZAW010000265.1:0-8344 GCA_036339495.1 Pseudomonadota bacterium | reverse complement strand
CCGCCGGCCTCGGTCTTATGGGCGATATTCCCGGATACAATTTTGGCCGCGACCGGATAACCGATCTTTGAGGCTTCGCCCGGACCCTTGATAAGCTGCGAGGGAGAGCGGGGAATGTCGAGCACATCGAACAGGGTTTCCGTTTCGACCGCATTCAGGATCGGTGCGCTTGCGTCGGTGATTGCCGCTTCGACGCCCCCGGCGAGCGCTATTTTATTCTTTGGTGTCGGCGCGCGTCGGCCAAGGCAGGCGCGCAAGCCGTCTGCGCAGGCTTCCGGCGTGCGGAACGCGGAGATACCCGCCTGCTGCAACAGGGAAAGCGACTCGTCGGCCTGGGGCACGAGAAACACCGCCAGCGGTTTTTGCGCGTGCTTTCCCGCCACAAGAATTGGCTCGACGGCCACTTCGGCGTGAAACTGCGCCGACGATCCAACCACGGCGACCACCGCATCGCAATCGGGTGAGTTCAGCAATTCCGACAGCGCGGGACCGTAGATCTCGCCGCGCGCGCCCGCCATGGTGAGGTCGATGACCGGCGATGCGCCCACATCGATCCCTTTGGCGGCCAGGCTGTCGACCAGGGATTGCGGCGCGGACACGGTCTCAACGCCGAGCGCGCCGAGACGGTCGACCACCGTCGCGGCCCCGCCGCCGGTGGTGGTCAGAACCGCGACCCGCTTGCCGGCGGAAACTTTCGCGCCGGCCAGCAGCGGTGGAATTTCGAACAGGGTCTCCAGCATATTGACGCGGACAATGCCGTGATGCCGGAAGAAGGCGTCGGCCGCCGCATCGGACCCGGCGATGGCGCCGGAATGGGACACCGCAAGACGCCGCCCCGCATCGGACCGGCCGAGCTTATAAGCGATGACCGGCTTGCCGGCCTCGTATGCGCGGCGCGCGGCGCGGGCCAGCGCATCAGGGTCGCGGATGGTTTCCAGAAATAGAAGGATGGTCTCCGTGTTTGGATCATCAACCAGCAAATCCGTAATTTCGCCCACGCCCAGATCGCATTCGTTGCCGAGCGAAATCATTTTCGAAAACCCGATGCCGCGCGCCGCGCCGCGCGATATCAATGTACCCAGGATGGTGCCGCTATGGGACGCGACGCTGATATTTCCCGAAATCAGACCCGGCGCTTCGAGCGCCGCATTCACGGTAATGGCTGAGCCGTTATGGGTGTCGATCACTCCCATGGAGTTGGGGCCGATTAACCTCAAGCCCGCGTCCCGCGCCAGGGCGACAATTTCGGTTTGGCGGCGCGCGCCGTCTTCTCCGGTCTCGGCGAAGCCGTCGGAATAGATCGTGGCGATTTTGACCCCGGCGCGACGGCAATCGTCGATCACTTCGGGAACCGCCGCGCCCGGAACCATGATCAAAGCATGATCGACCGGCCCCGGCGCGGATGCGATATCGGGATAGGATTGTTCGCCCAATACTTCGTCGCGCCCCGGGTTGATCGGCAGAATTCGGCCCTTGAAGCCGTGGTTCTTCAAGAACCTCTGCGGCCGGGCGGTATTCTTGCGCGCATCACCCGAAGCGCCGACCAGCGCCACGGCGCGCGGGTTGAAAAGGGCGTCGGCGAGGCTGGGTTCACTCATCCTTTCAGGTCGCGCGGGGCGGGCGTTGGGAGAAGCGGCGTTCGAAGATCGATTCAGCGATGCGGTTTTTCATCATTTCAGGCGATCCGCCGGCAATCATCCAGCCGCGCGTCCGGCGGAAGCAGTATTCGACCAGGCTGTCCTGGCTGTAGCCTGCCCCGCCCAGGATCTGCATAGCTTCGCTGGCGGTCTCGAACCCGGTCTTGTTGCAATAAGCCTTGGCGATGGATGTTTCCTCGGCCGACGGAAAACCGTTATCTGCATTGCATGCGGCGCGATAGAGCAGCAGCTGCGCCGCGTCCAAATTCATCTTCATATCGGCGAATTTCCACTGCAGTCCCTGGAATTCACAGAGCGGGCGACCGAACTGTTCGCGGGTCATAGCGTGCCGCCGGGCGATTTCATAGGCATGGCGGCCAAGTGCCAGCGCGCGCGATGTATTGCCGATGCGCTCCACATTGAACCCGGCGATCTGCTTGCGGAAACCGCCCTCGCCCAGCAAAACATTTTCCGGCCCGATATAGACATCATCGAAATAAAGCTGAACCCACTCCTCGCCCGACAGGAACCGGGTCGGTTCTCCCGTGGTAAACCCCTCCGCGCCCTTTTCGATCAGCACCGAGCCGATCCCGTCGACCCCCTTGCCGTAGCGAATATAGGCCAGCAACACTTCGGCATAGCGCCCATGGGTAGTGAACACCTTGGAGCCGTTGACCCGGAATCCGTCGCCGTCCGGCGTCGCCGTGGTTTTGAGATCGGTCACCGCCGAGCCCGCGTCGGGTTCGGTCATCGCCACCGCGATTAGCTTTTCACCGGCCAGCATGGGTTTCAGCAGGCGGTCCTTCTGGTCGTCGCTGCCATATTCGGCGAGCACGCGAATCGGGCCGAAATTGCCTGCCTGGATCACGTCGGCGCTGCGCGGACAAACCGACGCGATGGCCTGGATCGCGATCACCGCATCCATCAACGTACCGCCCTGGCCGCCCGACTCCTCTTGTATGGTAATTCCCAGGAGCCCTTGTTCCGCCATCAGTTTCGCCACATCCCAGGGGTAGTCGTCCTGATGGGCGCGCCGCAGCGCGCCGGCGGCGAGGTGACGTTCGGCAAACCCGAGTACCGCTTCCTCGAACGCGCGCTGTTCTTGGGTCAGGTTAAAATCCATTTGGCGCTATCCCGCGCGGACGAATTTGGCGGCTGTCCCGCCGATCGGCAGATCGTGGACCGACTCCAAGGTTTCCAGCGACCAGCAGGCGTCCAGCAACGCGCGCGCCGGCCCATCGCCAATCACCGACCCGGCCAGTTCGAAATATTTTTCCGAAATCTGGTCGTCGCTGAACGGCGCGTCCGGGTCACCGATCCGGGTCGGCTGATAATGTTCCAGAATGCGCCCGTCATACGTCTCGATCGTCACGTTGGCGGAGCGACGGTGCGGGAATCCCTTGTCGATTTCTTCGTCGAGATAGACATCGACTTTGGGGGATAGTTCCGAACTGACCGGATCGTTGAGCCGTTCCTCGGTAAAGGCGTCGAGCCGCGCATTGCCGTAGGTGATGCCGTTGGCGATCAGATAGGGCACGCTGAACCGGCCTTCGACCGGCGTCTTGTGGGATTTTCCGGAACAGATATCGACCGTCGCCGAATAACCGCCGACCCGGACATGTTTGATATCGGCCGCGGTAAGGCCGTGCTGGTCGCGGATCGCGAGGGCGCCGTCGATGGCGGCGAAAGCATGGCCGCAACAGCCGTGATTCTTGGTCGTCATGCGCGCCACATTATACCACTCGCCGAGCCCTTCGGTGACCTTGGACCAGTCGCAATCCTTGCTCATGGCCGCGCCGTAGCCGACCTCGCCCTCCAATATGTCGAGCGCGCCGGTGATGCCGTTCTTGGCCGATTGGACGGCCAAGAGCCCGGTATCCGCCGCATGCGCGCCGTGCAATGGCTTGGCCATGTTGTCGGACCGAAATGTCTGCTGCAGGCCCGCGGCCATGGTGCCGACGATGCCGAACGCATTGGCGAACTGGTCCCGGTCGAGGCGCATGGCGGTGCCGGCAGCCGCGGCGGCGGCGAACGAGCCGTTGGTCGCCGTGTTGTGCCAGAATTTATAATGTTCCCGCCCCATCACCAGCGCGATGCGCGTGCCGATTTCATAGCCGACGATCACGCAGCGCAGAAAATCCTCGCCCGACAGGTTTTCATGTTCGGCGGCGGCCAAAGCCGTCGATACGGTTGGCGTGCCGGCATGGAACAGCGCGTCCCGGAAAATATCGTCGAACTCCACCGTATGGGAGGCCGCCGCATTGATGATGGCGGCGGTGCGCATAGTGGCGGCCACGCCGGACGGAAACAGCCGCGCCTTGCCGCGCCCGATATCGTCGTCCAGAGCCTTGACCATGCCGGTCGCGGGCAGGATTTGCGCTCCGGGCGCCGTGGTCGCGCACCAGTCGATCACCGCGCGCTTGGCCCAGTGAAACGCTTCGTCCGGGATATCATTGGTCCGCTCGGCGACGGCCCAATCGGCCAAGTCATAAATGATCATTAAGTTTTCCTTGAGTTTATCGCGGCTTCGAACAGCCGCGCGATATGGTATGGCTGACGGCCCGCGCCGTCGGAAATTTGCTGCCGGCAACTGGTTCCGTTGGCGATGATGACGGTTTCATCATCCGACTCTCGGACCGTCGGCAAAACATCGAGTTCGGCCATTTTCACCGACAGCTCGTAATGGTCCGCCTCGTACCCGAAGGGCCCGGCCATGCCGCAGCAGCCGGTGTTGGCGATCTCGACGTCCAATTCGGGAATCATTGCCAGCGCCGAAGCAATCGCGCCCGTGACGGCGAAAGCCTTTTCATGGCAATGGCCGTGCACCAGCGCCTTTTTCCAGGAAATCGGCCCGAGATCGAGCGCCAGCCGCCCGGCTCCGCGCTCGGCCACGAGGAATTCCTGAAATAAAACGGCTGTTTCCGCCAAGAGGTCTGCGTCCGCTCCCAGATCCAGCGCCTTGTACTCATCGCGGAAGGTCAACAGGCAGGATGGCTCGAGCCCGATTACGGGCATGCCCGCGCGCAGAAAGGGCCGCAGCGCGGCCAGGCTGCGCCGCGCTTCTTTTCTGGCCTCATCGATCCGCCCGGCCGCGAGATAGGTCCGGCCGCAGCATATCGACCTATTCCCGTTATCCGGCTGGGCGGCATGGACCTTGTACCCGGCGGTCTCCAGCACGCGCTGCGCCGCGCGCGCGTTTTCCGGTTCAAACCAGCTGTTGAAGGTATCGGCGAACAGGACCACCTCACCCGCCTGTCCGGTCCCGGAAGTCGTGGGCGCACGAAACGCGTCACGACGCCATTGCGGCAATTTCCGCCGCGCGCTGAAGCCGGTCACGGTCTCGCTGAGTCCGGCCAAACCCGGTATTTTATCCCGTAGATTAAGCACGGGGCCAATTCGCGCCGCCCAAGGGGCATAGCGCGGCAAATCGGATATCAGCCTTTCGCGTAGGCTGATATTCCGGGTCTTCTGGCGCTGATAAAGAAATTCCGTCTTCATGCGCGCCATGTCGATTCCGGTCGGGCATTCCCGCTTACAGCCCTTGCAGCCGATGCAGAGTTCCATGGTGGCGGCGAGTTCGTCCGATGTCAGCGCATCCTCGCCGAGCTGGCCCGACAGCGCCAGCCGCAGGCTGTTGGCTCGGCCTCGCGTAACATGCTGTTCATCGCCCGTGGCGCGGTAGGACGGGCACATCACGTTTGCATCGCGCTTGCGGCATTCCCCGTTATTGTTGCACATCTCGGCGGCGCCGGAAAAACCGCCCCACGGGCTCCAGTCGAAAGCGGTGTCGATTTGGCTCGGCGCATATTCCGGCTTGAAGCGGAACAGCGACCGGTCGTCGAAGCGCGGTGGATCGACGATTTTGCCCGGGTTGAACAAGCCCTCCGGATCGAAGGCGCGCTTGACCTCTTTGAACGCGTCGGTGATGCGCTTGCCGTACATGGGCGCAAGGAATTCCGAACGCGATATCCCGTCGCCATGTTCGCCCGAATGGGAGCCCTTATATTCGCGCACCATCGCGAAGGCTTCCTCGGCGATGGCGCGCATCTTGGTGACATCGCCCTGGTCCTTCATGTTGAGCACCGGGCGCACATGCAGACAGCCGACCGAGGCATGGGCGTACCAGGTGCCCGCGACGCCGTTCCGGGTAAACACTTCGGTCAGGCGGGAGGTGTAATCGGCGAGGTCTTCCAGCGGCACCGCGCAATCCTCGATGAAGGACACCGGTTTGCCGTCGCCCTTCATGGACATCATGATGTTGAGCCCGGCCTTGCGGACCTCCACGATATCGCGCTGGAAGGCGGGATCGACCGCGTCCAGCACCGCGCCGGGATAGCCATGATCGGCCATTAGTTCGCTTAATTCGCCCAGGCGGCGAATTTGTTCGTCCTGGGTGTCGCCGGCGAATTCGACCATCAGCACCGCTTCCGGATCACCACGCACGAAACGTTCGACGATCGCGCGATAGACCGGGATGTCGCGGCCGAGACCCATCATGGTCCGGTCCATCAGCTCGACAGCCGACGGGTCCAGCGTCACGATATGCCGGCTCATCTCCATGGCGTCGCGGAACCGCTCGAAATGGCAGATGCCTAGCACGCGGTGCTTGGGCAGTGGTTGGACTTTAAGCTCGATGCGGTGAAAGAAACCCAACGTGCCCTCGGAACCCACCAGCAGCTTGGCCATGTTGTGGCCCTGGGCCGAAATGGTGTCGATATTATAGCCGCCGACCTTGCGCAGCAGCTTGGGTATCCGGTTGATGATTTCGTCGGCCTCGCGCCGCGCCATGTCGCGGATGGAGCCGACCAGCTTTCCGTAGGAACCCTCCAACCCCGAGACATCGGCCGGCGTCTCGGCAAATCTCTGGCGCGCGCCGTCGGCCAGGATGGCGTCGATCGCGGTTACGTTGTCGACCATGATGCCGTAGCGCAGCGAGCGCGCGCCGGCCGAGTTGTTTGCGGTCATGCCGCCGAGCGTGCATTGCGCGCTGGTTGACGGATCGACTGGGAAAAATACGCCATGCGGCCGCAGCCAGGCATTCAGATGATCCAGCACCAGACCGGGCTCGACCGAAACGATTCCGGCATCGGCGTCAAAATCGATCACCTGGTTGAGATAATTTGAGGTATCGAGGACCAGCGCCTCGCCGACCGCCTGGCCGCACTGCGACGTGCCGCCGCCGCGCGGCAACAGGGGCACGCCTTCCTCGCGCGCGATATCGATCACCGCGGAAATGTCATCGACGGTGCGCGGCGCGACAACGCCGATCGGTTCGATCTGGTAAATCGACGCGTCAGTCGAATAACGGCCGCGGGCGTGGGCGTCGAACCACACATCGCCGGCCAGTTCGCGGCTTAGACGCCGCGCCAGGCCCGCATCGCCGATGCGGGCGGATTTGGGTTTTGTTATGCCGCCATCCATGATGGGCGATCATCGGTCCCAAGACGCAGCGGGTCAAGTTTGCAACTGCCGCACAAAGAGACATAATGCGCGAAATTTTCGCTGCCGGGAAAACGTCATCATGCCAAACGCGAACAAATCCCAATCAGGACGCCATTTCCTGCAAATTCCCGGACCGACCAACGTGCCGGACCGGGTGCTTCGCGCCATCGACAAACCGATGATGGATCATCGCAGTCCGGATTTCGGGGCCATGATGCTGCGCATCCTACCGAGGCTTCAGCGGGTCTTTGATTGTTCCGGGCCGGTTGCCATGTTCCCCGGGTCGGGTCATGGCGGTTGGGAAGCCGCCATGTCCAACACGCTGAATTTGGGCGACAAGGTGCTGGCGTTCGATAACGGCAATTTCGCGGTGTCCTGGAACAATGTCGCGCGCAGTCTTGGCGTCGAGGTCGAAATGATTCCGACGGATTGGCGTCTTCCGATTGATGCGGCGTTGGTGACCGATCGACTGACCGGCAATGCAAATCATGAGATCAAAGCCGTGATGGTGGTGCATAATGAAACCTCGACCGGGGTGCGCAATGACATTCCGGCGATACGCGCCGCCATCGACGAGGCCGCCCATCCGGCTTTGCTTCTGGTCGATGCCGTGTCGTCACTGGCGTCGATGGAATATCATCACGACGACTGGGGCGTCGATGTCACGGTTTGCGGCGCCCAAAAAGGCCTGATGCTGCCGCCGGGGATTGCCTTTAACGCGATCAGCAACAAGGCGCTGGCGGCATCCAAAGCAAGCGCCATGGGACGGTTTCATTTCGACTGGAAACCGGTGATATCCATGAATGAAAAAGGCTACTACCCCTATACGCCGCCGACCGCGCTGTTTTATGGGCTGGAAGAGGCGCTCGATATGCTGCTCGATGAAGAAGGGTTGACCAACGTCATTTCCCGCCATGCCCGGCTGGCCGAAGCCACGCGTTGCGCCGTGCGCGAATGGTGTTTGGAAATCTATTGCGTCGACGAAACTGCCTATTCCGATACGGTCACCGGAATCCAAATGCCCGACGGCCATAGCGGCGATGCGTTCCGCCGCGCGGCGCTCGACAATTACAATCTTTCGCTGGGCTCGGGGCTGGGTCCGCTGGCCGACAAGATTTTTCGCATCGGCCATCTCGGCGATCTCAACGAACTGATGCTGATGGGCGCGCTCTGTGGGGTCGAAATGACGCTCGGCGACGCCGGCGTGCCGCACACAAAGGGCGGCGTCGCCGCGGCGCTGGACTTCCTGGGCGATGGTTGAGGCA
>JAYZAW010000264.1:0-9359 GCA_036339495.1 Pseudomonadota bacterium | reverse complement strand
GCAAGGCGATCAAGGTCGGCGACAAGGAGGATTCCTACAATACGGGCCTGCGCCAGTTCCTCGACGAGAAGAGCTACAAGCCGACCTTCGGCGCCTTCAAGCTCGGCACCATGATCACCGATGAAAGCGACAAATAACGCGCCCCGATCGGTCAATATTGCCGGGCGGCAACTGTCGTGGCGCGAAAAAGGCGAAGGTGTCGCCCTGGTGCTGATCCACGGCACCGGGGGGGCATCGGACTCCTGGGTGCCGCAATTCGACAAATTTGCCGATCGTTATCAGGTGATCGCGTGGGATGCGCCGGGCTATGGCGCGTCCGACCCGTTCCCGGCCGACGCGCCTTCTTGCGACGATTACGCGGCGGCGCTGGCGTCATTGCTCGATATGCGGGGCGTGATGTCGGCCCATATCGTCGGCCATTCGATCGGCGCGCCGATCGCCGCCGCGCTCTGCCGGCAGCGCGCCGGGCTGGCCCTGACCATGACATTGTTGCATCCGATTACGGGATACGGCACGGCCGACGAAGTGACGCGCCTGGCGGGATATCAGGCCCGCACCGACGGCATTTCCGAAATGGGCATGGCGGGGTTCGCGAAGGCGCGCGCGCCGGGACTGTTGGGATCGGCCGCCGCCGCGGATTGCGTGGAGGCTGTCACGGAAATCATGGTCCGCATCCCGGAGCGGGGCTACCGCCGGCTTGTCGCCATGATGGGAACCGCCGATCTGATGGCTGATCTGGATGCGATCGACGCGCCGACATTGGTCATCGCGGGGGCCGAGGACCGCATCGCGCCGCAAGCGTCGTGCCGGGCGATTTGCGATGCGATCCCCGGCGGGGAGTTCAAACTGCTCGACGGCATTGGGCATTACCTGCCCCTGGAGGATGCCGCTTTGTTTGGCCGCGTTGTCGGACGTTTCATGGACAAGCACGGCGGCGCGGCGGCGTTCGCGACCTATTGACCGCGTCCGCCGCCGCTTGCCGGTCTTAATACAGCGCCTTTGGCGTCTGATACGAATTACTCATGCTTTCCCCATACGAGGCCAGCCTGGCATAGCCGCCGGCGATGGAATTGAAAATCTTCACAAAAACCCGGGCGGTCTGTTTGGCCCGCAATTGTTCGGCTTGGCGCCAGACATTCTGTGCGGTGAAGGCCGTGGGGGTGAATTCTGTTTCGTGGGTATTCATGTCTCTGTCTCCTGGTTTGATGGCATCGCTGCCGTTGAATAGGAGATAATTCCTCCGACTTTATTTTATAATCCCATCGAATTACATATGACTTGTGCGTATTGCGCAATAATAGGACGGATCATGGATAGTCTGGCGGGCATGCGGCTGTTCAACCAGGTGGTGGAAGACGGCAGCTTTACGGCGGCCGGAAAAAAGCTGGGCCTTGCCCCGTCATCGGTCTCGCGTCAGGTCAGCGCGCTGGAAAAGCAGCTTGGCGCGCGGCTCTTGAACCGCACCACCCGCAAGGTCAGCCTGACCGAAGCCGGCGCGCTTTATGTCGACCGGACCCGGCGTATCCTGACCGAGATCGACGAAACCAACGACGCGGTCGGCGCCATGCAGGCCGCGCCAAGGGGCACGCTGAAGCTCAATGTGCCGGTGGTGTTCGGGCGGCGCTATATAGTGCCCAACATGCCGGAGTTTCTGGCGCTGTACCCGGACGTTTCGGTCGAACTCAACGTGACCGATCACTATGTGGATCTGATCGAGGAAGGCGCCGATCTGGCGATCCGCATTGGCGGCACGTCGCAGCTCAGCTTTGTCGCGCGCAAGCTGGCCACCATGCACCGGGTGTTGTGCGCCGGCCCGGCATATCTGGAAAAACACGGCGAGCCAAAGCATCCGGAAGATCTCGCGACCCACAACTGCCTGCGCTACCGCCATCGCCCAGGCGAGGTGGCATGGCGCTTCGCCAATGATGACGAGAGCTACGAAATCCAGGTCGACGGCAATTTCGCCGCCAATAACGCCGGCAGCATCGCCTCGGCGGCGATTGCCGGAATGGGGCTGGCGCTGTTGCCGATCTGGATGGTCGGCCGCGAAATCCATCGCGGGCAATTGCGTGAAGTGCTGCAGGAATACAGCGCCGAGATTGCGATTTCGCCAATGAGGTGTTTGCCGTCTACCCCCATGCGAGGCATTTGTCGGCCAAGGTGCGGGCCTATATCGATTTCATCGCGGAAAAATTCAAGGCGGAGCCCGAATTCCAGGTCGGCGACAAGGCTATTGCACTCGCCCGCGGGCGGCGATCTCCCAGACGTCCTCGACCAGACCGTCCCGGGTGACGATGTAGCCGTCATAGAGATTGACCGTGGTATCGCAATGGCTCGGCAGGAAGGTGACCTTGTCGCCGAGCGCCAGGGGACAGGTCCCGCCCGGAAAAAACAGCTGGCCGTGCTCGTCGCCGGCGAAGCTGAACTCGGCGTCCATGTTTCCCGCGACCACAATCGGCCCGCCATCCGACGACGCCGCCTTGTAGCCGACATCGACAATCGCGCGGTCGGTCGCGGGCCGGCTGATCACCGTGCCCAAAATGGTGAGCGCGTTTTCGAACGGGCAGGGCGCGCCGCCCGGCCATTGGGCGTGGCGGTAGCGCGAATCCATGAACACATAGCTGCCGGGCTGAAGTTCCGAATAGCGGCCGAGCGCGGAATCGATGATCGACGAACCGCTGCCGCCGCCGGTAAGAATGTCGATTTCAATCGAGGCGCTTTTCAGATGGTCGGCGGTGTCCATCAGCTTTTCCAGCGCCAGCTCGACCTGAGCCTGCCGTTGGTCGAAATCGGCGGTCATCTGGATCAGCCCCTGATAGCCTTGCAGGCCGCGAAACCGGAGCCATTTTGTCTCCGCGATCAAACGCGCCAGCCGGGTCGCCTCGGGGCCGGGCGGCACGCCGCACCTGCCCTGCCCGATATCGACCTCGATCAGGACATCCATCGGCTTGCCGCCGGTCTGGGCGGCCGACGACAGATCGGAGATATTATCCTCGTTATCGGCCACCACCATGATATTGGCGGTCTGGGCCGCCTGGATCAGACGCACCAGCTTGTTGCGCCCGACCACCTGCGACGTGATCAGGATATCCGGGATGCCGGCGGCCGCCATGATTTCGGCTTCGCCCAGCTTGGCGCAGCACACCCCGACCGCGCCGGCCTCGAGCTGCATATTGGCGACGATCGGCGATTTATGGGTCTTGGCGTGGGGCCGGTAAGCGACCCCGGTCGCGGCCGCGATGTCCCGCATGGCGATGATGTTGCGTTCCAGCGCGCCGGCATCGACCAGCAGCACCGGGGTGTCGAGCTCCTCGACTTTCATCGCGCCCGTCATTGAGCGTCTTCACGTTGATAAACGATGCGGCCGTCGACGATGGTGGTTTCCGCCTTGATATCCTTGAGGTCGTCTTCCGCGCAGGTCAGCGGGTCGTCGGTCAGCACCGCCAGATCGGCCAGCTTGCCGTCCTCGATCGAGCCCTTCCGGTCTTCCTCGAAGGTCAAGTAGGCGCCGCCCATGGTGGCGCAGCGCAGCGCGTCTTCCCGGCCGAGACGCTGGCCGAGCCCGACCGGCGCTTTAAGATGCATGTTGTGGCGCGAAACGGTCTGCCAGATCGGATAGAACAGGGTGGTCGGCACGTTGTCGGTGGCGAGCCCGACATTGACGCCGCTATCGAGCAACATGCGCAGCGGCACGATCAGATGTTCGTTTTCGACGCCGATTTCGTCCCGCGTGATGTGGGATTGCTTGTAGATATAGCGGTTGGTGTGGGTCGTCATGACCACGCCCATATCGGCGATGCGCCGGGCCTGGTCCTCGGTCACGCAATCGAGATGGCCGATTACCCAGCGCATGCCGTCGATCGGGACTTCGCGGTGAACTTCTTCATAGAGATCGAGATAGTTTATCGTGATGGTGCAGACCCGGATTTTGTTGCGCGCGGCTTCGAGCAGAAATTCCTTCATGCGTTCGCGCGGCACGCCGCAATCATAGTTGAACCCGGACCAGCCGTTATAGGGCGATGATTTCGAGCGCAAGGCGCTTTCCAGCGATATGCCGTATTCCGTGTACATGCCGGCGACCCGCAGCATGTCGTGGCCCAGCCCTTGTCCGCCGAGCCAGCCGCCCCAGCTCGCCAGCACTTTTTCGTAGTCGGGCTTTTCCGGGCCGCCCCATGACGGGCTGAACACCAGATTGGCGCGCACGCTGGCCACGCCCGCCTGGTTGACCTCCTGATAGGCCTGGATCAGATCGCGCGCCGCGCCGTGTTCCTCCAATACGCTGGTCGTCGCGGTGGAATTCAAAATCGTCATGGCGCGCTTGATGCCGGCGACCCGGTCGTCATGGGTAAAGCCCGGCGCCATGGCGAAATAGCTCAGCTCGGCGATCGGCATATAAGTCCATTCGTGGATGACGCCGTTATAGTCGCCCGATTCGGCGTCGCGTTCGAATTCGATCTCTTCGCTCGGCGACTGGAACTTAGAATCGATCCCGGCCAGTTCCAGCGCCCGGCTGTTGGCCACCGAATCGAGCGGCTGGATATGCCGCCAATAGCCCCAGATCGGCCGGATATAGACCGGGTTGTTGGGCGCGACCTCGTCGAGCTCCCACCGGGTCGGATAACGTTTTTCACGCAGATTGTTGGGCGTGTCCCAATAGTACGGCGGCTCGCCGATCGGCATGGTGACGACCCATTCGCCGGGCGCCGCCTTGTCGGCCAGCGCCTTGAGGCGCTGCAAGACGTCGTCGATGGACCCGCACCCGGAAAGCGACGGGAAGACCGGCTTCAGCCCCTCCCGGTCCATGTGGGAATGCCCGTCGATCAGGCCGGGGATCACCGCCTTGCCGCCGGCGTCGATCACGCGGGTATTGGGACCGGTCAGCGTGGAAATTTCCGCCGCTCCGCCCACGGCCGCGATGCGATTGCCCCGGACCGCGACAGCTTCGGCCAGCGAGTCGCCCGGGTCGACGGTAATGATTTTGCCGTTGGTGACGACCAGATCGGCGGGATTATCAGTCATTAGAAACCCACTGCGTTTGCTTCCCGGCGTCCGTCGGCGGCGCCGGCCATGACTCCGTTGGGCAGGATCTCCATCATCTTGGCCGATCCGAAATAGGACGCGCCGGTCGCCCGTTCCGTTTTGAAACCCATCGCGGCCAGCTTGTCTTCGGTTTCCCGGGAATACACATCGTCGAGCAGCGACACGCCTTCGAGATTGATCGACCAGCGCGGTTCCTCGATCGCTTCCGACAGTTCCATGCCGCGGTCGATCATGTTGGTCAGGATCTGGACATTGGTAATGGTCTGGGCCGGGCCGCCGGGCGTGGTCATCAGATAGCGCACCTTGCCGCCTTCCAGCACCACCACCGGGTTCAGGGTGTGGGACGGGCGTTTGTGGGGCGCCACCGAACTGGCATGGCTTGGATCCGTGGAAAAACCGGTCATCCGGTTGTTCATCAGGATGCCGGTGCCCGGGTCCATGAATGCGCCGCCGAAGACATGGAACACGCTTTGCACGACAGAGACCGCATCGCCCGAAGCATCCGCGATGGTGATGCAGGATGTGCCGCCGGCGGGGTGGGGCAAGGACGGATGGTCGCCGGTCTTGACCGCTTCTTGCAGCCTGGCGGTCATGGCCTCGCCCAGCAGCTCATCGACCGGCGCCGGGTTGGTGCGCGGGTCCGCGATATGATGCCGACCTTCGGAAAAGCTGGCGCGCATGGCGCGCATCAGATAGCTGACCCGGGTTGCTTCATCGCCGGCAAATTCCTCGGACGACAATCCGGACAGGGCGTTGAGCTGCATCAGCATCAGCAAACCGTATGAGTTCGGCGGCATGACCCGAACCGAGCGGCCGCGGTAATCGGTTTCAAGCGGCGTCACCCATTCCGGTTTGTACCCTTCGAAATCCGCCGCCGAGGCGAGCCCGCCATTGGCCCGGCTGTAATCGCCGATCGATTTACCGATGCGGCCTTCATAAAATGCCGCGCTGCCGTTCTCGGCGATGTCGCGCAGGGTATCGGCCAGCACGGGCTGGCGCACCAGATCGCCGCCCTTCATGGGCTCGCCGCCCGGATAATACAGCGCCGCGCAGCCCGGGTCGGCCTCGATTTCGTCGCGGAACAAATTCAGCGCACCGCCGAGAATGCGGGACAAGGGATGGGATTCGGCGGCCGCGATGGCGTCGGCGAACAGATCCGTCCACGGCAGGCTGCCGTGCTTTTGATGGATTTCCTCCCAGCCCCGGACAATGCCGGGAATGCTGAAGGCCAACGGGCCGCGTTTTTCCATGCCGTCCTTGAAGAATTCGGTTGTCGCCCCGGCGGGCGCATGGCCCGACGCGTTGAGCCCGACCGTCTCGCCGGTTTTGGCGCCGTGATGGAGAATAAAGGCGTCGCCGCCCAGCGACGTCGCATGGGGCAGGATGACAGTGAGTACGGTGGAGGTTGCAATCATGGCGTCAATAACGTTGCCGCCTCGCTCAAGCACCCGCAACCCGGCCATGGAGGCCATGGAATGACCCGAGACCACCATCCCCTTCGTGCCGTAAACCGGCGAGCGTGGAATACGAATGCCCGCGAAACTGTCCTGACCGGCCATGATTTTCCCTAAACTACTGGATTCGGTTCAAATAATTGGCGGGCAGTCTCGACTCTCCGCCGCCCCATGTCAAATTTGTATCACAACTGATTTCAGGCCATAAATTCCGCCACGCCGAGGATAAACAATTTCAAGGACGGCATATGCTGTATGCAATTTTACGACGAGACCGGCCCGGCGCCGCCGAGCTGCGCGCGCGGCTGCAAGCCGACCATAACCGCTATCAGGAACCATATTTGCCACGCATCGTCTATGGCGGCGGCCTGGTCGCGGACGGGACCGATACTTCCGATTCCGTCGATATTCGAAACGTGGTCGGGAATGTGCTGATCATGGAAGCGAATGAACGGGCCGAGGCCGAGGCGTTTCATCGCAACGATCCCTATACGCGGAACGATTTGTTCGAAACCGTCGTCATTGAGCCCTTTTGGCAACGCGTCCCGTGATCGGTTATGGTTTTGCCGGAAAGACGGACACGCCTTAACGGAAGGAAATTTCGATGTCGACCGAAACAACTCAAGCCTTGGCCGCGTTCGCGTCGTCGCTGACCATCGACGCCATACCGGAACATGTCCGGAAATCCGGCAAATTATTGCTGCTGGACGCGTTGGCCTGCGCCCTGGCGGGCCACAAGGGCGAGGAAACCAGCCAGATGCGCGCCATGGCGGCGGCGCTCGGTCAGTCCGATGAAAACAGCATCATCGGCGGTGATGGGATGACGCTTGCGGGCGCAACGCTGACCAACGGTTTTCTGATTACCGCCGTCACCATGTGTGATACCCATCGCGCGACCCTGACCCATATTACCCCCGAAGTGGTTCCGCCGGCGCTAGCCGTCGCGGAACGGGACGGCGTTTCCGGCAGCGACCTGCTGGTCGCCATCATCGCGGGCTGCGAAATCACGACGCGCGTTGGGATCGGGCTCGATTATCCGGTATTCCGCGAAAAAGGCTGGCATGGTCCGGGGGTGATCGGGCCGTTCGGTTCGGCCGCCGCGGTCGGCAGCCTGCGGGGGTTCGATGCGGAAACCATGGCGCGCGCCTTCGGGCTGGCGGGCAGCCAGTCGGCCGGCACCTTCGCGGCCTGGGGGACGCCGACGGTGAAATTTCATCAATGCCGGGGCGCGTTGTCGGGGCTGATGGCGGCGCTGCTCGCCGAACAGGAATTCGTCGCGACCAGGGAAATCCTCACCGCCCCGGATGGCGGCATCTACAACACCTATTCCAATGGCGGGCTTCCCGATTTGGCGACGGATGATCTGGGCGGCCGTTGGGAACTTCAACAGATCGCGTTGCGGTTATGGCCGTCCGCAACCCATCTTCAGACCATGATCACCGCATTGTTCGATATTCTGGACCGACACGATGTCGTGTTCGGGAATATCGAATCGGTGCGTATCGCGATGTGTGAAACGCCGTTCACCATGCATGGCGGGTTTGCCAGGTATCAGGCAAAATTTGAAGCCATGCTGTCGGCGCATTATGTTGCGGGCGTGGTGCTGCGCGACCGGGCCCTGACGCTGGATCAGTTTGAGACCGCCTGTTACGACCATCCGAACCTGCGAAGATTTGCCGCCGAGCGGATTGAGATCAGCCATGATCCCGCGCTGGCCGACGGCCAGGTGCGCATTGAAATCGGCAACAAGGACGGATCGAAATTGTCGGCGTTTTGCGATCATCCCCGGGGCGTCCCGGAAAATCCGGTGTCGCATTCCAAAATTCAGGAAAAATTCCGGATATATGCGGCGGCGCTCTTCGATAACGCGCGGATTGAGGAAATTATCGATGCGGTCGACCGGCTGGAAAATCTCGAGACATCCAAAACGCTCATGGCTTTGCTCCGGGTAAACGGAAAGCACGCCTAAATGAGGCGAAAAATTAGCTAATTGAGTCCTCGATGAAGCGAAAACACAAAAATTGTATTCTTGCTTCGGAGGCGCCGCATGATATTAAAGACACGAAATCGGCGTCGCGCGAATCTTCCATATGCTTCTCGACAAAAAAGCCTATAACTAATTAATCCACGAATAAACCTATATGGGTGCGCAATTGGCTAAGGCTCTTCTTCCGGAAGACATCGATATTCCACTCGGACAAGGATTTCGCGCCAATGATGGAATGTTGTGGGAGTTTGCGGGTCTGGCGCCGACACAGGATCGGGTGCCGCATGCCAAACTCGTCAAACCGGCCGACAAATTGACGACAAAGATAATATCGGCCAGCGCTTTGTTCGATAAACGCCTATTCAACCCCGTCGACTAGTGGAATATCGTCCTTTACCAACGCATAAACTACTGAAGGTACGAACGTAATTAGGCAAGGGATGAATGGTTACCTTGGTCGTTCCAAAAAGTTGTTCTACGGACGCAGTTTGTGCTTGCAATTTCACGTCCGATAGTACTAGAACTATACTACCTAAATTTTATTGCAGGGTGTCATGGTCAAAAGAACTACTCCGGTTGATGGGCATGTAGGGACCCGGTTGCGGATGCGACGGACCCTTTTGGGTTTGAGCCAAACGGCTCTCGCGGATTCTCTCGGTCTGACTTTCCAACAGGTCCAGAAATACGAAAAAGGGTCCAACCGCATCGGCGCCAGCCGTCTGTACCAGATCGGTCGGGTGTTGGACGTTCCCGTGGCCTATTTCTTCGAGGAAATGGAAGAAGGGCTCGCTACGGCGGTGAACCCGCCGGCGGGCGCGGAAGCGCCTGAACGCGATACCATGCTGCGCCGCGAAACCCTGGAACTGGTGCGCGCATAC
>JAYZAW010000263.1:0-6991 GCA_036339495.1 Pseudomonadota bacterium | reverse complement strand
CACTCGGCTTCGCTTTCACCAGCGGGTGAATGGGGCCGTGCAATACGGATTTAAAAACCCGAAATGACGCAATGCCAACCCGACACAATCGATATCTACACCGACGGCGCGTGCAGCGGCAACCCCGGCCCCGGCGGCTGGGGCGCGTTGCTGATCCTCGGCGACGTCGAAAAGGAAATCAGCGGCGGCGAGGCCGATACCACCAACAACCGGATGGAAGTCACCGCCGCGATCCGCGCGCTGCAGGCGATGAAGCGCCCGGTCCGCGCGCGGCTTCATACCGACAGCGTCTATCTGCGCGACGGCATCACCAAATGGATCCACAAATGGAAATCCAACGGCTGGAAAACCGCCGCGCGCAAGCCGGTGAAGAATGTCGATCTATGGCGGGAGCTTGAAGCGGCCCTTGAACCCCATGAGGTCGAATGGCATTGGGTCAAAGGCCACGCCGGCCACCCGGAAAACGAACGCGCCGACGAACTCGCCCGCCGGGGCCTGGAAAATAACAGACATTCAATATAGCGCGGCGCCGGCTGGCTGATTTTCGAGCGTGTCAAAACCCGGAATTCCGCTCCCGTTGACAACATCTATTACGGAGCGAATTTTTTTAAACAAGGTGCGTCAATCGGGCAGTCCGGCTTTGCGAAGATTTTCCGCAAAACGCTCGCGGAATGCATCGATGCGGTATGCGAAAATCTCATCGGCCAGGGCTACCGTGTACTCGGTAGAAAATTTTAAAAGCGTCGCTATTTCTTCAGCTGCGTCGTCGACGCGGTCCAATTCGATGTATGCGCTGGCAAGATGCAGGCGCACGCCGGTCTGAATGGGCGTTCGGTCGCGGTCGATCTCCAGCTTGGCCACCGCCGCCTCCAAGCAGCCAAAAAAGGTACTCCATGCCCAAGTGATATTCCGAAAGCGGCACGAACGGGTCTATCGTCAGAGCCTTGGTTGTCAGCTGCAGGGAGCGTTGGAGATCGCCCGTGTGGAGATAATGGACGCCATGATAGGTGAACACCTCGGACAAGTCCGGCGCAAGATCCACCGCCCGATCGAAGTTCATTTCGGCTTCTTCATCCCGTTGTTGCCATGACCGGACCCAGCCCAATCTATATTGCGCGACAGCGGATTCCGGGTCGAGAGCGACGGCCTTCTCCGCCGCCGCCGAGGCCTGATCCAAGGTTCCCTCCACATCATTCCAGCGCATGATATGAGGACCTAAATAGCACGCGGATAAATAGCCGTATGCGTCGGCAAATTTCGGGTCCAACTCAATCGCCTGCCGCAAAAAGACGAGCGCTTCGCGGAACGCTTCGGGGGAATAGCGGTTATAGCGTTCGCGCGACCTAAGATAGAGATCGTAGGCCTCGATGCTGGTGGTTGGTTTGCGCTCCACCCGCGCCAGGTCACTCGACGTCAGGGCCACTTCCAGGGCCGTGACGATCTTCGCGGTGATCTCATCCTGGAGCGCAAAAATATTCTCGAACGCGCCATCATAGCGTTCGGCCCAGAGGTGGCCGCCGGTCTTCGCGTCGATAAGCTGTGCGTTGATCCGAATTTGGTTGCCGGCGCGTCGCACACTGCCTTCGAGGACGTGCTTGACACCGAGCTTGCGGCCGACCTCAACGACAATCGACGGATTGGCCTTTGAACGCAAACGACGAATTACGGGCGATGACGAACAAGCCCGAAATCTTGGAAAGATCGGTAATCAGGTCCTCGAGACGAGCGGCGACATTAACGCCATCACCATGAATGTCGTCACCCTCAACAATCACATCACCGACATTGATGCCGACCCGGAACATTATTCGGCGAATTTCGGGCAAGGCGTCATTGCGCCCCGACATCGCTATTTGAATGGCGAGCGCGTTGCGCACCGCATCCACGGAGCTCCTGAACTCGACCAGAATTCCGTCACCGCTCGTTTTGACGATGCGTCCGCCGTCGGCGGCAATCCGGGGGTCGATAACCTCGGCATGCAGGCTCCGAAGGCGTGTCCGCGTACCTTCCTCGTCCTGCTCGATAAGTCGCGTATAGCCGACCACATCAGCGACAAGAATTGCCGCGAGCCTTCGTTGGACGCATTCTTCGGCCATGTGATGCGTTACTTTCAAATCAACCGACGGATGAGATTGTAGGGTCGGCTGAGAAAGGGGTCCATCGGCGCGCTACAGCTGGCCCAGGATGGTTTCCGCGTCGCTGACTTCGAAGCCGCCGCCTTCTTCAAGATTGAAATGTGAGACGACGCCGTCATCGACCACCATGGAATAGCGGCGGGACCGGATGCCGAGGCCGCGTTCGGTGAGATCGAGCACCGTATCGAGCGACTTGGTCAGCGCCGCGCCGCCATCGGCCAACATCAGCACCTTGTCGCCCACGGCCTGGTCCTTGGCCCAGGCGCCCATGACGAAGGCGTCATTGACCGACAGGCAGGCGACGGTATCGACGCCCTTGGCCTTGATCGCATCGGCGTTCTGCACATACCCCGGCAAGTGCTTGACCGAACATGTCGGGGTAAATGCGCCAGGAACGGCGAACAGCACCACTTTCTTGCCGGAAAAGATTTCCTCGGTGGTCAACGGTCCCGGACCATCCGGTCCCATTGTCGTCAACGTGCCGGATGGAATTTTATCGCCTACTTGGATTGCCATGACTTCCCCCTGCGCCTGATTATAATTATGAAATATATCGCCAAGTCGAGAAAGTCACCCTCCATCCCGCGAATTATTGTTGCTGACGCGCGCCGGCCCCGATGCGCCGTCCATGGCGTTCATTACGCTGGCCTTGGTCAGAATTTCCGGCAGCGGGCGACCCTGTGGCGACCCCGGCCCGTACACCACATTGAACGGAATGCCGTAGCGTCCGAAACTGGCCAGAAAATCCGATATGCGGGAATCCGGCCGGGTCCAGTCCGCCTTCATGGCGATCACCTTGTCGGAATTCAGCAGGTCGAGGATTTCGCCCTGCCTCAACACCAGGGCCTTATTTACTTGACAGGTGATGCACCAATCCGCCGTGACATCGACAAATACCCTGTTCCCGTCCGCCACCTCACGGGCGATCCGCGCCGGATCAAAGGCTTGCCACGTGGCGTCCTCGGCGACCGCCTTGGGCGCCGGGCCAAACCGGGCGAAGCTGCCCGAAATGCCGGTCGACAGAATGCCGAGCGCGGCGACGACGATCCAGGTTGCGGTGCGCGTCGGGCCGCCAACTTGGCGTAACTGCCAGATCGCCACCCAGACCGCCACCATGAAAAGCGCCACCAAAATGGCGGCGGCCAACCCGACCTGGATGAAAAGCACGCTGATCAGCCAGCCCGCCGTCGCGATCAAGGCCAGGGACAGAATCCGCCGCAAGGTCACCATCCAGGGTCCCGGTCGGGGCAACCGCGTCGCCAGTGCCGGGAAAGCGGCGACCCCGAAATAAGGGATCGCCAGCCCCAGCCCGAGCGCGACGAAAACCGCATAAATCTCCATCGGGCCGCGCGCGAGGGCGAATCCGACCGCCGTGCCCAGAAACGGCCCCGAGCATGGCGTCGCCAGCAATGTGGCGAAGGCGCCGGTCAGGAAATGGCCGGTCAGGCCGTGCCCACCGCCGGACTGGGCGGCGTTGTCGGTGATCATGCCGGGCAGGCGAATTTCGAATAATCCCCATAGATTGCCGGCGAACAGGACCAGGATAAACACCATGACCGCCAGGAAAACCGGCTGTTGAAACTGTATGCCCCACCCGGCGGCGAGACCGGCCGATTTCAGGACAACCGCCACGGTCCCCAGAACCAGAAACGAGGCGAGGATCCCCGCCGCCGAGGCCAGGAATCCGAACCTCACCTCGCGCGTCGGGCCGCCGCCATGACCGACCAGCGACAACAGCTTGATGGACAATACCGGCAGAACGCAGGGCATCAGGTTGAGGATCAACCCGCCGAGCAGAGCAAATGCCAGGATCGCCGCCATGCCCGAGAAGGAGGTTTTCGCAGGCTGTCCGGCGGCGGCGGCGGGGATGCCGACGGTCGCGGTGAGTTTCACATCGCGCTCAATCGCGCGCGCGCCGTCAACCAGCGTGAATGTCAAATTTCGGCCGGCGAGAGCGGTATCTTTTTTTCGGCTGGATCGTACGGAAATGCGCATCAGCGCGGATTTTCCGTCATCCGAAAGCCGGGTTGCCAGCCGGGAAAACCGGAACCCCGCCGGACCCTCGGTATAGATATCGGGTTCACCGAATGCCCGGTCCGAGGCCAGCGCCAGCTGTATGACCTGAGACCGTCCACTGCCGGCAATCTCGGCCCGAACGATCCGCAGACCGGGCGCTTCCCGACGTGTTGGAACCCGGGTGGCGAAACGTTCGATGAGTCCGGCTTCGCGGGACGAATTCTCCGCACCCTCTGGAAGGGTCAACGACACGCTCGCTTCGTAAGGAATGCAAATTTCGCTACAGGCAAGAAAAGGTATCTTGCCGGTCATTTCAACGGCTTTGCCGGGTTCGAACAGCGCGACCGTCAATGGCAGAACGGTTTCGCCCTTGTAGCCAAGGGTTTCCAGTCCCAGCACGCTGAACCGGACTGGCGCGGGCCAATCAATTATGGTTTTGGCCATGTTTCGCGAATCGGCCCAGTTCGGGCGCGGCGGAAATCCGGCGTCTCCGGGCGACCGCCAGTAAATCTTCCAACCCGGATTCATGCGGAACTGCAAACCGAATTTCATCACGTCCCGGTCGCCCGCGAAATCGCTTTCCGAGATTAGCCGGACCGTGCCGTGATCGGATTTCCACCACGATGACGCAGCCGCCCTCGCATCGGCGATCCCGGCCGCAAATGCGACAAGAATAGCCAATCCAACGGCAATCCCCTGTTTCTGAAATTTCCGGTTTCTCATGCCAACATCATTAACCAATTTGCCGATGTTACTCTATAATATGTCCCGTGGGCGCGTCGGGGTTCGATGGACATATATAAGACATACTTGCCTCACACAGTCATAACGTTTGCGTGTCAACGCCACGTCGCGAAGGTGGCAAAATAGGGTGGTGAAAATGACCGAAGCAACCGAATCCTCCGGATATCTCGTCGGGCAGATGCTCATCGCCATGCCCCAGATGCAGGACCCGCGTTTCGAGCGCACGGTCATCTATCTCTGCGCCCATACGGAAGACGGCGCCATGGGGCTGGTCATCAATAAATTGCTCGACGAAGTAACGTTCCCCGATTTGCTGGAACAGCTCAATATCGATACCGGTCTCGATGACGATGTGATTCAGGTACATTTCGGCGGACCCGTCGAAGCCGGCAGAGGGTTTGTCCTCCATTCGGCCGATTATATGCAGGAATCGACGCTGGTGGTCAGCGACCAGTTCGGCATGACCGCGACCATCGACATTTTGAAAGCGATCGCCGAGGGCGACGGCCCGCGCCAAAGCCTTCTCGCGCTCGGTTACGTGGGATGGGGCCCGGGCCAGTTGGAAGATGAGATCCAACAAAACGGATGGCTCTGCGTACCGGCCGACGAAGCGCTGATTTTCGGCCCCAGCCTGGAAAACCGCTGGCAACAAGCCATGGCCAAGCTCGGCATCGACATCAACATGCTGTCCGGCGACGCCGGCCACGCTTAAGATATACGCCACTTTCGTGGCGTCGAGCCGAACCATACCTTAGAGAAGACGATTGACGATTGCGTCGAAATCCGGCGCGCCCTTGATGGGCCCCAGCGCGGCAAAGGTTGCGGGCTGGGAGAATATCCGGCGCGCGATCCGATCGAGCGCTGCTTCATCGACGGCCTCGATACGTTCCGAGATTTCGGCGATGGGAATTTCCCGGCCCAGCACCAGCAATTGGCGCGCCAGCTGTTCGCAGCGCGAGACCGTGCTTTCCAGCGACATCAGAACACCGGCGCGGATCTGGGCCCGCGCGCGCTTGAGTTCTCCGGGGCCGATCGTTCCCGCCAAATCGCGGAGCTGATCGGCGATCACGTCCATGACCTGCCCCGCCTCGGCCTCGCCGGTGCCCGCATAGACGCCGAACAGGCCGCTATCGCGATAGGATGCGGCGAAGGTGTAGATGGCATAGACCAGCCCGCGCTTTTCCCGGACCTCCTGAAACAGCCGCGACGACATGCCGCCGCCGAGGACGACCGACAGGACGGAAAGCGGATAATAATCCGGGTCGGTAAACGATATGCCTTGGAAGCCCAGCACCAGATGGGCCTGCTCGAGGTCCCGCTGTTGGCGAAAAACGCCGCCCACATAGCGCGCAGGCTCACCCGCCGCCTCGCCGCCATGGAGCAGATCGTCAAACGCGGTCTCGACCAGCCGGACCATCGCGTCGTGCTCGATATTGCCGGCGGCGGAAAACACCATCCGCGACGCCGAATAATGCTCGTCCATATAACCCTGCAGCGCCTCGCGCGGCATGGCGGACACGATGTCCACCGTGCCCAGAACCGAACGGCCGACCGGTTGGTCTGGAAAGGCGATTTCCTGAAAATGATCAAACACAACGTCGTCGGGCGTGTCGTTGGTCTGGCCGATTTCCTGCAGGATCACGGCGCGTTCGCGCTCCAGCTCGTCCTGATCGAAAACCGAATGCTGCAGGATATCGGCCAGGATATCGACCGCCAGCACTTCGTCCCCCTTGAGAACGGTCGCGTGATAGGCGGTAAACTCACGCGATGTGTAGGCATTCAAATGCCCGCCGACATCCTCGATTTCCTCGGCGATGGCGAGCGCCGACCGGCGCTTCGTGCCCTTGAACGCCATATGTTCCAGCATGTGGGCGATGCCGTTGATCTCGGGCCGCTCATGCCGGGTCCCGACATGAACCCACATGCCGAGCGAGACGGATTCGACCGCCTCCATGCGGTGGGTCACGACCCGCAAACCGTTCGGCAGAGTGGAAAACTGTACCGTCATGCAATTGCTTTCGATGGGACCCGGCCGCGGATGAAGTCCTGCACCGCAGCCAAATCATTGGGCAGCGCATCGAACCGTTCTTTGCGGT
>JAYZAW010000262.1:0-9265 GCA_036339495.1 Pseudomonadota bacterium | reverse complement strand
GGCCCCCCGGCGAGCAGATCTGGTATTTCGCCTATGGCGCCAACATGCACGGCGTCACGTTCCGGGACCGGCGCGGCATGCGGCCCGCCGAGTGGCGCGTCGGGCGGCTTCCCGGATACCGGCTGCGCTTCAATCTCGATGGAAGGCCCAAGGGCAGATCGGCGCCCGCCAATATCCACGCGGACGCGCACGGCGAGGTGTGGGGCGTCCTGTACCGGATCACGCGGCGCGATCTTGTCCGCCTGAACGCCTCGGAGGGCATTCCCGGCCGGCGGTACAGGCCGATCGACCTGGCGGCGCAGGATGCGGCGGGAAACCGGTTGAACGCGGTGGCCTATATCGCCGACGGCAAGGATGAAGACGGCAATCCGTCGCTGCGCTATCTCACGCTAATCCGCGAAGGGGCAAGAGAGCACGGGCTGCCCGACCACTGGATCGCAAGCCTTGATGAAATCCGGCACTGGGAATAGCGGCTCCCGCGGCGCAGTCCGATAAACGCTATTTCGTGCCGACCCAGCCATGTTCCGACACGTCGAACACGACGCCGTGCGGGTCGCGGAATTTGTGTTCCGCGTTGACGCCCGGCGGACCCGGCGAAACGCCCATGTATTTGCCGCCGCTTTTTTCGATGCGCGCAATCATCTCGTCCGCGTCGTCCGCTTCAAATCCGATATGGTGCAGCCCGAAGAAATCTTTGCCGCGTTCGTCGCCGGCCATCTCGTCGGTCGGGAAGCGCAGCAGGGTCACGTTGATCACGCCGTCCGATATATTGATCGCGATATCGTTTTCCCTGAGCCGTTCCATGCCGAACGCGCTCTCGTAAAATCGGGCGGCCTCCTCGAGATCAGGTACCGAAATCGCGATGTGTCGTAGCTTGGGCATGGCGTTTACCTTTCCGCAACCGGTGGCAATGGCTGAAAATTATGTCACAGTATCGGTTGCAACAAAAGGGAACCGCCGGACCCCCGATCCGCGCGCGTGAGAGGTGAATCTTGTCGGAACTGCAAAATCTGCGAACCCATCTCCGGAATCTGGAAGCACGCGGCAAACTGCACCGTGTAACGAGGCGGATCAACAAGGACACTGAATTGCTGCCTTTGGTGCGCTGGCAGTTTCGCGGTCTGCCGGAAAGCGAGCGCGCCGGATTCCTGTTTGAAAACGTGACTGATTCCCGGGGCCGCGAATTTTCCTGTTCCGTGGCGGCCGGCATTTATGCGTCCTCGACCGAGGTTTATGCCATCGGGATGGGAACCACGACCGACCGGATCCGGGAGCGCTGGCTCGAAGCGCGGTCCAACCCGATTGCGCCGGTTATGGTGGACCGGGGCCCGGTTCAGGAAGAAATTCATATGGGCGACGGACTGCTCGACCATGACGGCATCGAGGAGTTTCCGATCCCGATCGGCACGCCCGGCTATGATGTCGGGCCTTACACGACGGCGTCCAATTTCGTGACCCGCGATCCGGATAGCGGATCGCTCAATGTCGGCAATTACCGCGGCCAGATCAAGGGGCCGGACCGCATGGGAGTCTATATCAATCCGCAGAACAATGGCGGCAATAACTGGCGCAAATACCGCGAAGACAACGGGCGCGACATGGAGGTCGCGCTGGTGATTGGCGGCCCGCCGGCGCTGACCTTCACCGCTGGCGCCAAGCTGCCCTACGGGGTAGAGGAATATGCCGTTGCGGGAAGCCTGATCGGCGAACCGATCGAACTGGTGGCGTGCAAAACGGTCGATCTCGCCGTGCCGGCCTCCGCAGAACTCGTCATCGAAGGGAAAATCTCGTCGTCGTATCTCGAGCCCGAAGCGCCGTACGGCGAATATACCGGCTATATGGGCAAGCGCACCCTGGCGGCGGTGTTCGAGGTCACCGCGATCACCCACCGCAAGGACCCGATCTTCTGCTCGCTGTTGAGCCAGATGCCGCCGAGCGAAAGCAGCAAGATGAAGAAAATCGCCCAGGATAATAATTTTCTGCATCACCTGCAACGCGACTGCGGCATCCCGGAAGTCCTCGACGTGTGGTTCGACGAAATCGCGGTCGATTCGTGGTGCGTGTTGCGGTTCAAAAACGGCACAAGGCAGGAAATCATCTGGCAGGCCCTGCACGCGGTTCTCGGGCGGCAATACAAGGTCGGCAAGATGTGCATCGCCGTCGACGAGGACATCGATCCCTCGGAGCTCGAATCGGTGCAATGGGCGCTCGCCTACCGCATGCAGCCCGACAAGGACATGCTGATCGCGCCCCATCGCGGGGTGTCGCTCGACCCGTCCGGCATGCCGCCGGGCGACCAGCCGGCCGATGTCATCGCGCAAAATTTTTCCGGCTCCGCCGTTCTGATCAACGCGACCCGGAAGTGGGACTACCCGCCGGTCTCGCTGCCGGCCAGAAAACATATGGAAAACGCGCGGGAAATCTGGGACGAGCTCGGCCTGCCGGCGCTCAAGCCGCGCGCGCCCTGGCATGGCTACGAACTCGGCGACTGGAGCGAACGCGACGCCCGGGAGGCCGCCTGGGCGGAAGCCGGCGAATACGCGCGCAACGGCGACGCCGCCAAGCGCGACCGGGTCGCGATCCGCCCCGGCCAGGTCATCGGATCGGAAACCGACGGGTAGCGGAATTCCGGAGTTGTGATTTCAATGGGTGGTTACAATCGACGCCCCATGGAGGCATAATAGATCGGTAGGGATATATTACGGGGGCAATAAAATGGCGAAACCGTCCAAAAACATGCTGGGCAAGCTTCAAAAGCAGCTCTACCGGGAAGCCAACGCGCTGTTCAAAACCGACGAATATACGCGCTTCTTCGGAACCAAACTGACCAGGGAGCGGGCACGGTTTTACATGATCAACCGGACCACATTCGTTCTCGGCAGGCGGGCCTGCTGGGCCTACGTTCAGGCCCGGGCCCCGTTCGACGTCAAGCAGCTGATCTGGCAACATGAGGAAGACGAGCTCGCCGGCAGCCGGGAGCGCGGCGTCGCCGATCACCTCACGCTCGGCATTCGCGAAGGCAAATCCGTCGGGCTGACCAAGCGCGATTTCAACAAGGCGAAACCCTGCGAGGGATCGCTGATCTGCAGCTATGCCTGGCAGCACGCGGCCGACCGGCTGCCGTGGCTTGCCGGGGCCGCCCTGCTCGGCGGGTTGGAGATCGCCAATGCCGACGGCATCATCAAGGGTGGCGGCATGTCGCACCGCATGGCGCACAAGTTGACGGACGAGCTCGGCATTCCCTTGTCGCGCCAGCCGTCCAATCAGGATCACATGGATGTGGAGGACGAGCATTCCAAATTCCTGATGATCGTCGCCGACAAGCATATGAAGACCCAGGACGATTACGACGAGATTATGCATGGGGCGCGCACGACCTGGGCGATCAACAAGACCTGGCTGCGGCTGATGACGGTGGAAATGCAGGCGATGCCCAACCGCTGACCGGCGGTATGATTTAGGTTCAACGGAGTTAGTATACGCGACACAAACGCAATCCAAGGGAGGAACGAACATGACAAGCAGAACCAGAATTCTGATTTCGACAATCGCCATTGCGGGCGCGGCATGGTCCGGCGCGGCGGCGGCCGCTTCCGTGGCCGATTTTTACAAGGGCAAGACCATCACGCTGATTGTGGGATCGGGCGCCGGCGGCGGCTTCGGTCTCAACGGCCGGCTGGTCGGCAATCACCTGGGCAAGCACATTCCGGGCAATCCGGAAATCGTGATGCAATTCATGCGCGGCGGCGGCGGCACCAAGGCGGCCAATTACGTCTATAACGTTTCGCCCAAGGACGGCACGGTGATCAGCATGCCGATCTCGTCGATCGTGGAAAACCAGCTGCTGCGTCCCAAGGGCTCGCGCTTCGACGGCGCCAAATTCCATTGGATCGGATCGATCACCAGCCTGGCCAGCGTGCTGTCGGTCTGGAATACCGCGCCGGCCAAATCGATCAAGGATGCGACCAAGACACAGGTCATTCTCGGCGCGACCAGCACCAATTCGAGCTGGTATCGCATGGTCAAGCTGATGAACCCGGTGGTCGGCACCAAATTCAAGATCGTGACCGGCTATAAGGGGTCACGGGGCGTCGATCTGGCCATGGAACGCCAGGAAATTCACGGCCGGGCCATGGTGTGGGCCAGCACCAAGGCGCGCCGCGGCGATTGGCTCAAGGCCGGCAAGCTGGTTCATCTGGCGCAGATCGGACCCTATAAGCTGTCCGACATGCCGAACGTGCCGCGCCTGATCGACATGGCCAAGACCGAAAAGCAGAAAACCATGGTGCGGTTTCTGCATCTCACCGGGCTGATCGGCCGCGCCCTGCACACGCCCCCCGGCGTGCCCATGGAACGGGTGACCGCGCTACGCCGGGCATTCGACGCGACCATGAAGGACCCAGCCTTCATCGCCGAGTTTACCAAGCGGAAATTGCCGCTCGGCCCGACCAGCGGCGAAAAATTGCAGGCCTTCATCAACAAGGTCATCGCAACGCCGCAATCGACCGTCGACGAACTGAAGGCGGCGCTCAAGGGAAAGTAGGCGAGCGTTTTCAAGAACGATGCCACTAGGCGGGGCGGGGAAACCGGTCCCGCCGGTTCTTTTGCGCTATGCCGAAGCGATCGGCAGCTGCACGTGTTCGCGAAACGCGGGGCGGGAGCGGAGGCGGTCGTACCAGGCCGCGAGAGCCGGCAGGTCCGGCCGGGTTTCCGGGATTGAAAACCAGCGATAGGCGTAGGCGCCGAGCGGGATGTCGGCCATGGTGAAATCACCGCCGGCGACGAAATTCCGCTCCGCGAGATGGGCGTCCAGCATTGTCCAGAGACGGGCGGCCGCATCGATTTGCCGGCGCGTCGCCTCCGGGACGCGGTCCTCGGGCCGGGTCCGGAACATGGTGATGATCAGCGGCCGCATGACCGCGCTCATGGTGGCGGCTTGCCAGTCCATCCAGCGGTCCGCGGCCGCGCGCAGCCTTGGGTCTTCCGGGCACAGCGCACCCATGCCATGGCGCGCCGACAGATAGCGCACGATGGCGTTCGATTCCCACAGCACGAACCCGTCATCGTCGATGGTCGGCACCCGGCCGTTCGGGTTCATCGCCCGTTAATCCGTCGTATCGGTCACGCCATGGGCGCCGCCGGCGTCGATCCGTTCATGGGGAATGCCAAGCTCGGCGACGCACCACATGACTTTTTGCGTGTTGAAGGAATCGCGGCGGCCCCAAATTTTCAGCATCACACGCACGCTTTACTTTATGCGTTCCATTTCGATCGCCGTCAGGCCGAGCCAGTTCTTGTATATGGACAGCCCTTTTTTCGCGCCGCTGACGGCAAGATCATAGGCTTCCCTGTCGGTCACGTGGCGTTCGGCGGCCTCGAACAGCAAATTGGCGTGGATGATATCGACTTCCATATGCTCCTTGTTGGAGGGTTGCCGGCTGAGCGGGATTTTCAGATCGCGCGCCATCTTTCTGCCGAACCGCGCGGCGATGCCGCCGCCCCGGACGATGCCGTCGGAATTGGCGATCTCCAGCATGCAGGATGACGCGAGCGCCTCGAGCCAGGGCGCGTGTTCCGCGACATGGGACCAGGCATGGGTGCAGATCAGCGTGCCGTCCGAGGGTGGTTTTTTGAAATCGCGTGGCTTGAGCCCGACCGCCGCACCTTCCTGCATGCCAAGCACGAGATGGTTTTCCACGCCGCGTTCCTTGTCGCCTTCAAGCTCCTCCATCTCGTGATGCCAGATCAGCTGTTTGATGTCGAACGGCGCGCGCGCCTGGACCAGCGCCCAGCACTGCCGCCGGTTGAGATGAAAATGCGAGCGCTCGAAAATGTAATATGCCGCGCGCTTACGGGTCAGCTTCACGGACAGGAAATTGCGGTATTCGCGAGTCTTGAAAACGTCATTTCCGAGCGCGGACAATTCCCGGAACAGCCGGGCCACGCGAGGGTTTTTTCTCGGCATGATTTACGTTTCCTCATAATTAAAAAAACAGCACCGACGGATGCCACATCACGGCGATGAGCTGGTCAAACATGGCGTACAGAAACACCCATCCCGCGACGCCGTAGGTGATTGCGAACCACCATTTGCATTTGCCCCAGACGATCAGATAGAGCGTCATGAACAAAGGCAGCGCGACCGGTTGGCCGGCGATATGGGTGACCGCGACCACGCCGAGCAGCCAGGCGATGAAACGGGCCGCCGGGCCGAGCTCGCCGCGCACCGGGAACGCGTCGCCGCCGGTCTCGCGCGCCTTGTTCGCCTCGCGCCACGATTGCCAGATCATCAACAGCGCCAGCGCGATGGCCGGGATGATGGTCAGCAGCGGGATGTTGCCCGCGTCGCTCGGCCACGACATCGCGGGAACCAGGGCGTAGATCAGCACGGCCAGGAACAGCACGCCCATGCCGAGCGAAATAGTCGGGTCGGCAGTCGCGATCTCGCCGAGCCGGACTCCGGACGGCAGGGTTTTGCGACGCCGCGCCGACCGGCTTGCGAAGAACAGCGTGAGGACGATCAGCACCAGAATGCCCATCGACATGGGCCGCAGCAGCCAGCTCAGCCCGTCATAGGCGTTGTCGGTGATGAACAGCGCGTTCTCCATGATCGGCCCCAGGATGAAGCCGAGCACCAGCGGCGGGCGCGGGATGCCGCCCTGTTTCATCAGATAGCCGATCACGCCGAAACTCAGCATGATCGTCCAGTCTCCCATCTGGTTGCCGGCGAGCCACGACCCCATAAACACGAACATGCAGACCGCGGGCACAATCAAATGGCCGCGGATGAAGGCCGCCTTGGCGACCTGGTTGGCCAGCACCATCAGCAGCAGCGCGCCGACGCAATTGGCGATCGCCAGGGTCCACATCATAGAAAACGTGATGTGCAGCTTGGTGGTCAGCATCTGCGGGCCGGGCTGCAACCCCTGGATCAGCAGAGCGCCGAGCAGGATCGCCATTGAGGCGCTGCCCGGAATGCCGAACGCCACGGTCGGAATCAGCGCACCGCCCTTCATGGCGTTGTTGGCGGTTTCCGGCGCGATCACGCCGCGCACGTCGCCCTTGCCGAATTGCGATTTGTCGCGAGACGACTGCACCACATGGCCGTAAGCGACCCAGTCGACGATCGATCCGCCGAGCCCCGGCAGCATGCCGACATAGGCGCCGATCGCAGTCGAGCGCAGCACCAGCCACCAATTTCGGAATGCGTCGCCGATGCCGCGCTTCATGCCGCCGTCGACCGACGCCTTGTCGACGCGCGAGATCGAGGTGTTGCGGATCGCGAGCTCCAGCACCTCGGGCACCGCGAACAGGCCGAGCACCAGCGGTATCAACGGCAGGCCGTCGAGCAGATAGGTCGCGCCGAACCAGTAGCGCGGCACCGCGCCGTTGATCGCGTATCCCACATAAGACAGCATCAGCCCGAGCAGAGCGGCCAGCAGTCCCTTGGAGACGGAATCGCCACTCAGGCTACCGACCATGGCGAGACCCAACAGGCCGAGCATGAAGAACTCGGGCTGGGCGAAATTCAGGATCAGCGGTTTGACGATCGGGATCGACAAGCCTAGAATCACCGCGCCGAGCACGCCGCCGATCGCCGACACGGTGAACGCCGCGCCGAAGGCGCGCGCCGCCTCGCCGCGCTGCGCCATGGGATAGCCGTCGAGAATGGTCGCCTGGCTCGCCGCGGTGCCCGGTATGCCGAGCAGCACCGACGCCACCGTATCGCTGGTGGTGGTGACCGCGAACATGCCGAGCAGGAAGGCGAAGGCGGACACCGGCGCCATGTCGAAGGTGAACGGCAGCAGGATCGCCATGCCGACAAGCCCCGACAGCCCGGGCACGGCGCCGAAAAACAGCCCGATGAACACGCCGAGGAACAAATAGCCGATCGCCGGCCAGGCAACGACCGCATAGAGCCCGGTGAGAACTGCTTCAAACATTGAATTTAAGGAGCCCTGGCACAGCGTTGCCGCTCCCCCCGCCCATTTTCATGGGCGCGGGGAGGGAACGGCTGGATCAACTCCCCTTGATGAATTTCTTCAGGACTTCCACCATCTTGGGGTCGATGCCTTTGACGTTGTTGACATGGGCCTGGGCCACGTCGGACTGCAGAATCTTGGGTTCGGCCTTGAACGCCTTGCGGTATTCGCCGACGAATTCCACGTCGCCCGGCAAAGCCTGCCACGCCGCGCGCAGCGCATCGACCGCCGCCTTGGGGGTGCCGGCCGGCACGAACGAGCCGCGCAGCATGAAGGTCGACAGATTATTGACGATCTTCAGGGCGTCATATTTGACGCCCGACGGCGCGCCGCCGCGTAGTTGTTTGTAGACATCCAGAAACGTCGGAATGCCTTTCAGGTCGGCGAATTTGATCTCGTTGCCGTTCGGGTCGGTCGGCGAATAGTAAAACAGGGTGATCGCCTTGCCCGTCTTGATCAGATTGGGTTCGACCATCGACCGGTAATTCGGCACCGAGCCGCAGGAATACTGCGTTTCGTTCTGCAGCACGCCGGCCGTCACCTTGGCGAGCCCGCGATAGCCGGTGACGTATTTGTAATCGGCGCCCAGCAGATCGAGCGACAGGCGGAGACGCATGTCGTGGCTCGAGGTGTTGCGCATGCCGGCGGCCTTGAATTTCTTGGCCTTGAGGATATCGGCCACGGTGTTGATCCCGGGCGCGGCGTCCTTGCGCATATAGCAGATCTGCGGCTGGCCGACCCCGGCAAGCCAGATGAACTTGGAGAAATCGACTTTCAGTCCCGGGTCTTCCAGCACCTGGGAGATGATCGGCGGCGTGAAAATGGCGACCGTCATGCCGTCCGGCTTCGCTACCTGGCCCATGAAATTGGTTCCGACAATGCCGCCGGCGCCCGGCCGGTTCTTCACGATGACTTTCGGCTTGCCGGGAATATGCTTGGCGAGATGGCGGGCGATCAGCCTTCCCTCGACATCCGTCGGTCCCCCGGCGCCGTAATTGATCACGACGGTGATCCGCTTGCCCTTGTAATACTGAGCCTGCGCCGGAAGCGCGATGGCGGCCAGCGCCAGCACGGAGATAGCAGTTGAAATTAAGCGTTTCATCAAGTGTCCTCCCTGAGTTTTGATTCTATCTACTAATGTACGCGTTATTTGTCGCTTTCATCGGTGATCATGGTGCCGAGCTTGAAGGCGCCGAAGGTCGGCTTGTAGCTCTTCTCGTCGAGGAACTGGCGCAGGCCCGTATTGTAGGAATCCTCCTTGTCGCCGACCTTGATCGCCTTGC
>JAYZAW010000261.1:0-14433 GCA_036339495.1 Pseudomonadota bacterium | reverse complement strand
ACGGATCAGGTAATCCTGGAACGACGGAAAGCGGATCGCCGGCGTGGGCACTTCCTCGAAATAGCGCAGCCATTTGCGGCACCAGGCGCGCTTGACCACATCCTTCGGCACCATGGGGGTTTCGGGGAAAACTTCGTCGAGATATTCCATGATCACCGAGGAATCGATGATGATATTGCCGTCATGGATCAGCGTCGGGACCAGCCCGTTCGGGTTGATCTTGAGATATTCCGGGCGGAGCTGTTCGCCCGTGCGGGAATCGAGCCGCGTGTCCTTCCATTCCAGGCCTTTTTCCGACAGGCAGAAGCGAACCTTCTGGCTGCATGTGGATTGTTGGAAGTTATAAAGTTCAAGCATCATTACTCTCCTGTCAGGAACGCCTGGAAGCGTTGCGCGACCTCGATGGGCGATATGGTAGGGCGGCCCAAATTTTCGGTCGACCCGGTTGTGATGCGGGCGTGAATCAGATGGGGCCCCGGTGACGTCAGCGCCTGGGTCATGGCGGTCTCGAACCCGTTTGCTGTATCGCAGACCATGGCGTTGCGGTAGCCGCAGGCGATGGCGGCTTCGGCGTAGGTGACGTTGGCCGACACGGTGGCCTGACCGCCGGTCGATTCGTGCGCGCCGTTATCCATGATTATGTGGACCAGCTTTTCGGGCGCCTGGGCGCCGATGGTGGCCAGCGCGCCGAGTTTCATCAGCGCCGCCCCGTCGCCGTCGACCACGATGACCGGCCGGTCCGAATTCAGCGCCACGCCGAGCCCCATGCCGCTGGCGCAGCCCATGGAGCCGACCTGATAGATATTCTGTTCGCAATCGTTCAGGGTCCACAGCTCGCGGCCGCAGAACCCGGTGGTCGCGACCACGGCGGCGTCGCTCGGCGTCAGGCCGGATAATCTTTCCAGCATGGCGAAGCGGATAGGGCGCGCGCCGCCATTGCTCATGTCGGTCACCTCGCCGCGCTTGCGCGACGGCGGGGCCGGCTGGTCGAGCTTTTCGCCCGCCACGCTGCCCTTGGCCATGATGTAGGCGAAGGGCAGGCTGGTTTCGTCCATGGCGCTTTCGGCCGCATCCAGCGCGGCCCCGACGTCATCGCTTTCCTGGGGAAAGGCCTGATGGGGAATGCGCATCACATCGAGCAGCGAGCCGGTGATCTGGCCCATCAGCTCGTGCTGCGGCTCGTCCTTCAGCCCGGGTTCGCCGCGCCAGGTCACGATCATCATGGTTGGAATGCGAAACGGAAAGTTCAGCGAGGTTAGCGGATTGACCGTGTTGCCGAGGCCTGAGTTCTGGCACATCACCACGGTCTTGCGCCCGGCGAGCCAGGCCCCCGCGGCGATCGCCACCGCCTCGCCCTCGCTGGCCGCGCCGACATAGTTGAGCGTGCGGTCGCTGATCACCCGGTTGATCACCGGCGTCAGGAACGAGCACGGCACGCCGGCAAAAAAATCGTAACCCCGCGCGCGCGCGGGCTGCAGGAAGTCGTCCGCCTGGATCATGTAAAATCGCCGGCCTTGGCAAGATCGAAGGCGTCATTGACGTCCAGCCAATGGCCGGTGACGTAGACCACGCGGGGCGGAGTTTCCTTCAGCGCGAGGCGCGAGAACAGATCGGGCAAGCTGGCCGAATTTAGGCTGCCGTCCTCTCGCATGGCCTCGATCTCGGCGCGCAGCAATTCCGAGCCCCGCGCCGACAACCGGGCGAGCCCGATCCATTCACCGCAGACATCGTCGTCCGATATATCATCGGCAACGCGCCGCAGCAGCACCGGCTCGTCGTCATGATAGCTTGGGCTGAACGTGGCCGAGGCCTGAACCAGGTCGCGCACCCGTTCGGCAGTCTGACCGGCGCGTTCGCGCCACATGGCGTCGACGCCGACCACGATATCGCCTTCCGCTTGCAGCAGATTGTCGAGAATGTAGCGGCGGAACAAAATGTCGCCATAGGCGATCACGCAGTCGCCCTCGATCTTGTCCAGGGCGCAGGCCAGCGAGGCGGCCTCGCCGGTGGTCTCATAATCATCATTGTCGAGGGTGGTGATATTGGGCAGATCGACGGCTTCCTTGCGGTAACCGCGCACCACATTGACATCGCGCACGCCGCTTTCGCGCAGCGTCGACACCAGCCGGCGCAGCAAGGGCTGGCCGCGGATATCGACCATGCATTTGGGCTGGTCCTCGGTCAGCGGACCCAGCGCCGATCCGCGCGACGCGGCCAGTACCACGGCCCGGATATTGTCGTCGGTCGACGGCAGATAGCGGTCTTCCGCTTCCGACAACTCGGCGTTGCCGGCCAGCGTGAACACGTCGCGCAGGCTCGCGATCCGATCCTCTATTTCGGCGATGCTCTCCTGGTCGTGGATCGCGCGCACGGTCTCGCGCATCGCCTTGATCGAGGCGCGCAGGGAATGGTTGGCCCAGATGATCGCCGAAATGCCGGCGTCGCGGAACTGATCGGTCGGCGTTCCGTAATAGGTCGTCGGCACGATCACCACCGGCGACCGGTTGTCCCATTCCTGCATGAAGGCGAGGATTTCCGACGCCGACGAAATCTTGGAATGGACCAGCAGCGCGTCGGCGCCGGCGTCGTGATAGGCTTCGGCGCGGCGCAGCGCTTCATCCAGCCCCCAGCCCGAGATCAACGCCTCGATGCGCGCCACAACACAAAAGTCATCATTGGTCTGGCTGTCCTTGCCGGCCTTGATCTTGCCGCAGAACTCATCGATATCGGCCAGCGGCTGGCCGTGGCCGAGGAACGAGTTGGTCTTGGGAAACAGCTTGTCCTCGATACAGACCCCGGCGATATCGCGCTGGCACAGCTTGCGCACCAGGCGGCGCATATTGTTGAAATTGCCGAACCCCGTATCGCCATCCATCAGGATCGGGATCGAAGTCGCATCGGACATGAATTCGAGAATTTCGAGCACCTGGGTCCAGGACGCCTCGTTGCTGTCGCGCACGCCCAGCGCCGTCGCCATGGACAGACCGGATGCCCAGACGCCGCGAAATCCGGCTTCCTCGACGATTTTGGAGGACAGCCCGTCGTGGGCCTCCATCAGGAAGCTGAGTTCGGGGGATTTCAGCTGTGCGCGAAGCTGCGCCGCCTTCGAAAGCTTGGGGGAAAGCGCGGGTGCGGGATCGTCGCGCCGGACGTCGATATTTGTCGCCATGGACTCATTATTCCGCTTGGGTTTGGATCATCTGGTTAGACCAGATTATCGCGTGAGGAGCAAGCGGCAGGCGGGATCACTTATCGTCGGCCGCGAATTGGGCGACTTTGTTGCCGATTTTTCCGATCAGGGCGTCGAGGCCCTTGCGGCGCAATACGCTGGAATATTCCGACCGGTGGGTGGCGAGCTCGCTGAATGATCCGTCGAGGTAGATATCAATGACCCGCCAGCCTTTTCGGTACCGCTTCAAGAGATAATCGAGCTTGACCGCGGAGCCGTCGGATTTGACCAGCTCAGTCTTGATCATCACCGCTTTTTTGCGCACATTCGTGGTTTTGACAAAGCGGAATGTCTCGCCGCCATAGCCGTTGAACCGATGGGCATAGGTCGCCGTGGTCATGCGGCTGAACGCCGCCACCAGGGATTGTTTCTGGGGCTTGGACATTTGTTTCCAATAGCGTCCCGCCACGATGCGGGTCATGACCGGCAGATGGAAGGCGCGCGCAATCTCGGGCGTCAACGCCGCCAGCCGCCCGCGATAGCCAAGCCGTTTCGCGTCCTTCATGACGGCCAGAAGTTTGCCGTGGAACTGTTCGACCAGCTGCATTGGGGTGACCGGGTCATCAAGCGCCAAAATAGGTCGCGACAGGGCAATCAGAGTGCAGGCCAACATGACCGACAGCAAATATTGCCCGCGAATTCGATTTATCCGCATAGAATTTAAACTAAAGCGCATCCAACGCCTCCGGGTTCATATCTAAGCGCTGCGACGCCTGATCGCAATCCCAGTCGGACCGACTTAACCGTGGATAATGGCAGAAATCCGGTTTTGATTTCGGCCTGTCACGGCAAATTGATCCTTGATATAAATCCGGCATGTCCACCAAAGCCATCATTCTCGCCGCCGGGGTCGGCGCCCGGCTCGGCGCCGGATCCGATGATCGCCCGAAAGCGCTTTTGCAATTCGGCGGTGCGTCTCTGCTGGCCCGCCACATTGAAATCCTGACAACGGCCGGAGTCGCGGAAATTTCCATCGGCGTCGGGTTTCGCGCCGATCTGATCGCCGCCGAGCTACGGGCGCTATCGCCGTCGGTTCCGGTCCGGCTGGTGACCAATGACCGCTACCGCGACGGCAGCATGGTCACGCTCTGGTGCATGCGCCATGAGATGACCGGGGCGGATGACATCCTCCTGATGGACGCCGACGTCCTTTATGACAGAACGATGATTGCCCGCCTCCTGACATCCGATCACGCCGACTGTCTGCTATATGACGGCGATTTCGAGCCGGGCAACGAACCTGTGAAAATCTGTGTCCGCGACGGCCGCATCGTGGATTTCCGCAAAAAGATCGAAACCAAGTTCGACCATTGCGGTGAATCCGTGGGTTTCTTTCGCCTGTCGCCCGGAACCGCCGGCGCGCTCGCGGCCCGCGCCGACGACTATGTTTCGGCGGGCCGGATCGATGAACCCTATGAGGAAGCGATCCGCGATCTTCTGCTCGCCGCGCCACGGGGAAGGTTCGGATATGAAGACGTCACCGGCGTGCCCTGGGTCGAGATCGATTTTCCGGAAGACATCGCGCGGGCACAAAACGAAATATTGCCGCACATTTCCACTGTCGAATAAGACGCAATATTGCGTGTTTTTGTCGTGATTCGCGCGATTTATTGATTGAGCACTGGATTGTTGCGTGTTGTTGTTATATCTCACATCGGTGGGGAGGATGCTTGATGAATTCTCCCGCGAAACGAAAAGCGTTTTCAAAGCGCTATTCAGGGTGTTTTCAGGGGTGAGTGTTCGTGGCGATTCCGGTTTCCCAAAAAATTCGCGTTGGGGCCTACGTTTTCAAACAACGGATCAAACGGGTGAAGCGTTACCCGCTTGTTCTGATGCTTGAGCCGTTGTTCAGATGCAATCTCGCCTGCGCGGGCTGCGGCAAGATCGATTACCCCGATCCGATCCTCAACCGGCGCGTGAGCCTGAAAGAGGCGCTCGCCGCGATCGATGAATGCGGCGCGCCGGTGGTGTCGATCGCCGGCGGGGAGCCGTTGATCCACAATGAAATGCCGGAAATCGTCAAGGGCATCGTGGCGCGCAAGAAATTCGTCTATCTCTGCACCAATGCCCTGCTGTTGGAAAAGAAGCTCGATGATTACACGCCGAGCGATTTCCTGACCTTTTCGATCCATCTCGACGGCAACCGGGAAATTCATGACGCCGCGGTATGCCAGGACGGCGTCTACGACAAAGCCGTGGCGGCTATTGCGGCGGCGCGTGAACGGGGGTTCCGCGTCAACGTCAACAGCACGATATTTGACGGCGTCGACCCGGCGGAGATCGCGTCTTTTTTCGATGCGGCGACCGCGCTCGGCGTCGACGGCATTACGGTATCGCCCGGCTATGCCTACGAACGGGCCCCGAACCAGGCGCACTTCCTGAACCGGCGCAAGACCAAGCAACTGTTCCGCGATGTGTTTTCGCTACGCAATGGCGCGAAATGGCCGCTTAGCCATTCCAGCCTGTATCTCGATTTTCTGGCCGGGAACCAGCAATATCACTGTACGCCCTGGGGCAATCCGACCCGCACCGTGTTTGGTTGGCAACGACCCTGCTATTTATTGGGCGAGGGCTATGTTGGTAGCTTCAAGGAGCTGATGGAAGAAACCGACTGGGATCTGTACGGCACCGGCAATTACGAAAAATGTTCAGATTGCATGGCCCATTGCGGCTATGAGGCGACTGCGGTGACCGATACGGTCGATCACCCGCTGAAGGCGATGATGGTTGCGCTGCGCGGCATTCGCACGACCGGCGACATGGCCCCTGAAATCCCGCTGGACAGCGCGCGCAAGGCGGATTTCGTGTTCGACGGAATCGTCAAGGACAAGGTGAACGGGCTAGAGTCCGAAGCCGGGGGCGCCAAGCAAAGCGACGCGGCCTAGCGACGCCTTTGCCGCCTGGCTGTCGCGGGCGAGCCGCGCCAAATTTCCGATTTGCCCCGACCGGCTGAACATCCCCGTCAGCACGGCCATCGGCCGGGTTTTCCCGGTTGATGATATCGCGCCCGCCGCCCAGCTGGGAATTTCGCGCTGAGCCGGGTCGGCGATCGCGCGCACCGCGCAGAACGTCGCCCCGCCATCCCGCGCCGCCTGGCCGACCGCGAAACTTTCCATATCGACAGCAATTGCGCCGGTGGCGCGGAACATTTCGTCCTTTTCCGCCGTGGTGGCGACCCCGCCGCCGCTGCCGGCGAGATCGGCGCTGATCACGCGGCATTGGCTTTCCACCAGTCGGGTCAGGCGCGCCGCCCAGGGCGAATCCACTGAAACGGTTTCGCCGTCCGGCCCGATAATGCCGCTTGCGATCACCAGGTCACCCGGAACGAGCTTTGGGTCGAGCGCGCCGGCGATGCCGAAACTCATCAGCGCTGTCGCACCGGAATCGATCATGGCGCGCGCGGCGAGATGCGCGCGCGCCGCGTCCGCGCCGGCGATCCGAATATCGGGACGCTCCGTCCCGGGTTGTTTTGATTTGAAATGTTGGTTCAGAATGGCGGCTTCGAAAGCCAGGCCGGTGACGATTCCCAGACGGGTCACATCCTCACGCGTCACATGCCGTGCGGCGTGTGGTTCAAGCCGCCCTTTGTGAGCGCCCGGTAGCGCGCCAAGGCCCAAAGCGGGAAATAGGTGCTGTAGCCGTGATATTTCAGGAAAAACACGCGCGGGAAACCGACCGCGTTATAAAATTTTTCTTCCCATCCGGAACCGTTCTTCGGCGCGTCGAGCAGATATTCGACGCCGCGCCGGACGGCGTCGCTCTGCGCTTCGCCCATGGCCATCAGGCCGAGCATCGCCCATGCGGTCTGTGACGCCGCGCTGCCCTTGACTTCCCGTTCGCGCCCCGGCCAGTAGCTTGCGCAATCCTCGCCCCACCCGCCGTCTTCAAGCTGGCGGGATTTCAGCCATCCCACCGCGCGGCGGATATAGGGCGCCTGGGGATCTTCCCCCACGGCGTTCAGCGCGCACAACACCGACCAGGTGCCGTAGATGTAATTGGTGCCCCAGCGGCCATACCAGGAACCGTCATCCATCTGGGTTCGTTTCAGATAGTCGATCCCCGTCGCCATCGCGGGATGGTCGGCCGAATGCCCGCGCTGGGCCAGCAGACTTATGCAGCGCGCCGAGACATCCTCGGTCGGCGGGTCGAGCAGCGCGCCATGGTCCGCGAACGGGATATGGTTCAAATAGTAAAGTGTGTTGTCGGCGTCGAACGATCCCCAGCCGCCGTTGCGGCATTGCATGCCGATTATCCATTCGACGCCGCGATCGACCGATTCCCGGTTTTCGTCGCTGTCGGCCCGGTCGAGCGCCATGGCCACCACCGAACTGTCGTCGGTATCGGGATAGTATTCGTTGCGGTACTGGAATGCCCAGGCGCCGGGGCGCAATCCCGGACGTTGATCATGCCAATCGCCCTTGATGTCGAGAATTTGATGATCGCGGAGCCATTTGGTCGCCCGTTTCACGGCGGCGGCGTCTTCCTCGTGATTGGTTTCCAGCAGAGCATGCAGGGCCAGGGCCGTGTCCCAGACCGGCGATACGCAAGGCTGGCAATAAGCTCTGTCGCCGTCGATCACCACCAGGTTTTTCACGGCATTCCGGGCCTGCACGAAATGGGGATGGTCTTTTTCGTAGCCCAGCGTGTCGAACATCATGACGGCGTTGGCCATGGCCGGGAAAATACCCCCGAGGCCTTCCTCGCCATCGAGACGTTCAGTGACGAATTTTACCGCCCGGTCCGTGGCGCGGCGTTGCCACAGGTTCGGGAACACCGTCAACGCCAACCGCATTCCACGGTCGAGCCACAGGAACATATGTCCGAGCAGCGCGCCGGTCGAATTCACCATGTATCGCCGTTCCTGAAACGGTGGCGTGGTGAACAGTTCGTCGATTTTAACGCCCTTTGGGTTCCGCGCTTGCGGTTTTTCCGCCATCAGCACCAGAAGGGGCGTGAGCACGGTTCGCGTCCAATAGGAAACCTTGGACAAATGGAACGGGAACCAGCGTGGCAAAAGGATGATCTGCACCAGCATGACCGGCACCGCGCGCCACGGCACCTGGCCGAACAAGGCCAGCATGATGCGCGTAAAGACATTGCACCGCGCCGCGCCGCCCAGACCGAGTACGGCGTCACGGGCGCGTTCCATATGGGGCGCATCGGGCAAATCGCCGGTCAGCTTCAACGCGTAATAGGCTTTGACGGTGGCGCTGATATCGGTATCGCCGGCGTGGAACAACGGCCAGCCGCCGTCTTCACCTTGGATTTCGCGCAGATACCGGGCGAGGCGTTGATGAATGTCCAGGGTGTCCGGGTCCAGCTCATCCAGAAAATGGTCGAGCAGGATATATTCGGCGGGTATGGTCGCGTCCGCTTCCAACTCGTAAACCCAATGGCCGTCTTCGGTCTGTCGCGCCAGCAAAGCTTCGCGCGCTTCTTCAATGACGTCGTCGAGACGCGCGTCTGTCTCCGTCGGCATTGCGACGGACAACCCACTTGGTAATCCAGTGTCAGGTTTGGAAGGGACCTCCCCCGGCAAGGCGGAACCCTGCAAGCCTACTCTCCTTTTGATACCATCCCCCGCGAACCGGATCGAAAATCACGAATCGATCCTTCTTTAGGCAAACTAATTCGCTCCTACGCAAATGTCCAACACAGCCGCGACATTCAACTCGAATTCATCACGATTTGCCTCACCCGGTGGCTGAACCGCGATAATATGGGATCACTACATGAGTCCGTAGCGCAACGCGACCCAAATTTTTTCCGGGCTCGTCACGCGAACCGGCGTGTCGAGATCCCGCCAACCCCTTTGTGTCAGCCGTTCCAGCACCTTTCGATACATCTCCATCATGACCATCGCGGGACGCAGCGCCTTGCCCGGGCAATCGGCCCGCGCCTTGACCGCCAAGTCATAGCGGTCACGCGCCATCGCCGCGATTTCCTCGCAGACCCCGCCGAGAGCGGGATGAGCCAGAACCTCATCCGGGTTTCGCGAATCAATTCCATGCCCGGTCAAAAATTCACGGGGCAAATAGAGCCTGCCGATTTCGGCATCCTGTCTCAGATCGCGTAAAATGTTGGTCAGTTGCAGGGCCGTGCCGAGAGCAAGGGCGAATTCTTCGGCGCGTTTGGTCGAAATCCCGAAAGCACGGATCGACAGCAACCCGACCGCGCCGGCAACCCGTGCGCAATATGTTTCCAGTTCGGCCAGGGTCGGCGCGGCGATGGTCTGGTCGACATCCATTTGCATGCCGTCGATTACGGCCATGAAATCCGCCCGCTGCAGGTCAAACCGAGCCGTCGCCTCGACCAGTGCGCGCGCCGTCGGCAAGGAAGGTTCTCCGTCATAAACCCGGTCGATCTCCGCCCGCCATTCATCCAATAGCCGGCGTCTTTCGTCGGTCGGTTGGTCGCCGTCCGCGATGTCGTCAACTTCGCGGCAAAATGCATAGATCGCGAACATGGCCTCACGGCGCGCCACCGGCAGCAGGCGCATCGCGCCGTAAAACGACGAACCGGCCGCCTTGGTGACCGAACTGACATGTCGCCATGCGGCGTCATCCGCAAATGCGCCGGAAATTTGATTGTCGTGCGCGGGCAAATCAACGTTGCCCGTGCCGCTGGTGGCGTTGGAAGGCATCTATTTCCACTAAGTAGGCCGTCGAGGCCAAGACCCTGCATATGGCGTTACGCAACCTTGCTCAACGCCCAGTTTCCGTATCCTATTCTATCAAGCGGCAAATCATGCCGAAACCGAATTATGAATTATTTGATTCGCCTGGATCGCGGCCAATGACAGCCCGTATTGGGTAAGATTCTTCGACATTGACCGGTTCACAGCTTCACGATAAGATCACATTTGAAACAAAGTTTTATATATGAAACAATGTTTCAAGCCGGAATAAGCGGAGGATGGAAGCATGGCAGTCGGATATCCCGAACCGGAAAATATCGTGTGGCAGACTCGCGAAGGCGTTGAACTGACGACGTTCGAGATCGGATTGTCCGAGGCTCTGGAAGCCGTGTTCGACGGCGGCGTGTCCGATCTTAACGGCATTGTAGATCGGTTCAATGGGATGAATTTTCGAAACCGCGAAGGCGGCAACTGGACGACCGATGGCTTTGAAGCTGAAATGAAACGGCTCGGCCGTTGACGGCCGTTCAGGGAATAAGGAGACGCAAAATGACCGATTCGCGAATTTCCCCGGACAAGATCGAAGAACTTGTCGATCGCGGCGTGCGCAACAGATGGTATCCGATTGCCGCAAGCTGGACGATCACCGACAAGCCGGTCGGCATGAAGCGGCTTGGCGATGCGATCGTGGTATGGCGCGACGGCGCGGGAAAGGTGAACGTGTTGGAAGACCGCTGCCCCCATCGCGGTGCGCGGCTGTCCATGGGGCATTCGATAGGCGATCATCTGGCGTGCTGGTATCACGGTCTACAGATTACCGGCGACGGCGTCGTGGCCAACGTTCCAGCGGTGACGAAATGCCCGCTCGAAGGCGAACAGGCCGTAAAATCCTACCCATGCTTCGAACATATGGGCGGCATTTTCGTCTGGTTCGGCGATGAACTGCATCCCGACCCGGTCGAGTTCGAGATGCCGGAACAGTTTCTCTCGGACGAATGGGACGGGCTGCTCTGCACTGCCCATTGGAACTGTAATTACCGCTACGCCATCGACAATGTCATGGATCCCATGCACGGCACCTATCTGCATGCCGTGTCCCATTCCATGGCCGACGGCGATAAAGAAGCCGTGATGCGCGTGCGGGACACGGATGACGGGCTGATCTTCGAAAAGGATGGCCAGCGCGACGTCAATTTCGACTGGGTCGAGTTCGCCGACACGGGCGCTTATTGGATGCGTCTGACGCTGCCCTATCGGCAGAACGCCGGACCGGGCGGCGTGTTCGGCATCATGGGCTTCGTGACGCCGATCGATAATGAAAATTGCCGGGTGTTTTTTTGGCGCACCCGCAAGGTATCGGGCTGGCAGCGCGATGTCTGGAAGTTCATGTACCGGACCCGGCTCGAAGTGCTGCATTGGGATGTGCTGGAGCAGGACCGGCTCGTCCTCGAAGGCATGCCCAACGACGCCCGCGACAGGGAATTTCTGTATCAGCATGACACCGGGTTGGCTCGGGTCCGCCGCATGATGAACAAGGAGGCCGAAAGCCAGCTTGTCGCCCTGGCCGACGCCCACGAAGACGCGTCCGGCGCGGAGGCTTTGTCATGAAGAATGTGGTGTCGCTCGACCAACGGCGCATTGTGATTACCGGCGCCGCGCGGGGTCTCGGGCGGGCTTATGCCGAACAGGCGGCCCGGGCCGGCGCACGGCTGATGCTGGCGGATATTCTCGACGACGCCGGCCGGGCCGCCGCCGACGCGATCAGGGCGACCGGGTCGGAGGTATATTTCGCGCCGCTCGATCTGGCCGATCCGGACTCGGTCGAAGCGCTCGCCGCCGCCGCCGCCGAACATCTCGGCGGGATCGATGGGCTGATCAACAACGCGGCCATCGCCACCGGTATCGGCGGCAAGACCTGCGAGGAAATCGACATCGAGACCTGGGACCGGGTGATGAATGTGAACGTGCGCGGCACGTGGCTGATGATCAAGGCATGCCTGCCACATCTGCGCAAGGCGGGCAACGGCAAGATCGTCAATGTCGCGTCCGACACCGCGATCTGGGGCGCGCCGAACCTGCTGCATTATGTATCTTCCAAGGGCGCGGTGATTGCCATGACGCGGTCACTGGCCCGGGAATTGGGCCCCAACGGCATTTCGATCAACGCCATCGCGCCGGGCCTCACCTTGGTCGAGGCGACCGAATATATCCCCGAGGAACGCCACCGGCATAATATCGAGGCGAGATCGATGCCCCGCGCGATGGTGCCCGACGACGTGGTCGGACCCGTCATGTACCTTCTGTCCGACGCCGCCGATTTTGTCACCGGTCAATTGCTGCCCGCCAATGGCGGCTTTGTTTTCAATTAATCCGAAGGAGAGTGGAAATGGATTCCGGAACAACACCAAAAGTCGAAATGCCCGAGGGACAGAATCTGAGCGAATGGGCCAACGCCCGCATCGCGCGCTACGACACGCGGACATATGATTGGGACGCCTTGAAGTTCCAGGCCGATTTCGATCCCAAATACCGCCGCGCCCAAATGCGCTATATGGGCACCGGCGGGACCGGCGTCGCCGGCGATGAAAACACCGTGCCGTCGGAACATTTCACCTTTTCCACCATGGTTCTGCCGCCCGGCTGCGAAGGCCCGATGCATGTTCATGTGGATGTCGAGGAAGTGTTTTTCATGCTGCGCGGCAAGATCAAGCTGACCTACGAACATGACGGAGAGACCTGGGAGACCGAATTGCGCGAACGCGATCTGGCGTCGGTTCCCCCCGGGGTCTATCGGGGGCTCTATAACCATGGCCAGGAAGAAGCGCTGATGTGTGTCATGATCGGTGCGTCGAAGCCGGTGACGCCGACCTATCCGGCGGATCATCCGTTGGCCAAGATCAAGCGCTGATCGGGGCCATGGCTCTGCCGGAACGCAAAACCGCCGACTGCAATGGCCGGAAGATCTCCTACCGCGAGGCGGGGCAGGGGCCGGCGGTGCTGTTCCTGCATGGGATCGGTTCCGGATCGGCGTCCTATAAAGGGCAGTTCGACGGGCTGTCCCGAAAGTGGCGCATGATCGCCTGGGACGCGCCCGGCTATGGCGCATCCGACCCGCTGGACGCGGAAACGCCCAACTCCGCGGATTACGCCGCCGCCGCCGCGGCGCTTCTGGATGCGCTGGACATCGAAAAAATCCATCTCGTCGGCCATTCGCTCGGCACGGTGATCGGCTCGGCCGTCGCGGCGCGCTACCCGGAACGGCTTTTGACCGTAACGCGGGCCAGCGCGACGGCGGGGTACGCCAAGGCCGATCACGCGGCCCGGGTCGACCGGTTGAATGCACGCATCGGCGCGATCCGCGACCTCGGCCCGGCCGGCATGGCCGAAGCCCGGGGACGTGAAGTACTGTCGCCCAACGCCTCGGATGATGCGCTGGCCAAGGTTCGGGCCGTGATGGCGGGGTTGCGCGTGGACGGTTATTGCCAGGCCGCCCGGATGCTTCATTCGTCTGATATTTTCGACGACATCGCGACCATCTCGGTGCCCGCGATGGTGTTGTGCGGGTCGGCCGACACGGTCACCCCGGAAGCGCTCAATCAACGGATCGCCGCCGCGATTCCCGGCGCGGTCTATCGCAGCCTGCCGGGTCTCGGCCATGCTTGCTACGTGGAAAACCCGACATTGTTCAACGATGCGCTCGGTCAATTCCTGGAGGCCCATCCGTGACCGAAGCGGGCGACAAGGACCGCTACATGGTGCCCGGGCTGGAGCGTGGGCTGAAGCTGCTGCGGTGTTTTTCCCGGGAAGCCCCGGTGCATCAGCCGGGCGACCTCGCGCGCACGCTCGGTCTGCCGCGCTCGACCGTGTTCCGTTTGTTGCATACATTGGAAAACATGGGTTTTTTGTTGCGTGACGACGGTGCAAGCGGCTACCGGCTGGGCCCCGCCGTGCTCGGGCTCGGTTTCGAATATCTCAGCGCGCTGGAACTGCCGGAAATTGCCCAGCCGATCCTGGAAGCCCTGCGCGACGCAACCGGCGCGTCGACCCATCTTGCGATCCGGGACCGGGGCGATATCGTCTATCTCAGCCGCTATGCCAGCCGATCGACCCTGGCGAGCAATATCCGCGCCGGGTCCCGGCTGCCCGCCCATGCGTCCTCCATGGGCCGGGTCCTGCTGGCCGATCTCAATGATGACGAACTTGAAGAAATTTATGGCGGCGGCCGGGCGCTGGAAAGTTTTACCGATCAGACCCCGCGCAACGTCAAAATCCTGCGGGCGATGCTGCGCGACGACGCTGCACGCGGCCATGTGGTGAGCCGATCGTTTTTTGAGCGCGGCGTGGTCAGCGTCGCGGCCGGCTTGCGCGATTCCACCGGGCGTGCGGTCGGCGCGATCAATATCACCGCTGCCGAACAATCGGTCGATCAATTGACCCTAGAGGGTGAATTCAAGGACAAGGTGTGCGAGGCTGCGCGGGCGATCTCGGCGTCGCTGGGCGGCGGTGGGGGGCCGCGGCGGCCCCGCCCCCCCAGCAGGCCCCCGGGGGGAACGGGCGGGGGTGTCGG
>JAYZAW010000260.1:0-6867 GCA_036339495.1 Pseudomonadota bacterium | reverse complement strand
GGGAGAGGGAGGGGCTCGCGACGCGGCAGCGGCGTGGGAGGGTGAGGGGTAAGCGCGATCAGCGCGTCATCTTTTGCCTCCTGCCGGCGGTTACCCCCTCACCCCCCACCGCTACGCGGCGGGTCCCCCTCTCCCGCGAGGGGTGAGGGAATTTTTCGGCGCGGAAAGACTTTTGCGAAAAGCCGATAAAGGGACTCTTCAGAATCAATCGCACCAATCGATCGCCGAGTATCGCACTCCGCCGCCGGCTGCGCTATCCTGAAGCGGCAAGAAAAATATGGACGAGGGACATCATGGGTAAACTGGACGGCAGGGTCGCGATCATTACCGGCGCGGCGCAGGGTATCGGCGCGGCATATGCCAGGCGCTTCGCGGAAGAGGGCGCCAAAATCGTTATCGCCGATATTTTGGACTCTACCAATGTAGTCAACACTATCAAGCAATCGGGCGGCGATGTGATTGGCTTGCAGGTGGACGTGTCCGACAAGTTCCAGGTCCAGGGAATGGTGAACACCGCCGTCGAGACCTATGGAAAAGTCGATGTTCTTGTGCCCAATGCCGCGCTGTTCGCCAATATCGAACGCCGCAGCTTTCTCGAGATCGACGTCGATGAATGGGATGAGCTGATGGCGGTCAATGTGCGCGGCGTGTTCCTGTGCTGCCAGGCGGTGGTCCCCGAGATGAAAAAGCAGGGCTACGGCAAGATCGTCAATATCGCGTCCTCGACCGTGCAGATGGGCGTGCCGTGGATGCTGCACTATGTGTCCAGCAAGGGCGCGGTCGACGCAATGACCCGCGCGCTGGCCCGTGAACTGGGCGATGACGGCATCCGCGTCAACACCATTGCGCCGGGGCTGACCATGTCGGAGCAGGTCGAGGCGCGGCGCGAGGATTTGCAGGCCAATGTGGACATGAGCCTGAACGCGCGCGCCTTCAAGCGTGACGAACTGCCGGATGACCTGGTCGGCACGGCGGTGTTCCTGGCCTCGGCCGACAGCGATTTCATGACCGGCCAGACCATCGTGGTCGATGGCGGCCTGATTGTTCACTAAGGATCCTTATTAATGGCGTTTCTGCGGAATTACTGGTACGCGGGCGGCTGGTCGAACGACATCGGCGGGGAGCCCTTTGCGCGCACGATCCTGAACGAGGCGGTGGTGTTTTTCCGCCGCGCCGACGGCGTCCTTGCCGCCATCAACGACCGCTGCTGTCACCGCGCCCTGCCGCTTTCCATGGGCAAGGTGATCGGCGACAATCTTCAATGCGGGTATCACGGCCTCGAATTCGATGGCGCGGGAGACTGCGTTTCTGTCCCGGGGCAAGCGAAAATTCCGCCCGGAGCATCGGTCAAATCCTATCCCGTTATCGAGAAATGGAATGTCGCCTGGATCTGGATGGGTGATCCGGCTCTGGCCGACGAGTCTGAAATCCCCGATGTCTGGTGGTTGGATGATCCCGGCTGGACGCCGGTGATGGGATGCCTGCATATGAACGCCGATTACCGGCTGCTGGTCGATAATCTGATGGATCTCACCCATGTGAGCTATATCCACACTAGGACAATCGCCGGCGACGCCAGCGACGGGCTTGTCGGCGTGGATACTACGCGCGACGGCGACCGGGTGACGGTCGGGCGCTGGATGCTTGATGTGACGCCGCCGCCGATGTTCGTCGCGGCGGGCGGATTTGCGGGCAATGTGGACCGTTGGCAGATTGTCAATTGGGAGGCTCCGGCGGCGATCCATCTCGATATCGGGTGCGCCGACGCCGGGACCGGCGCGCCGGACGGCGACCGGTCCAGGGGCATATCCATGTGGTCGACCCATCTGATCACGCCGGAAACCGAAACCTCGACCCATTATCACTGGTGCTATGCGCGCAATTACAAGCTTGAAGACGCGGAGACATCGCGGCTGCTGGCCGAGGGCGGGCAACTGACCTTCATCGAAGACGTGGAAATACTGGAAATTCAGCAGCAAGCACTGCTGGCGCGGCCGGCCGCGCCGCGGGTCGATATCAATATCGATAACGGCCCCATGCAGGTGCGTAAAATTCTCTCGGACTTACTGCAAGACGAACTTTAAGCCTTCGCCTTGCGCTGTTCGACCACGTCCATCACCGCGTTGACCATGCCGACATAGCCGGTACAGCGGCAGATGTGGCCCGACAGCATGTCGCGCAGCTCTTCCTCGCTGGGGTCGGGCGTGTCTTCCAGATAGGCGGTCAGCGACATCAGGATACCCGGCGTGCAATAGCCGCACTGCAGCGCGTGATGCTTGCGGAACGCCAGTTGCAGATCATTGAGATTGCCTTCGCGCCCGGCGATGCTTTCGACGGTCTTGACGTCGCGGCCGTCGACCTGGACCGCGAAGGTCAGGCAGCCCCGCTCCGGATTGCCGTCGATCAGCAGGGTGCAGGCGCCGCAAACGCCGTGTTCGCATCCCACATGATTGCCGGTCAGGCCGAGCTCGTAATTCAGGAAATCGGTCAGCAGCATGCGCGGTTCGGCGCTGCCGGACACGCTCTCTCCGTTCAGGATGAAGCTGATATTGTGACGGGCGTTGCGGCCAAGTTCGGTCATGCGCGGGCCTCCTCAATGATGCGGCGGCCAAGGCGGCGCACCAATTCGCGGCGATAGCGCGCCGCCGCATGGACATCGTCATACCCGCCGAGATCCCAGGCAAAGGCGTTGAGCGCGTCGTCGAGCTCGTCACCGGCAATATTGCCCCATTCGGCGACGGTCGGCTTGTCGGCGACTCCGCCGACGCCAAGCCTGATTTTGGAACCCGAGACCGCGGCCGCCACGGCCACGATGGCGAAATCGCCGCGCCGCTGCGCCATTTCGTCGAACGCGTAACCCGTACCGTTTTCGGCGACCGGAAAACGCGCCGCCAGCACCATCTCATCGTCGCGCTTGGCGGTCGACAGCATGCCGGTCTGGAAATCATCGGCGCCGAGCCGGCGTTCGCCGGAGGCCGATTTCAACACCACCTCGCCGCCCAGCGTGGCGAGGCACAGCGGGATCTCCGAACTGGGATCGGCATGGGCCAGCGAGCCGCAAACCGTGCCCCGGCTGCGGGTCTGATAATGCCCGACATGGGGCAGCGCCTTGGACAGCAAAGGCACGCGCTCGGCCAGTTCCGGCCACGCCATCACCTTGGCCTGGCGGGTGGATGCGCCGATCTGGACCATGTTTCCGTCGACCCGGATGTAATCGAGGTCCTTGACTTGCGAAATATCGATCAGCAGTTCGGGGTCGGCGAGGCGGAAATTCAGGATCGGCACCAGTGACATGCCGCCGGCGAGAATACGCGCGCCATCGCCGCCCTTGGCCAGTCCGGCAACCGCTTCATCGGCGCTTGCCGCGCGGAGATAATCGAATGCTTTCGGCTTCATCGTCCAATCCCGAACGCACGTAGAATGTGTTGCCAAAGTGTTTCACCGGTGGGGGAGGGCGCCTTACCGCCGACCTGCGACACCAGCCGTTCGAAGAACTTCCCGATCACAATGCGCGACGCGCCTTCCAGCATGCGCCCGCCGACCGCGGCGACCTTGCCGGAAATCTCGACCTCGTAGTCATAGGTCACGAAGGTGCCGCCTTCGACCGCTTTCAGCCGCACATTTCCGGCGCCTTTCGAGGCCCCGAGCGGGCCTTGCACGCCGCCCGACAGTCGGACGAAATTGGGCGGGTCCATGTCGGACATATCGACCGAGGCGCGAAACCGCCCGCGCACCACGCCGACGCCGAGGCTGACTTCCGCGCGGTAGCTGTCGTCACCGACCTTGTCGAGGCTATGACATCCCGGGATCACGGCGGCCAGCTTGTCCGGGTCCAGCAACGTCCGCCAGACCTCGTCGGGCGGGGCCGGCACCGTGGTTTCGCCGGAACCCTTGATGACGCGACCGCCCTCGGACGGCGCGGCGTCCGGTTGCCTTGCGGCTCCTGCGGGCGGTGGTTTTTCCTCGGCCTGGATCAGCGCGCTGATTTTCGACGGCGACATGGGCAGGCTGACGGTCTTGATATCCAGCGCGTCGCACACCGCGTTTGCGAGGCAGGCCGGCGTCGACATCACATTGCCCTCGCCGATGCCCTTGGCCCCCAGCGGCGTGAATGTGGTCGGCGTTTCTATATGAAGGATTTGGGGCCGGGGAACTTCCGGCGCGGTCGGGCACAGGTAATCGGCGAACGTGCCGCTCAGGAAGCTGCCGTCGTCGCCATAGGCGAATTCTTCAAACAGCGCGCAGCCGATCGCCCAGGAAAACGCGCCATAGACCTGGCCATCGGCCAGCATCGGGTTCAGTAACTTGCCGGAATCATGCATGGTGATGTATTTGTCGACATGCACCTGGCCCGTATCGGGGTCGATTTCGACGCCGCAATAATCGAACACGAAGCCGTAAGTCAGCGAGGTGTTGATCTGATCCTCGTCATTGGGCGGCTCCAGCTGGGGCGGCGACCAGGTGCCGGTTTCGCGAATGCCGGGGTCCATTTCATCGGGTAGGCTGCCCGGCGTCCAGTGGGCCGAACCGGCGACGCGGTAAAATTTCAGACTGTTTTCCGGATTGTCGGCGGCGAAAATTTTGCCATCGGCGAATTCCAGCCGGTCCGCCGGCACGTTGAGCGTGGCGCTGGCGATCCGCGCCACCTTATCGCGCACCTTGACGGCGGCCTTATGGGCGGCGACCGTGGTCGAGGACGAAAACCGCGCCGAGTAATTGCCTGTGGCGATCGACCAGGCGTCCTTTTGGGTGTCGAGCTCCATGTTCACGCTGACATCGGCCGGCGTCAGCCCCAGTTCGTCGGCCACGATCTGCGACAGGACCGTGGCGTGGCCCTGGCCCTGGGGCAGGGAATCGGCGGTCACCGAAACGGTGCCGAGCGGGTCGACATTGACCGTCGCGTTCGAGACCGCGCCGCCCTTTGGGTTCTTGCGGCGTTCCTCGGCCGGCAGGATATTGGACAAATAGCCCATATTGGATTGCGCCGGCTCGACCACCACCGAATAGCCGATGCCGTACAGCTTGCCGTCGGCGCGGGCCGCGTCGCGGCGATTTTTGAGCTCGTCCAGCCCGCCCTCATTGACCGCCTTTTCGACCGCCGTTTGATAATCGCCGGAATCGAACAGGGCGCCGGCCGCCGCGCGATAAGGGAACGATCCCGCCGGCACCAGGTTTTTCTTGATCAGCTCAAGCGGGTCGAGACCGAGTTCAACCGCGACCCGGTGCATCAACCGTTCGATGGCGAAATACATCTGCGGCCCGCCGAAACCCCTTATCATGCCGGACGGGCATTTATTGGTCATCACGACGCGGTTCCGGACCGCGAGATTCTTGATGTAGTACGCGCCGGTCAGCGTGCCGTGCATGCGGTAGAGCGGCCCCGGCATGGGCGCGCGCAGATAGGCGCCGTAATCATCAAGCTGGTCGAAGCGGAACGCGGTGACCGTGCCGTCGCTTTTGACCGCGGCCTCGATTTCGGTGACCCGGTTGGGGGCCGCCGCCGCCGCGCTGAGATGCTCCAGCCTGTCCTCGACCCATTTGACCGGGTGGCCGGCGACCTTGGAGCACAGGCACATCAAAACCACATAGGGGAATATCTGAACCTTGACGCCGAATCCGCCGCCGGAAAACGCCGGCACCCGCATGCGCAAACGCGACGACGGGACCCCGAGGGCCAAAGCCATCACCGGATGGGACGTGAACGGTCCCTGGTAATTCGACGCCACATCGTAGGAATCCGTGTCGGGGCTATAATCCGCATTGACCACGAAGCCTTCCATGGGAGTCTGGGAATTGCGCGGATAGGGCGCGGTCAGGGAAACGATCTTGTCGGCCTCGGCAAAGGCCTTGTCCGGATCGCCATAGCTGAATTCGCGGGTCGAGACCACATTGTCCCCGACTTCCTCGTACAACACCGGCGCGCCCGAGACCGTCGCCGCCTGGGGATCCACCACGACTTCGAGTACGCGGTATTCCACGTCGATCAGATCGAGCGCGTCTTCCGCGATATAGCGGTCGGTCGCGACCACCACGGCGACCGGTTCACCGACATAGCGCGCCTTGCCGACGGCCAGCGAATAATGCTGCATGGGCTGCTTGATGACGATCAGGAAGGCCGACGCCATTTCGGTCAGGTCCTGGCCGGTCAGCACCGCCGAGACGCCGGGCAGGGCGAGCGCCCTGGATTTGTCGATCGAGACGATTTCCGCATGGGCGTGAGGCGACCGCAGCATGGCGGCGTGAAGCGTTCCGGTGACGGTCGGCTGATGGTCGGAAAATCGCGCCCGCCCGGTCAGTAAAATGCCGTCCTCGACACGCTCAACCGGTTGTCCAACGAAAGATTTTGTATCGGCCTGATCCGCCATTATCGACAGCCCCCCGACATTTTTCGGCGCTTCGACCGGCGTTTCCCGGTCACATATATTAATTTAGCCCCCAAATTGGAGCCGCGCCTAAACATGCTGATTTTCACCCCGCAGTCAACCGGGCTGGAGGCGGAAATGGAGAGCGTTCCGGGTGGCCGGCTGTTATGGAGCGACCACCCGGTTCGTTCGATTAGCGGCGCGACCGTGGATTGCCCCGCCGGTTCAGGCTCACCCGCTGGTACATGGCCAGGATTCGCCTCGACGTATTTATCATATCCAAACCAAGACCGGTACTTGTCCATGGTCACCTTGTAGACAATTTCGTCCACGGAATGACCGGCGCGCGCCAGATTGGTCACCTGGTCACGGAGCGATTCCATATAGCTGCGAAAGTCGCGGACATCGCGTTTTACGCCGATCCGGCCATGGCCGGTTGAGAGAATCTCGAAATCCATCGCCTCGAGATTCTTTAGGGAATGGATCCACTCGTCGACATAGGAAT
>JAYZAW010000259.1:0-11177 GCA_036339495.1 Pseudomonadota bacterium | reverse complement strand
CCGCCGGCGGACTCTCGAATCGCGAACCAATTCGTTTGACAACCGCAAACGAATTATTTGTGGCGGTCGGCGTACGGCCGAATGCCCGTCAGCCGGAACAGAAAAAATATCGGCGAAAACAAATCGAAATGCGGGGCCTGCTCCGCCTGAAAACAGAAGGTGAATTTGTCCTATATCCGTAGCACACTTACCGCGGCCCTCGCGGGCGTCGCCGCTCTCGGCATTCCCGGCGGCATATCCGCGGCCGTGATTCTGGGCGCGCTGATGATCCATGGCCTGCAGCCGGGAGATTCGCTCTTCACGAAATCACCCCATGTCATCTACACCGTGATGTGGGGCTTTATCATTGCCAACATTGTGATGGGCGCGATCGCCGCCGTCCTTGGCCGCACCCTGGCGTATTCGACCCTGGTGCCGCGCGGGGTACTGGCGCCGATTATCATGATCTTTTGCGTCGTCGGAACCTTTACCGCCAGCGGCAACCCATACGATGTCGCGATCATGATCGTCTTCGGCGTTATCGGCTACTTCGCGCAAAAGTACAACTTTACGCCGGCCGGTATATTGCTCGGCATCATCCTCGGGCCGATCGCCGAGGAGGGGTTCCGCAACATGATCACCATAACCGACGGCAATATCATCCCTTACATCGCCCAGCGGCCGGTCTCGGTGGTCATCGTCGTGATGATCCTTGGCGCCTTATTCTTCGCCTTGCGGCCAAAGAAATGGGAATCGGTCGCCGAAGACCATGAGGAAGGCGCCGAGGTCAGAAACGATTGATATCAAACTGAGTTTGGGCGCCTAAGTCGCGGCCATGGCCGGGCGTGTCTTTTGCTTGTCGTCGTCGGCGACGCGGATGCCCTCGGCCATGTGCCATTCGGAAAACCGGTTGATCCGGTAGGCGGTCGGTTTCCAGTCCTCGGTGACGTAATCTGAATCGCAGAAATATTCGACCGCGCCGCCACATGGGTTCTTGAAGTACCAGAAATAGGCCGACGAGATCGGATGCCGTCCCGGGCCGACTTCGACTTTCCAGCCGCACTTGTCGAAATGCATGCCGCCGCCGAAGACCTCATGAATATCGCTGACCTCAAACGCCACGTGCTGCAATTCGGGCTTGGCCCCGGGCCGGTTGATCAGGAACAGATTATGGTGGTCGCTTTCAGCGGCGTAGCGCAGGAACACCCCGGCGCCGCCCGCGTAACGGTCGGACAGCACAAAGCCGAGGCGTTTCTTGTAGAATTCCTCGGTCGTCTTCAAATCGGGCGTGAAGAACACGATGTGGCCCATGCGAATGGGGTGGGCCCGGTCGTAAACCCGGCCGATCTCATTGATGCGTTCCTTATGACCGGGCGTGTTGACCCCGCCCCGGTCGGGTTTCAGGCCGCGCTTGTGTTGCCAGACCCGGAACCCGATGCCAAAACCGTTCGGGTCCGTGGTGTGGATGGTTCCGTCCTTGTCGATGCGGAGATCATGGTCCGGCGCAAGCTCACGCTTGATTTTCGCCAGATCGCGTTTCGACGACACGCCCCAGATCACCTCGCGGAAATCCACGCCGCGCGCGGCCGCTTTCGGCAAATTCTTGTGACCCCTCGGACGCAGAATGATCTGGCTGCCGATCTTGGTCTCGAACACCACGCCGGCCGAACCGTCCTTGATTTTCTTCAGGCCCCAGTCGGAAAAGAAACGCTTGGATTTATTCATGTCGCGCGCGGCGTAAAGCACGCTTTCGATCCCAATGAATTTCATACCGCGTTTCCGATTATGCGAGGATGCGATCGATGAATTTTTGCGGCGCGGGTTCGCCCCATTGCGAGCCAAGGCCTTCTTCCGCCGCAATCAGGTTACTGCCATTGGCGACATTGAGCCGGTCGCTGTCGGACCAATGTTCATGAACCCGGCCATACGGGTCGGCCCAGTAATCGAAAATTTGGCTACCGAGAATATGCCGGCCCAGACCCCACATATGTTCGTATTTATCGAGGCCCTTCAGGTACTCATGCCCGGTGAAAACATCATCCACATCGGCGACCTCATAGGACAGATGGTTCAACCCGGCGTGGTCGGACTGAATGCAGAAGAACACATGGTGATCCACGTAATTTTCGCCTTGGTCGCAGCGGCTGAACGACCCCATGAGATTGTCCTCCTGACCCGCGTACACATCGTCGGACCCGATGAAGCCCAGCGTCTCGCGGAACCAGGCGACGGTTTCCTTAAGGTTGGTCGCGCCCATCACGCCGTGGCCGATCCTTTTGACCCGTGACTTGCCGGTATCAATGCGCATCAACTCCCCGGCGCGATTTTCCGATTCTGGGCCCATGTTGAGCTTCTGGAACCGGACCGGGATCGGGTCGTGCTTGGCTTGGCCGTGGACGATTTCGATCTGAAAACCGTTTGGTTCGGTCAGCCGGACCCGTTTGCCGCCGCCGGGCTCATCCATGTTTTCAATGCCGGTCGCGCCGGGCACCTTGGAAATAATTTCGAGATCTTCCTCACTGGCGGCGTTGTAGGCGAAACCGACCCAACTCGGCTTGTCCGCCTTATGGGTCACATGGACGAATTGATCGCCGTCGGTGCCGCGCATATAGAGCGCGTCATTGGTGCGTTCGACCCGCACCATGCCGAATTCGGTCAGAAATTCCTCCTGCACATCCAGATCGGGCGAGCGCAGTCGGCCATATGCGATGTCTTTTACCTTGATGACGGGCATGTGTTCCTCCTTGGAAGACCTGATGGGTGAGGTTGATAATCCAACAGTATAGTTACAATTCATACCGCCCGAGGCAATGACTCATAGCGGATTAATTGACGATATTCGCGGTCGGAAAGACCGCCGCCAATCGATAAACCGCCGTGGCGCGTTACCCGTCGGGCTCCAGGGCCCGGCGCAATACGTCCGGGGACCCTGACTTCACGGCGTCCATAACCGAGCGGGCGCGGCCGGCAATGATGTTGTCCAGATGATTTCTGCGCTTCGCCGCGAGCGCCTTGTCCAGCGCCTGAACAGCCTCTTCCCGGTTTTCCTCCGGGTCGTCCATCAGCAAGGCGCGCGCGAAGGAATATTGCAGAACCACGCTGTCGGGCATCAGTGAAATCGCCTTGGCGAACGCGGCGTGCCCGGCCGCCAGACTGGCGCTGAACAGGGTGTCGGCCAAAATGGGTCCGGCGAGGCGGACCACTTCATAATTCCAGCCGCCAAACAGCCAATAGGTCCACGGGTTGTTTGGCTCCAGCCCCCGCGCGATCGCCAGATGCTCGCTTGACTTGTCGGCATAGCCTTGAAAATAAGCGTCAAGTGAGGTGGTGGCGCGGGATTTCTGGTAATACGCGATAACCATCTGCAAATGCGCTTCCACATGGCGTGAATTGAGGGCCAGCGCTTTTTTGGCAAGCTCGGCGCCCCTTTCGACTTCTGCTTCACGTTGCGGGGGTTTTGCCACGTAAACCGCGTGGGCGAGCATGGAGCGCGCCGCCAGCGCGAGGCTCGATGCCGTATTGGCCTTTGCCGCAAGAGTCGCCGCCTCAAGATATTTGCCGCTATCGAACAGCCGGGTGGCTTCATCGACCGGCGCGGCGGCGGAAACCGTCACCCAAATCGCCAGCGCCAAGGCCGTCCTTGCAATTCGCGCACGCGTCATCGGGTGAAGGCCTTGTCAATCAGATAGGGGTCGTCGAAATGCCGCCGTCCGACGAAAGCCGTGGCATGGGTGCCCCATTGACGCATGGCGCCCGGGCTGCTGATCCCCATGGGCCATAAGACCCAGCGTTCGTCCCGTTCCGTGCCGGCCACCAGCCCGTCGCGCTCATAAAGGCTCCGCCTGCCGCCGCCGGGCGCGGGAAGACTCCGTAATGCGTCCATGGAAACCAGTTCGTATGGCGTCGACCCCGCGGTCAGGCCATTTGAAACGGAAAGACCCCTCAGATAGTGATCGCCGCTGCTGATATGGAGCACCATTCGCTGACCAGGCGCCAGAACGGGCGCGTCGGTGGGGACCACGGTGCCCTCGCGCGGCTCATCGGTCTGCGTGGTTTTCAGGCGCGTGGGGGGAACCGGAAAAAACAGGTGATAACACCCGCAAGGATGAATGCTGTCATACAGCATGGGCCGTCCGTCCGGGGAAATCGTCACGCGCCAGATCAAACCATCCAGCTTCCCCGCCAGAATATCCAGTGAACCGGTCGGAGGACGCTCGGAAAACCAGGCGAGATAGCTGATCTGCAAATGGGGCGTGCCGCCGATCAGCGTCCAGGACAGCTGCACGTAAACCTGAGGAGTGCTGGTATCGACTTGGGGCGGGCCGTCGACCCGCAACACGGGGACGCCGATGCGATCGTAATCCCCGGTCACGTCGACCGCAAAGACCGGTGCGAAACCGGCCGCCAACCGGCGTAGTTCGGCATCGCCCGGACGGGGAATCTTAAGCGGGTTGCCGGACCATCCGCGCAGCAAGGCGGATATTGCTTTTGGAGTCATCGGCAACGGAACCGCCCCGGGCGCGGAAAACCCGATTTTGCCGGACATCTTCAGCGCGAACGGCGAATTCCGGAAGCCGGGCAGGTTTCGGTCCTTCCACCGGTTGAACCCAAACAGGACCGGAAGGGAGGTCAGAGGATAGATCCCGATGACGCGAAACATGTCGGCATAATTGTCGGGCACGGCGGCGGTGGCGACCAGCGTTTCGCGGAAATCGGATCGCGTCCCGTCGAATTGCAACAGGACCGCGGTACAGTCGGCAACCACGGCCTCCGGCTTTTCGCCGAGGCGGCTTTGCAGCGCGTCACGGGCCGCCGCCGAGAGGTTGGCCAACTCGTATCCGCGCCCCTCGGCGGCGGTCCGCGCCAGCCATTCGGTCCAGTCCGCAAACGCCGTTTTATAATTCGCGGTCCGGAACCGCGCGCCCAGCGCGGCCAGAAACCGGGTGGTCCGCAAATGGGGAAATCCGGCGATGGAGGTCGCCTGTGCGTCCCCCGTCCCTGCCCGGTCAACTGCATTATCAATGATGCTAAAGGCCTGCGCGCAGCGGCGAATGCCGTCCTGGACACCGCCTGTTTCCAGCCGCGCCCGGCCCCATTTTTCGCCCAGCGATATATCTTGGGGCAGCGCGCAGGCGGCCACCATAAACGCCAGCAAGGGCGCCGCCACGCGAAATGCGCGCGCCATTATCCGGCGATGGAATAAATCCGTTCCCCTCATGACGTTGCACTCTTTTACCAAGGAGCGTTCAGCCGATATTCTCCAGATACCCCGAAACAGGAGAATCCTCCAGTTTTTTTATCATGATGAGTGTCGCGTCGGCGGCTTGACACCCGCCATGACATACCCCAACTATAACATGGAACCCACCCCCCATGGGGAGGGGGCAATTTCGAACGACACATGCGATCAATCCAGGAGGAAATGCGATGATCAAATTAAAGGTTTCCGGCATGACATGCGAACATTGCGAACGCGCGGTGACAAATGCGCTGGCCGACGTCACGGGCGTCGACAAGGTGGTTTTGGTCAATCGTGAAAACGACGAGGCCATCGTCGAAGGCGGCGCCGATACGGAAGCATTGCTGGCCGCTGTGCGCGAGGAAGGCTACGAGGTTGAGCTCACGCAATGAGTGACGCCGGGCTCGGGGAGCTCCATCTCGCGACGGGAACCCGGGAAGACGCGCGCCAGCGATTGCTGTCGATCCGGGGCCATGTCGAAGGGCTTCTGCGCATGCTGGAAGACGATTCCATCTATTGCGTCGATATCCTGAAACAGGTCAAGGCCGTGAACGGCGCGCTCGACAAGGTCGGGGATCTGGTGCTGCGCAGTCACCTGGAGGATCACGTCGTGACCGCCGCCGAACGCGGCGACACCGGCGCGATCGTCGAGGAGCTGATGGAAGTCCTGAAATATCGATGATCGGCAGGGAATAACGATGACAGTACAGCTTGCATTCCGCGTTGAGGGCATGACCTGCGCGAATTGTTCAAACCGGGTTGAGCGCGTGCTCAAGCGCGTCCCCGGCGTGGTCGAGGCCAATGTCAATCTTGCGACAGAGAAAGCTAGCGTGGTGCTGGAAGCGGACGGCCCCGACGCCGTCGATCTGTTCGAAAAAATTGAAAATGCGGGTTACCACCCGGTCACCGAGCATCTCGAACTCGGCGTCAGCGGCATGACATGTGCGAACTGCGTCGGGCGGGTTGAGCGCGTGGACAACAAGCTGGACGGCGTGATGGACGCCAGCGTCAATCTGGCCACCGAGCGCGCCACGATCAATTTTCTGCCCGAAATCGTGTCCTCCCAAGATATCGGCGCGGCGATCGCCAAAGCCGGTTACGAACCCCGCATTGATGAGGGCGAGGCGATGGAGGACCGCGAACGCGCCGCGCGCGAGGCCGAGATCGCGAGCATTAAACGCAGCGTTCTGATCGCGGCGGTCTTTACGGCGCCGCTGGTAGTCGTCGCCATGGGCCGGATGGTTCCGGGCATCGGACCCGCCATGCTGGGGCTGATGGCGGAACAGGGCTGGATGGCGATCGAATGGGCGCTGGCGACGCCGGTGCTGTTCTATGCCGGGCGGCGGTTCTTCGATCATGGCTGGGCCGAACTGCGCCAAATCAGCCCGGGCATGAATTCCCTGGTGATGCTGGGCGCCAGCGCGGCCTATTTCTATTCGGTCCTGGCATTGTTGCTGCCGTCGATGTTTCCCGCCGGCACGGCGGCGACCTATTTCGAAGCCTCGGGCGTGATCGTCACGTTGATCCTGCTGGGCCGCTATCTTGAAGCTCTCGCCAGGGGCCGCACGTCGGACGCGATCCGCAAGCTGATGCATCTGCAGGCCAAGACGGCGCGGGTGCTGCGCGACGGCGAGGAAATCGACATCCCGATCGAGGATGTCCGGCTCGGCGATACGGTTCTGATCCGGCCCGGCGACCAGGTGCCAGTCGACGGCGAAGTGATCGACGGCGCGAGCTTTATCGACGAATCCATGATCACCGGCGAGCCGACCCCGGTCGAAAAGCAGTCCGGCGCGGAAGTCGTCGGCGGCACCGTGAACGGAACCGGCGCGCTGACAATTACCGCGACCCGCGTCGGCGGCGATACGTTGCTGGCCCAGATCATCCGCATGGTTGAGGACGCGCAGAGCCAGAAACCGCCGATCCAACGGCTCGCCGACCGGATCGCATCGGTGTTCGTGCCGATAGCGCTCGGCGTCGCGGTGCTGACCTTCATCGGTTGGCTGGCGTTTGGCCCCGCCCCCGCGCTCAGCTTCGCGTTCGTGACCGGCGTTTCGGTATTGCTGATCGCATGTCCCTGCGCCATGGGGCTGGCGACGCCCACCGCGATCATGGTCGGCACCGGCAAGGGCGCCGAAATGGGCGTGCTGATCCGCAACGGCGCGGCGCTTGAAACCCTGGCAAAGATCGACACCGCCGTGCTCGACAAAACCGGCACCCTGACCCAGGGCCGGCCCGAACTGACCGACTTCCTGGGCAGCGACGGGACCGGAGAGGCATCGAATGACATTCTGGCGCTGGTGGCCGCCGCGGAGGCAAAAAGCGAACATCCCATCGCCGACGCCATCGTGCGCGCCGCGATATCACGCGGATTGGCATTGCCGGACATTACCGAGTTCGCGTCGGAAACCGGTTTCGGCATCGAAGCCATGGTCGATGGCCATAAAATTCAGATCGGCGCCGACCGGTATATGAATAAGCTCGACATCGAGCTCGGCGACGCCGAAGCCCACGCGGGTGAACTCGCCGGCAACGCCAAGACGCCGCTCTATGCCGCTGTCGATGGCGCGCTGGCCGCCGTGATCGGGGTCGCCGACCCGCTCAAGGACGGCAGCAATGAAGCCGTCGCCGCGCTCAAGCAGCTCGGCATAAGCGTGGCCATGATGACCGGCGACAACCGTCGCACCGCGGAAACCATCGCGGCCCAGACCGGGATCGACCGGGTGCTGGCCGAGGTGCTGCCCGGCGACAAGGCGGGTGAAGTCAAAAAACTGCAAGCCGGCGGCGCCAAGGTGCTGTTCGTCGGCGACGGCATCAATGATGCGCCGGCGTTGGCCCAGGCCGATGTCGGCATTGCCATCGGTACCGGCACCGACATCGCCATCGAAGCGGGCGACGTTGTGCTGATGTCGGGCGATCTGCGCGGCATCGTCAACGCCACCGCCCTTGCGAACAAGACGTTACGCACCATCCGGCTCAATTTCTTCTGGGCCTACGCCTATAACGTGGCGCTGATCCCGCTGGCGGCGGGCGTATTTTATCCGCTGCTCGGCGTGCTGTTGAACCCGATGCTGGCGGCGGCGGCGATGAGCATGTCGAGCGTGTTCGTGGTCACCAATTCGCTCAGGCTGCGCCGTTTCAGAGCGCCGCTGACGGTAGGAGGGTCCCATGCCTGATGCAAGAATTCTGGTTCTAAATACAGGGTCCGGCGATATTTCGGTGATCGATCCGGCGAGCGATGAAATTGTCAATGTGATCGCCGTTGGCGACGACCCGAGGGACATGGTGTACGCCCCCTCCCATGGGCATCTGTTCGTCACGCTCGCCGGCGCGGGCGAAGTGGCGGCGATCGAACTTGAACAGGGCCGCGTCGTCGGCCGCACGAAAGTCGGTGGCGGGCCGAGCCACATTTATGTTCACCCGTCGGGCAACGAGATCTGGGTCGCCAATGACGGCTCGGCCAGCCTGACGACGATCGACGCCGCGTCACATGAAGCCACGGCGACCATTCCGACCGGGGCCGGCCATCACAAAATCGCCTTCACCTCGGACGGCGGCCGCGCCTTCGCCACCAACATCATCGACGCCACCGTGACCGTGATCGATACGGCGGACCATGAAGCGCTTTCGACGATCGCCGTCGTCAAGGGACCACACGGCATCGCGGTGACCCCGGACGACCGCCATGTGCTGGTCTGCAATAACGGCGCCGACGTTATTTCAGTGATCGGCGTGGCGGAGAGCGAAATCGTTACCGAAATCAAAACCCGGCCCCGGCCCAACTATATCTGCCTCGCGCCGGACAAAACCCGGGCGTTCGTGACCCACAAGACCGGCGCGATTTCCGCCATCGCGCTCGACGGGCTGACGGTTCAGGCCAGCGTGGATGTGGGCGACAATCCGGAACGTATTGTGGTCGGCCGGGACGGCGCGCGCCTCTATGTCAACGACATCAAGGGCGAGGAAGTCGGCGTTATCGACGGCAATTCCATGCAACTGCTGACTCGAGTCCCGGTCGAGGCCAGCGGCTGGCATCAGGGAATGAGCTTTTCCCCCGACGGCGCGAAACTCTATGCCGTCAATCACGGCGGCGGCAGCGTGTCGGTGCTGGATATTGAAAGCCAGCAAGTCGTGAAGCGGATCGCGGTCGGCGACGGGCCCAGCCAGATCATTGCCGTGGGCAGTTAGCCGGCGGCGGTCAGGCCACCAGCCGTTCGGATGGGAACTTAACGGTTACCTTGGTGCCGGAACCGACCCGGCTTTCAAGCTCGAGCGTGCCGTCATGCAGTTCGACAAGAGATTTCGCCAGGGGAAGACCCAGGCCTGTTCCTTCGAACTTTTGGCTCAACGCGCTGTCTAGCTGTCCGAACGGCTTCATCGCCTTTTGAATATCCTCCGGCCGTATACCGATCCCGGTGTCGATAACTGAAATACTGAGTTCATGTTCTGGGTTACCAACTCGCCGAGAGCGCCACGATGCTGAAAAACAATATCTGAATGAGCAATCGACGATCCCGGTCCGGTCGCATGCGGGATAGGGAGTAGAATATTAAAGCGGGTCTGAGCCGGTTATCTCGGATCAGTATTTTTGGGGATCTTCCGCAACGATATAAAACGAACGCCGATCAGGCCCATTTGAGTTTATGACCCTTGATCATGTCCGTGGTCACGTAACCCAAACTGCCCGACATCATGTACTCAATCTCAATCTGAAATATGCGGGTGGCATGCTTGTCTTTGTTCGCCCAAACGAACCAGCGCGGAATAGCCAGTCGCGTGAATATTTTGACATCATCCTCGGACAAGCGCGTGACCATCGTTCCGGCGTCATCGAATTTTTTCCATGCTTTATGATCGGCTGCCTGGATTCCCGCATGGTGGGTGTCGGAGTAGCCGTTAACTTCCAATTCCACGAATTGCTTCATCTTCGTGGACAACGAGTTCCATGCCTTCTGTCCAACCGTCAAATCCATCAGATCCACCGGCTGATAGATCGACATAAAACCGGGCGGACCCATCGAAATGTACTTGGTCACCTCGTGGAACCCGAGGTCATAGTTGACGGCGGGCCCGACATAGTCGGCGACATCAATAATGTCGCGCTTGAGCGCAGAGAATATCTGCGACCCCGGCAACATTGTGGTCTTAGCGCCCGCCGCCTGAAATACCTCCGCCACCGTGCCGCCCGGCAGGCGCATCCGGCGGCCTCTGAAATCCTCTATCGAGCGGATCGGCACCTTGGAATGAATTATGTTGGGGCCGTGATGGATGGGCCCAACATAATGCATACCGAATTTGGCGAACAACTCCCGCGCCAACTAGAGGCCGCCGAGTCCATAATAAAAGGTGTCTCACTCGTGCGGCGTGCGCAAACCCAATGGATATGAACACAAGAACACCGCCGCCGGCATCCGTCCGGCCCAGTAAAGCGTGAACGGGTTCATCGCGTCCAACACGCCGTTCTTCACCGCATTGAATAGCTGAAATTCGCCGACCAGTTCCTTGGCGCCGAAAGCTTTGAAGGCGAGTTCGCCGTCGGTCTTTTCGATTATGCCATCGCACCATTCCTGAATAATTTGAGGCCGATGCCGCTGGGCCAAGAGGTTTGGATTTTCCAAGTCGTGCCGACGTCCTTGCCGGACACGATTGCCGGCGCCTTGCCGGCCATTGGGATGGAATTTTTTGCATTCGACCAGGTGGCAAGGTGGCCGCCGGCCACGCCGATTGCAAGCCCAGCGGCGGCGCCTGTGATAAAACCACGTCGTTTCATGGAACCTTCCTTCTCCAAGAGCCGGCATGTTCGTTGAATACAAAACACTTACGATCAAACAAACTTCGTGAACTCAAATATAGAGCCGCAATTTTTTGTTTTGCCGGTCGCACGCCGTTATGTTTGCAGCAGTATCGAATTCGTATCGGACATGGAAAACTGGGACAAATGCCTAATATTCTGAATTCT
>JAYZAW010000258.1:0-13708 GCA_036339495.1 Pseudomonadota bacterium | reverse complement strand
TGGAAAGTCATATTTTCTGCGGCGAATGCCAGCCCTGCATCATGGGCAAGGCGCATCTCTGCATGGCGACGACCTATCCCGGCATCGATATCAACGGCGCGTTCGCGGACTACCTCACCGTGCCGTCGCGCATCGCCTGGGTAAACCCGCCCGATCTTCCCCATGAAATCGCCGCCATGCTGGAACCGTTCGGCATCGCCGTGCACGCCAGCCTGGAAGGCAACGGCGTGGCCGGGCAAACCGTGCTGGTCAATGGCTGCGGGCCGATCGGCCTGATGAACATCGCCGCCGCCCGCGCCTTCAGCGCGAAGACCATCATCGCCGGCGACCTCAATCCGTTGCGGCTGAAAACCGCTGAAACCATGGGCGCCGACCGCGCCGTGAACGCGGGCGAAGAGGATTTGCCGGCCATCGTCACCGACATGACCGGCGGCAACGGCGTCGATGTGGCGATCGAATATTCCGGGTCGGAAGCCGGTTTCCAGGCCGCGTTCGCGTGTCTCGCCAAGGGCGGCGATTTCCGGCTGGTCGGCGCGCCGCCGGCGGCGATTCCGGTGGATTTCACCCAGTGGCTGCTGAAATGCCCGGTGATGCATAATATCCACGGGCGGCGGGTATGGGATAGTTGGCGGCGGTCGACCCAGTTGATTTACAACAACAAAATCGATCTGTCGCCAATCCGCAGTCATGTGTTGCCCCTGTCGGACGCGGTCAGGGGATTTGAATTGATTAAAAACGGCGAAGCGGTCAAACCGCTTCTTGTGCCGGACAGCGAGTTGTAGATGGGCGAGCATCAGGTAACTTTCGTCTTCGAGGATGGCCGCACGGCCCGCATTGAGGCCGACGAGAGCGACACGATCTATATAGCGGCGCTGAAAAACCGCATTCGTATCGAAACCGATTGCCGTGAAGGCACGTGCGCGACCTGCAAGGGCATGTGCACCGACGGCGATTACTATATGGACGATTACATCGAAGAGGCGCTGACGGAAGAAGAAGCCGCCCGGCGCGAAGTACTGACCTGTCAGATGCATGTCACGTCGGATTGCGTGATCGAGTTCCCGTACGAAGCGGCGCTCGCCCTGAAAGGCGCGCCGGAAACCCGCCCCGGCAAGGTCGCCGAAATCGAATCGGTTTCGTCAAATGTGACGCGGCTTGTGGTGAATCTGGATGATGACGAAGCGGCGATGTCGTTTCTGCCGGGGCAGTATGTCCATCTCGGGGTGCCGGGCACGGATGGTCGGCGATCCTATTCCTTCGCCAACCCACCGCCGGCGGAATACCACGACGGATCCATGGAGTTTTTTATAAAGCTGCTCGAAGACGGCGTGATGAGCGATTACCTGTCGTCGCGCGCCGAAATCGGCGACGATATGCCGGTGACGGGACCGTTTGGCCGCTTCTATCTGAGGCCGCCGACGCGCCCGATCGTGATGGTCGCCGGCGGAACGGGACTCGCGCCCATGCTGTCCATGTTCGGCGCCATGATCGCAACCGGCGCGACCGATCAGCCGGTTCATCTGCTCTATGGAGCCAACACGCCCGATGAAATGTTCGGCGACGACCGCCTGGCGTCTTATGAAAATGCCGGCATCGCGTTGACCTTGGAGACCGCCGTGGTCGTCCCCGATGATAGTTGGGATGGCGCCGTTGGACATGTAACGGAATTGCTGCGGACGGATTTCATCAATGGCGGAGACTGCGATGTCTATCTTTGCGGCCCGCCGGCGATGATTGAGGCGGCGGAATCCTGGCTGCGCGATCACGGCGTCGATGCGGCGCATGTCCACGCGGAGAAATTCCTGGCAAGCTGAAATCCGGCACAAAACAGCCATATTTCGGAAAAAGGACCAATTTCGTCCGATTTAGGCTCAACCTTGCTTGACAGCGGCGGCATTGTCCCTATTTTCCAATTAGCACTGAATTGGTGCTGATTGGAACTTGTCCCCGGAACATATGGGTTCGCGATGATAAAACTAACCAGGATGGCCGATTACGGCGTCCTTCTGATGACGGAACTGGCGCGCGGCCACGGCAATTTGCGCACGGCGTCGGGACTGGCGTCAAACACGGGGTTGCCCACGCCGACGGTCAGCAAGGTCTTGAAGCTGCTGTCCCATGCGGGGCTGCTTGAATCGCAACGCGGCGCCCAGGGCGGCTATGCGCTGGCGCGCGCCGTGGACCGGATTACCGTTGCCGATATCATCGGCGCGGTGGAAGGCCCCATCGCGCTGACCGACTGCATCGACGAAGACGGCGCCATATGCGAGATAGAGGCCCTGTGCCCGACTCGCACCAATTGGAGCCGCATCAACGACGTGATGAACGAAGCGCTGGGCCGCGTGACGCTGGCCGAGATGGCCCTGCCCCCGGTAAAATTCAATCAGATGTTTCCGGTGGTTTCGCATACGGAAGAAGGGGTCTCACGGTGACTGAAGGGACCGACATGCTCGACGTGGTCGAAGAGGCCACCGGCGGTGAATACAAGTATGGTTTCGTCACCGAGATCGAGTCTGAATTCGCGCCCAAGGGGCTGAACGAGGAGATCGTGCGTTTCATTTCGGCCAAGAAGGACGAGCCGGAATGGCTGCTGGAACGCCGGCTGGAAGCCTATCGTCATTGGCTGACCATGGACGAGCCGAAATGGGCCTTCGTCGATTACCCGCCGATCGATTATCAGGACGCCTATTATTACGCGGCCCCAAAATCGCCCGAAGACATGCCGCAAAGCCTGGACGATGTGGACCCGAAGCTGCTCGAAACATATGAAAAGCTCGGCATTCCCCTGGCCGAACGCGCCGCGCTGGCCGGTGTCGCCGTCGATGCGGTATTCGACAGCGTCTCCGTCGCCACAACCTTCAAGGCCAAGCTGGAGGAAGCCGGCGTAATCTTCTGCCCGATGTCAGAGGCCGTGCGCGACCATCCCGATCTGGTGCAAAAATATCTCGGCACCGTGGTGCCGACCGGCGACAATTTCTTCTCGACCCTGAATACCGCCGTGTTCAGCGACGGCACCTTCGTCTATGTTCCGAAGAACACGCGCTGCCCGATGGAGCTGTCGACCTATTTCCGCATCAATGCGGCCAATACGGGCCAGTTCGAGCGTACATTGATCATCGCCGACGAAGGCAGCTATGTCAGCTATCTGGAAGGCTGCACCGCGCCCATGCGCGACGAAAACCAAATGCATGCGGCCATCGTCGAATTGATCGCCATGGACGACGCGGAGATCAAATATTCCACGGTGCAGAACTGGTACCCGGGCGACGAGGACGGCAAGGGCGGCATCTATAATTTCGTCACCAAGCGTGGCATCTGCCGCGGCCGCAATTCGAAGATTTCCTGGACCCAGGTCGAAACCGGGTCCGCGATCACCTGGAAATATCCGAGCTGCGTTCTGGAGGGCGACAATTCGGTCGGTGAATTCTATTCGGTCGCCATCACCAACAACCGCCAGCAGGCCGATACCGGCACCAAAATGATCCATGTCGGAAAGAACACGTCGAGCACGATCATCTCCAAGGGCATTTCCGCTGGGTACGGTCAGCAGACCTATCGCGGCCTGGTCAAGGTACTGGGCAACGCCGAAAACGCGCGCAACTTCACCCAGTGCGACTCTCTACTGATCGGTGATCAATGCGGCGCCCACACGGTGCCCTATATCGAGGTCGCCAACCCGGCCGCCCAGGTCGAACACGAAGCGACCACGTCCAAAATCAGCGACGACCAGATGTTTTATTGCCGCCAGCGCGGTCTCGATGCGGAAGAAGCCGTGTCGTTGATCGTCAACGGGTTCTGCAAGGAAGTGCTGCGCGAACTGCCCATGGAGTTCGCGGTCGAGGCGCAAAAGCTGCTGGGCGTCAGCCTCGAAGGCAGCGTGGGATAGATTTTAGAAAATGAGTATGCTTTCGATCAAAAACCTCCACGCCACCGTCGGCGACAGGGAAATTCTGCAAGGTCTCGATTTGGAAATCGGGGCGGGCGAAGTGCACGCCATCATGGGCCCCAACGGGTCCGGCAAGTCGACATTGTCCTACGTGTTGTCGGGGCGTGAAGGCTATGAGGTCACCCGGGGCGAAGTCCGGTTCATGGGCGAGGATCTGCTCGCCATGTCGACCGACGAGCGGGCCGCGAAAGGGGTTTTCCTGGCGCTGCAATATCCGGTTGAGATTCCGGGCGTGTCCAACTTGACCTTTCTCAAGACGGCAGTGAACGCCATGCGCAGGGCGCGTGGCGAGGACCCGTTGGACGCCATCGAATTCCTGCGTCTTGCGCGCGCCAAGGGCAAGCAGCTGGAAATGGATGACGCGCTGTTGCAGCGCGCGGTCAATGTGGGCTTTTCCGGCGGCGAGAAAAAGCGCAATGAAATTTTCCAGATGGCGATGCTGGAGCCGGCTTTCGCGATCCTGGATGAAACGGATTCGGGGCTCGATATCGACGCGCTCCGGATCGTGTCGGACGGCGTCAATTCGCTCCGCGCCGCCGATCGCTCCATGTTGCTGATCACCCACTACCAGCGCCTGTTGAGTTATATCGTGCCGGACCGGGTTCATGTGCTGGCCGAAGGGCGCATCGTCACGTCGGGCGGCAAGGAGCTGGCGCTCGAGCTGGAGGAAAAAGGCTACGCCATGCTGGGGCTCGATGACGACGCCCCGGCGGCGGCGTGAGCGGAGTCATCGTGGTGAGTGATTCATTTGTAAAACAATTCGAGGCCGAGCGAAGCGCCCTGCCGGGCGCGGGGTTGCCGTGGCTCGATCACATTCGCGAAACAGCGATTGAACGTTTCGGCGAATCCGGATTTCCGACAACTCGCGTGGAGTCCTGGAAATACACAAACCTGTCCCGGCTTTCCCGTAACGAATTTGGCGTACCCGAACCCCGGTCCCCCGAATCCCGCTTCAAGGTCAGTGAGGCGTTATTGACGCCGTGGCTGATGGCGGCGACGGATTGCCATCGGCTGGTCTTTATCGATGGGGAGTTTTCACAAGACCATTCGGCCATCGGCGACTTGCCGGAAGGGGTTATCCTGTCGAGGCTGGCGGAAATCATCGAAAGCAATCCCGACTTCATCCACGACGCCATGGCCGCCGCCGAGCCGGAGGACGGCGACGGGCTGTCGGCCTTGAATACCGCCCTGCTGCGCGACGGATTGGTGCTGCGTATTGATGCGGGGATTGAACTTCCCCTCCCCGTTCAATTGATCCATTACGCAACCGACGGCGATACCGCGACGGCGACCCATCCGCGTCATCTGGTGACGCTCGGCGAAAACAGCCGCGCATCTCTGGTGGAATGCTATGTGGGCGCGCCCGCCGCGCGGAACTGGACCAATACGGTCATGACGATCGATTTGGCGCCCGGCGCGAATTTGGAGCATGCCCGCCTGCAGATTGAGAGCAATGATGCCTATCACGTTGGGCTGACGCGGCTCAACATTGCGCGCGACGCGGCCTATTCGGGCGTCGCTCTGTCGACCGGGGCGATCCTGGCGCGCAATGAATTCCGCGCCGCATTGACGGGGGCCGGCGCGGACTGTCGGATTGTCGCCGGCGCGCTGATCCACGGCCGTCAGCATTCCGATATCACCACGGAAATCGATCATGCCGCGCCCCATACCACCAGCGCGCAACTGTTCAAGAACGTGCTAGACGACCGGTCCCGCGCGGTGACCCAGGGCCGCGTGGTGGTGCGCCCGGATGCGCAGAAAATCAACGCGGACCAATCCAACAAGAACCTGCTGTTATCGCCGGGCGCGCGCGCCGACAGCAAACCCGAATTGCGTATATTTGCCGACGATGTGAAATGCAGCCACGGCGCCACCATGGGCGACCTGGATCAAGAGGCGATATTCTATTTGCAGAGCCGGGGACTTCCGGAAGACGAGGCGCGCAAATTGCTGATTCACGCCTTTACCGAGGAAGTGCTCGATCAGATATCGTCTCCCGTCATTCGCGATTATCTCAACAAAATTCTTGAGGCCGCGGCATGAGTTATGACGTGAGCAAAATTCGCAATGATTTCCCGATCCTCGGCGAGGAAGTTTATGGCAATCCGCTGGTCTATCTCGATAATGGAGCCAGCGCGCAAAAACCGCGCGCCGTAATCGACGCCATCGGCCACACTTACGAACATGAATACGCCAATGTTCATCGCGGCGTTCACTACATGAGTCAGAAGGCCACGGACGCCATGGAAAACGCACGGGAAACCGTGCGCTCGTTCCTGAATGCGGCGGATGCGCGAGAGATTATCTTTGTGCGGGGCGCGACCGAGGGAATCAATTTGGTCGCATCGAGCTGGGCCGAGATGGAGCTCAAATCCGGCGACGAGATTATCCTGACCGAGATGGAGCATCATTCCAACATCGTACCGTGGCAGTTCGTCCGCGACCGCACCGGAGCCGTCATAAAAGTCGCGCCGATCAGCGATGATGGCGAGCTTTTGATGGATGAATTCGAAAAGCTGCTGAGCCCGCGCACCCGACTGGTCGCGGTCACCCATATCTCCAATGCGCTCGGCACCGTCGTGCCGGTCGCCGAGATTATCCGCATAGCCCATGATCACGGCGCCAAGGTACTGATCGATGGCTGTCAGGCGGTTCCCCATATGCAAATCGACGTTCAGGCGCTGGACGCGGATTTCTATGTCTTCTCCGGCCACAAGCTCTATGGCCCGAGCGGCATCGGCATCCTCTACGGCAAGGCCGATCTGCTCAACGCCATGCGGCCCTATCACGGCGGCGGCGAGATGATCAACACCGTGAGCTTCGAAGAATCCACCTTCGCCGAATTGCCCTTCAAATTCGAGGCGGGAACGCCGCACATCGCGGGCGCGATCGCGCTTGGCGCGGCGGTCGATTACGTAACCGGCATCGGGCTGGAAAACATCGCCGCCCATGAGAGCGAACTGCTGGCCTATGCGACCGAACAGCTGCGCGAAATCAACAGCGTCGGGCTGATCGGCACGGCGCCGGAAAAGGCGGCGATCCTGTCGTTTAATCTGGACGACATCCACCCCCATGACGTAGGTACCATCCTCGACCGCGAGGGCATTGCGGTGCGCACCGGGCATCACTGCGCCCAACCGGTGATGGACCGGTTTGACGTCGCGGCCACGGTGCGCGCGTCGTTCGGGCTCTATAATACGCGGCAGGAAGTCGACGCGCTGGTCGCTTCGCTCCGGCGGGTGCAGGAGATATTCGGCGCATGAACGACCTACGCGACCTTTATCAGGATGTGATCCTGGATCACAGCAAGAACCCGCGCAATGAGGGCCGGCCGGAAAACCCTGGTCATGAGGCCAAGGGCAATAATCCGCTGTGCGGCGACAAGATCACGGTCTATGTCACGGTCGATGACGGCGTTCTCAAGGATATCCGGTTCGAGGCGCGGGGCTGCGCAATCTCGGTCGCCTCGGCGTCGATGATGTCCGAACTGGCCAAGGGCAAGAGCGCCGAGGACGTGCGCGCCATGTTCGACGATTTCCATGAAGCGGTAACGTCGAAAGAGCCCGTCGCGCCGGAAGAAGTCGAAAAACTCGACAAGCTCGCAGCGCTGATCGGTGTGCGCGAATTTCCCATGCGGGTGAAATGCGCGACCCTGCCGTGGCACACACTGGCCGCGGCGATTGACGATTCCACCCAGGAAGTAACCACGGAATAGCCGACGATGGAGGCAGATAATCATGGATGAACCCACACACCCCGAACGGCCGCAATTTACGCCGCCGGAACCGGATAACGTCGTCAGTCCGCCGACGCCAACGGGTTTGCAGGGCGACGCCGTCACACTGAAAGACAAGGCGATCGCGGCGATTTCCCAAGTCTTCGACCCGGAAATTCCCGTTAACATTTATGAGCTAGGCTTGATTTACAGCGTTGAAACGACGGCGGAAAACGATGTTCACGTGGTCATGACACTGACATCGCCCATGTGTCCCGTCGCGGAATCACTGCCGATCGATGTGGAAATGAATGTCCGGGGCGTCGACGGCGTCAATAACGTCAATGTGGAGCTCACCTGGGAGCCGCCCTGGGATCCTGGCTTGATGAGTGAAGCGGCCAAGCTCGAACTCGGTTTCATGTAGTGGCCGGAGCCGGACAAAAGACCTATATAAGTTTATGGAAACCCATGAACGCTGATTACGGGTATTGCGAATGACGACGACAAAACAGGCGATGACATTGACGGACGCCGCGGCGGACCGTTTGAAAAACCTCATGAGCACGCGCGACGAACCATCCGTCGGACTGCGCGTGGGCGTCCGCAGCGGCGGCTGCTCCGGCATGGCCTACACCATGGAATTCGCCACCGAGGCAGGGCCGTATGACGAAGTCGTGGAAGACAAGGGCGTGACCGTTCTGATCGAACCCAAGGCGATCATGTATCTGATCGGCACGGAAATGGATTTCGTATCGGAAAAGCTGCAATCCGGGTTTGTTTTCAATAACCCCAATGAAAAAGGCCGCTGCGGCTGCGGCGAATCTTTCACCGTCTGAATTCGGTTTATTCCGGCGACAATCCGCGGCGGCTTTGTCCGCCGCTTTTTGTTAGGGTCGGTTCAACGGCATTTTTCGATTTGAGAGGTTTCCATGACCAAGGTATTTTCGCTCGACGGGGTTGTGCCCGTTGTTGATCCCTCGGCTTTCGTGCATCCCGGCGCGGTGCTGATCGGCGATGTGATCGTCGGTCCGGACTGTTATGTCGGACCGGGAGCGTCCCTGCGTGCCGACGTGGGGCAGATTGTGATGGCGCGGGGCAGCAATTTTCAGGACAATTGCTCAGCCCACTGTTTCGCCGGCGGTCGCACCGAGATCCGGGAATATGCCAGCATCGGCCATGGCGCCGTGCTGCATGGCTGCGTTGTGGGGATGCGGACGATCATCGGCATGAATGCGGTGGTCATGGACGGCGCGGTGATCGGCGATGACTGCATCGTGGCCGCGCTGGCCTTCGTGCGCGCCAACTTCGAGGCGCCCGGCCGCACCATTGTCGCCGGACTGCCGGCAAAAGTGCTGCGCGACATCACCGAAGCCGAGATCGAATGGAAAAAATCGGCCTATACGGATTACCTGAACACGATCCCGCGCTGCAAGGCAACGCTGGAGGAAGTCGATCCGTTGACGGAGATAGAAGATATGTCGCCGAGAATCATCATCGACGGTGCAAAAACCCTGTCTGAATTCAGGGATAAGGACTAATACCAACCCGCACGGATAGAGGCTCATGGAGACGGCTTTTCAAGGTTTTCGGTTAGGAGCGCGTGGCGTGGCGATACGGTGTATCGGAAGACGCGCGCGACGACATCCGAAAGCCTTGAAAAAGCCGCCGTTCCGGTCGCCTCCGCACACCGCCGGAGGCGATCTCCATGGGTCTCTATCCGTGCAGGTTGGTATAATCAGGCGAATGCCTTGAAGGTGATCAGGGTGAAGGTGTCTTTCACCCCGGGCAGAAGCTGAACCTTCTCGGTCACGAAATGGCCGATATCCTGATCGTCATCCAGATAGCATTTCATCATCAGGTCGAATTGTCCCGAGATGGAATGAACCTCGGAAATATTTTCTACCTTTTCCACCGCATCCGAGGCCACGGTGTAGGACTGCCCCAGATCGCATTTCACCATGACGAAAATGGTCTGCATGGTCAGGCCTTTCGTTGTCCATCCGTCGCTCTGGCCGGGCGACGCATGAAAGCCGGCACATGGTCGCCCATGCCGATCACGGGTTTATTGCTGTTATTGTCTATAGCCGATCCGCCATTCGCCCGATCCCGGGTTTTGCGTTGGCGCGGCGGGCGGGATTTCTTGGCTTCGATTTCCTTGGCGTCAACGTCCTTGAGATCGCGGTCCTTGGCGACAACGTCCTTGGCGGGCAATTTTTCTTCTTTGGGCTTGGCGTCCACTTTTTTAGCCGGACGGGCGCTTGCCGTCTTCTTGGCGGGCGTCCGCCGGCTCCGGCCCCGTTTTTTATCGGGTGCGTCGTCCAAACTCACTGGACCCATGCCGTCGATCTCATGGGCCGGAATTTCCTTGCCGATCAATTTGACAATGGCCGAAACGAAAACACCGTCTTCCGGGGTCGCCAGCGTAAAGGCCTTGCCGTCCTTGCCGGCGCGGCCGGTGCGGCCGATCCGGTGGACATAATCCTCGGCGTGGATCGGCACATCGAAATTGAACACATGGGACAGATCGTTGATATCGAGACCGCGGGCGGCCACATCGCTGGCCACCAGGATCGTGATCTCGTTGTCCTTGAATGCTCCCAGGGTCTTGGTCCGGCTCATCTGGTCCATGTCGCCATGCAGCGCGGCCGCATTAAAGCCGTGCTTTTTGAGCGATTTGAACAATCTGTCCACGTCGCGCTTGCGATTGCAGAAGACCAGCGCGTTGCGCACGTCCTCGTTGTTGATCAGTTTGCGGAGCGCATCCCGCTTATCGCGCGCGCCCACGACCGTGAGATGCTGAGCGACGGTTTCCGCCGGGCTCGCCGGCGGCGCCACGGAAATTTCCTTGGGATTCATCAAAAAGGCGTCGGCCAGCCGGCGGATTTCCTTCGGCATGGTGGCGGAGAAAAACAGCGTCTGACGTATCTTGGAAAGATTTTTCACGATGCGCTCGACATCGGGGATGAAACCCATATCGAGCATGCGGTCTGCTTCGTCGATCACCAGTATCTTGATGTCCGACATCAGGATCCGGCCGCGTTCGAAATGGTCGAGCAATCGGCCCGGCGTCGCGATCAACACATCGACCCCACGGTCGAGCTTGCGGACCTGAGCGTCCATGGACACCCCGCCGATCAGCAACGCCATGCTGAGCTTGTGGTACTTGCCGTAAATCTCGAAATTTTCGGCGATCTGGGTCGCCAGTTCGCGGGTCGGCGTCAGGATCAGGGATCGGGGCATTCGGGCCTTGGCCCGTCCGGCGGACAGGGCCTCAATCATGGGGACGGTGAATGCCGCCGTCTTCCCGGTGCCTGTCTGTGCGCATCCGAGAACATCTCGGCCCGTCAAAGCGGGGGGGATTGCTTGTGCTTGGATTGGCGTTGGGGTGACGTAACCGGCATCCTCAATCGCGTGCAGAAGTTCTGGGCTTAGCCCAAGATCTAAAAAACTCATTATATTCGGTCGGAACCGTGTCCTATTATTGCTTGACAATATACTTGTCCGGAATCTGGGTACCGGACAGCTGAATGTCAAATAGATATATATGGTTAACGAAGACTTTCATCGTAATTCCAGCCATTTCCAGCCGAAAAATCGGGAATTTCACGGTATCAGGGCATCTCGCACGATTTTTTCAAACACAATGTCGATTTCACCGGCCAAGCGATTCAGGTCCGGGCTGTCGTAAGGCGCAAAGACGCTGCTGGGTGGACGATAAGTCAGGCTGGCCGAGCCGTCGTCGTTCTCCGTCACATAAAACCGCAGCGGCGCCTCGATTCCCGCCGGAACGCAGGCTTTCAACATCCGCACGGCGAGATCGGGGCGGAACACCATGATCACCATGTTTCCCGGTATCGTCACGCCGATACTTTTCGCCCCGATCGTTGCGCTGGCGCGCGCCCCGATCCCCATGCGGATTTCCGGATTGCTTTCATCAGACGCTGGGTCAGCGCTGAATAGGCGGAAGCGGTCTTGATTACCCTGGTCCCCTGATAAGGCGTCGCGTTCCCGGCTTGCGCGCCGGACCAGCCCGGCGCGGCGATGGCCATCGCGGCCAATATTGGAAGGATCCGTTTCATGGGCGCCTCTTCTAATTCTGGTCACTGATTTCGTCGCCGCCGATATCGAGATGATCGATCTGTGGGAACAGCGCCAGGGTCACTTGGCGCACCAGTTCCCTGAATAACGGCGCACCGGGATCGTGAACCCCTTTCACCCTGCCACCGGCGGTCGACAGCATTGTGTCCTCATAACAAAATACCGATGCCAGCCGCAGCGTGTCTGTCGGGGGCAAGGTCGGAATATTCACATTATGCCCGCAAAAATCCTCCTCATCCGCGCTGATCGGGGGATTGAACAACAGCAATACATGATGACGCCCCGAGCCTTTTCCCTTCGGCGACGGGGTGAACGCCACCTCAACGCCAAAATTCGCGCCGAACATGTGCTCCATTACCCTGGCGGCAAATGGGTCGTGCGCGCCGCCAAAGGGATTTCGTCCGACCCGTGTTCTGATCTTGCCATTGCGCGCGGCGTATTCGAAATCATCAACGGTATAATTCAAATTGGAAATGGGCGCGTCGACGATCACGGTTCCCCGGCATGCCGTTAAAACCGGCGAGAGAGCCAAGAGAAAAAAAACCGATGATCTTTCGCATCCAAATACATCCCCGTTGTCCGGTTACCACCGATTATGAAGCGAACCCGCCGGAACCGTCATCAAATCGGCGTGACGGAGCACCCTTTAGACATCGAGATTTTGGACCTGATCCGCGTTTTTCTGGATGAATTCCATGCGAGATTCGGGTTTGCGCCCCATCAGCCGTTCGACCAGATCGGCGGTCGAGCCGGGCTTGTGTTTCGCCTTCCGCCCGCGCGCCTCTTCCGCCTCGCGTGGGATCCGGACCCGCAGCAAAGTGCGCGTCCCGGGGTCCATGGTGGTTTCCTTGAGCTGCCCGGGCGGCATTTCGCCAAGCCCCTTGAAGCGGCTGATATCGATCTTGCCGCGTCCGGAAAAATGATTTTTGATTAGATCGTCGCGGTGGGCCTCGTCCTTGGCATAGGCGGTATCCCCGCCCTGGCTGAGACGATAAAGCGGTGGCATGGCGAGAAAGAGGTGGCCGTTCTCAATCAATTCCGGCATTTCACGAAAGAAAAAAGTCATCAGCAGGGACGCGATATGGGCGCCGTCCACATCCGCATCGGTCATGATGATGACGCGTTCGTAGCGCAGCTTGCTGTCGTCATAGGCGGAACCGGCCCCCGGACCCAGCGCCTGGACCAGATCGGCCAGTTCCTGATTGCCACGCAGTTTTTCGGCGCTGGCGCTGGCGACGTTCAAAATTTTGCCGCGCAGAGGCAGGATCGCCTGGTTTTTCCGGTTGCGCGCCTGCTTGGCGGACCCGCCAGCGGAATCGCCCTCGACCAGGAATATCTCGGTTCCTTCCGAGCCGCTGAGCGTGCAATCCGTCAGCTTCCCGGGCAGCCGCAATTTGCGGGTCGCGGATTTTCGCGACACCTCGCGCGCCTGGCGGCGCTGCAGACGTTCCTCTGCGCGTTCCAGAACGGAGTCCAACAGTGCGTTGGCGGTATCCGGATCGCCGCTGAGAAAATGATCGAAATGATCCTTGATCGACGCTTCGACAAGCCGCGACACGCCGGGCGTCGACAGCCTTTCCTTGGTCTGACCCTGAAACTGCGGATCGGGGATGAACACCGACAGCAGGCCGCAGGCGTTGATCATCACATCATCGGCGACAATCTGCGTCGCGCGCTTGTTGCCGGTCATCTCGCCATAGGCCTTGAGCCCGCGCGACAGCGCGGTGCGCAACCCGGTCTCATGGGTGCCGCCCTGAGCGGTGGGAACGGTGTTGCAATAGGACGACATGAACCCGTCGCCATGTTCGGGCCAGGTGACGGCCCATTCAACGCGCCCGCCGCCGCCATTGAGTTGCCCTTCGCCGGCGAAGGGCTTGGGTGTGACCGTGCTTTGATCCTCAACACTTTCGGCCAGAAAATCACTCAATCCGCCGGGAAAATGCAATGTC
>JAYZAW010000257.1:0-3896 GCA_036339495.1 Pseudomonadota bacterium | reverse complement strand
ACCGGCTTGGTAGTTTGCCGAAATCAGGAACACGTTCTCAAGATTCTCGCTCTCCATCGACTTGCCCATGGCTTCAGCCGTTTGATCGTTATTCCAGGATGTCGTGAAGAAATACGGATTGCAGTTTTTGCCGGCCATTTTAGACCAGCCCGCATTAGTGGAGATCAAGAGCATCTTTTCGCGGAGAACTCTTTTCTGCACCGCAGCCAAAATATTGGACCAGATGATGCCGGAAACCACATCCACCTTGTCCTTTTTCATCAACTTATCGGCAACCTGACGGCTCACATCTGGTTTGCGCTGGGAATCCCCATAGATGACTTCCACGTCGAGCCCGCCAATTTTACGGCCCAGATGGTCAAGCGCCAATTCGAGCGAATCTTTTTGGTGTTTGCCATAAATTGCGGCGCCGCCCGAAAATGTATTGATAAACCCGATTTTGTAGGTCTTCGCTATGGCCGGCGTTGCCGTCATTGCAGCGGCGGCTGCAATGGCAATATATCTTACTTTCATTTGATCTCCCCTTATTCGGTTATTTTCACGATTTGCCTCAGGTAAAAGGCATATTACTGCTCACGCTTCAGTTCAAGTGTTGTTTTTGGTCGTTAAGCTTGACCCGGCGGGCTCAACGAGTGAATTTCGACCAAATTCAGGGGGGATTGAATATGGCAGACGATTGGGCGCCAGGCGAATACCGTTCCATCTGGTCGGATTTGCAAGGGGTAAATTTTTCGCAGGGCTATAAGTACGCCAACGGCGTGCGCACCCGCTATCTCCATTCCGGCGCGGACGACAAGCCCGTAGTGCTGTTTCTACACGGCACCGGCGGCCATGCCGAGGCCTATTGCCGCAATATCGGCCCCCACGGCGAACATTTCAGCGCCTGGGCGATCGACATGCTGGGACATGGTCTGACCGACAAGCCGGATTATGATTATGAAATTCCCCGCTATATCGACCACATCGCCGGCTTTCTCGACGTCATCGGGGCCGAGAAAGCCTCGCTGTCGGGTGAATCGCTCGGCGGCTGGGTCGCGGCCGCTTTCGCGTCGGCCCATCCAGACCGGGTCGACAAGCTGGTGCTGAACACGGCGGCGTCGGACCGGGTCAAGCCGGGCGCGTTGGAATCGCTGCGCGCTACGACGCTGGCCGCCGTGGAAGACCCGAACTGGCCGGCGGTGCGCACCCGGCTCGAATGGCTGATGTTCGACAATGACGACGTGCATGACGATTTGGTCGCGACCCGCCAGCGAATTTACGCCGCGCCCGACATGCTGGACGGCGTGCGCCACATCCTGTGCCTACATACGGTCGAAGCCAGGCGCGATCATGCCGTGACCAAGGAGGAATGGGACGCCATCACCGCGCCGACCCTGGTGCTGTGGACCGATCACGACCCCACGGCCACGGTCGATGTGGGCGAGGATCTGGCGGCGCTGATCCCCGGCGCGCGCTTCGAGGTCATGACAAATTGCGGCCACTGGCCCCAGTTCGAGGACGCGGATACATTCAACAAGCTTCACATCGATTTTTTGTTGGGGAAAAATTAGATGATCGAGCGGCTTCCCGAACTGGTGAACGGCGACGAAGCCCTGGTTCGGCGCGGGCGCTATTTCACCGATGTCTTCATGATTGAGGTCGGCGATGTTCAGTATCTTGTCCATGTCCGCCAGGGCCGCATCGATGCCGTTGAACGCGGCCCCTTCGTGATGCGGCCCTGGCGCTTTGCGCTACGCGCCTCGGCCGAAATCTGGGACCGGTTCTGGCAGAAATTTCCCGACCCCGGCTATCACGATATCTTCGCGTTGCTGCGCAAGGGCGAAATCGTGTTCGACGGCGATCTGCAGCCCATGATGGCCAATCTGCTTTATGTAAAGGCGGTAATTGCCGCGCCCCGGGGATTATCATGAGCGCGCGACTTGAACCCATCGTCGGGCGCTACCTGCATCTCGACCTCGAAGGTCGCGACAACCGGATTTATTTCGAGGAGGCGGGGCAGGGCATTCCGTTGCTTTGCCTGCATACCGCCGGGTCGGACGCGCGCCAGTTCCGTTCTCTGATGACCGATGAAAACATCACCGACCATTACCGCGTGATCGCTTTCGATATGCCGTGGCACGGAAAGTCGTCGCCGCCGGCGGGGTGGGAGCGCGAGGAATACCAACTCTCCACCTCCCTCTATACCCACATGATCATGTCGTTCGCGCGGGCGCTGGAACTCGATCAGCCCGTTGTGATGGGGTGTTCGATCGGCGGTCGCATCGTGCTCAATCTGGCGCTCGAACACGCGGCGGAACTGGGCGCATTGATCGGGCTGCAATGTGGCGCCTATGTGCCGCGCTATTATGATTCATCCTGGCTCAATCGGCCCGACGTGCATGGCGGAGAGGTTTGCGCGGCCATCGTGTCCGGGCTGATCGCGCCGCAAAGCCCCGACGAACACCGTTGGGAAACGCTGTGGCATTACATGCAGGGCGGGCCCGGCGTGTTCACTGGCGATCTGCATTTCTACCAGGTCGAGGGCGATATCCGCGACCGCATCAGCGCCATCGACACCACTCAATGTCCGCTCTACATGCTGACCGGCGAATATGATTATTCCTGCGCGCCCGCCGACACCGAGGCGGCAGCCGCGCTGATCGACGGCGCCAAGGTGGTGATCATGAAGGGCCTCGCCCATTTTCCCATGAGCGAAAATCCAGAGCTATTTCATTCTTACTTATTGCCGGTACTGGACGAAATCCGCGCAATTTCAAAAACCTGACGCGATGACCGATAATGATTGCGAATAATTTTAGGGGAGAAAGAACATGACCGGCCAGGACATTAGGATTGCGGCCAATGACGGCGGGGAATTCGATTGCTATCTGTCATTGCCGACCGGCGCGCCGGGGCCCGCGGTGATCATCATGTCGTCGGTGTTCGGCGTCGATGACGACGTGCGGGGCGATCTCGACAGGCTCGCGGCGCAAGGGTTTGTCGCCGCCGGGCCGGATCTGTTCTGGCGCGGCGACAAGGGGCCCAAGCCGCGCACGGAAGAAGGCGACCGCCAGGCAAAGGCGCGCGCCCAGCCCCGCGCGCCGTTGATCGAAGCAGGCGTTCAGGATCTTTCCGACGTGCTGGACCATCTCCGGGCCTTGCCCGAATGCAACGGCAAATTCGCCGTGGTCGGATTGTGCTATGGCGGGCCGTTCGCCCTGCTTGGCCCGTCCCGGCTCGGAATCGATGCGGGGATTTCGTTCCACGGCTCGCTGATGCAGAACTATGTCGACGAGCTGTCCAAGGTGGCCGCGCCGCTCTGCCTGCATTGGGGCGACCAGGATTCGGTCGCGCCCATGGCGGCAATCGAACAGATCCAGAATGCGGCCAAGGGCATGGATGACGTGGACATCACGATCTATCCGGACGTGCTGCACGGCTATACCGCCGGCTCCAGCGAGGCCTGGGACGATCACGCCGCATCCAGTTCGTGGGCCGCGGCGCTGGCCGTGCTCGACGGGCTGCGCGACAGCGTCGGCGCCTGACGGGCCGGCGGGCCGGTTGAGACGGCATGGATTGCATGGGACATTCGGACATTTTGGCGCAGAGCGTTTCGGGAAGAAACCTTGGACTTTGGACTTAACGGAAAGACCGCGATCGTCGCGGGCGGGTCGCGCGGCATCGGTAAGGCGATCGCGTGGGAGCTGGCCCGCGAAGGCGTCGACTTGGCGCTGACGGCGCGCACCCTTGGCCCACTCGAGGAAACCGCGAAGGAGGAGACCGGCCGCAAGGTCGTCGCCTTCGCCTGTGACGTGTTGAACCTCAAGGCAGTGGACGAAACGGTCAATCAGGCCGCCGACGCGCTGGGCGGGCTGAATATCCTAATTAACAGCGCGGCGGCGCCGGGCGGATCACCG
>JAYZAW010000256.1:0-19450 GCA_036339495.1 Pseudomonadota bacterium | reverse complement strand
TGATGCGGTTCAATTCGACAGCGCCAGTGTGGCACGAAACCCACGCGACCCCGGCCGGTTTTTTGATATTAGACAGCCACGGCCGGTGATGATCAAATCCCGGCGCGGGCCTAGCGTGGGATTTTGAGTGTTTCACATGATCGACAAAAAAATCGAGACAGACGTTCTGGTGGTCGGCGGCGGCGGCGGCGGGCCGCGTGCTTCGTCAGCGGCTATCTGTATGATGCCGGCATCGACGGCGGATCCAGCGATGTTTCCGGCGCCGGCGCGACCCATGCCTGGGTCCAGGTCTATCTGCCGGGCGCGGGCTGGGTCGAGTTCGATCCGACCAATGGCTCATACGGCGGCCACAATCTGGTTCCGATCACGGTCGCGCGTGAACCGGGACAGGCCGCGGCGATTTCCGGGACTTTCGACGGCGGCCCCGAGGATTTCATCGGCTTGACCGTCGAGGTGACGGTGCGCGCCGTCAATATCATGGAGGGAACCGCTTAAGCGGCGACTTCCTCGGCCCAGACGCGAAATCCTTCAAGGGTGTTGGGGCCGAATGTAGTTGCGATGGCGACATCGGCCGCATCGCGTCCGCGCGCCAGCAGGAATCGACCGATCCGGGGTACATTGTTGCGCGGGTCGAACATATGCCACTCACCGACGAGATAGGCCTCGAACCACGCCACGAAATCGCCGGGGTCGTGGGGAGGCGGCGTCCCGGCGTAGCTGAGATATCCCGTGCAATAGCGCGCGGGGATGTTCAGGGCCTGGCAGAACGCCGCGGCCAGATGGGCGTCGCGGCACACGCCGCATTGCTCTTCATACGCCTCGGACGCCGTCCGGGTCACTCGCACATGTTCATAGCCGAATGCGATGCGCGAATAGGTGAAATCGCAAATCGCCTGGACCCGCACCCAGCCCGGCTCATGGGCTCCGAACAGATCCTATGCAAGGTCCAGCATTTGATCGCTGTCGCAGAAGCGGCTCGCCAACAGAAAGACGAGCGCTTCTTCCGGCAGGTCTTGCACGCCGACTTGGCGCGCATCCGCCGCGACCGGATCGGGCCGGCCGTCATCCCGTATGACGGAATCGGCGGAGATCAGCATGCGGCCGGCCGGCGCGACGAATCTGCTGCACCAATTGCCAAAGCCGTCGCGGTATCCGGAGATCGAAACAGAGGGGTTGAGCACGATGCCGTCCGCCGTCGCAAGGTCGGAGACCCGCGTGAAATGGATATTCAGCATCAAGATTACCGGGGTCGATTGCGGAAAGTTGTACTGCAATTCGTAGCCGACTCGAAATTCCATCTCGTGCGCCGCTTTACTTTTGATACCGGTCATGACACGGGAATCAGCCGCAGGCCCAGGGGGCGGCCGATCCGTTTGGCTTCCGCGGCGGCGGGCCGCGTCGCGTCCCACGTATCGGCGTCGAAGCGCATGCCGCTGATCCCGTCGGACGCGTCCGAACACACGAAGACCGCCGGCGCCGCCATTTTTTCGGCCGGAACCAGCGGGCCCATGACGCCCCGCCGGGTCGCCTCGCGGCGGGCGAGCGCGAGCCCCTCGGTGTCGGCCGGGCCGCCCGGATTGAGGATATTCACGGTCACGCCGGTATCGGCCAGATCCTGATGCCAGATTTCCGACGCCATTTCGAGCGCCGCCTTGGAGGCTCCATAACAGGAAAATCCGGGTCGGTGCATGGTCTCGATCATGGTGGTTACGTTGATGATCCGGCCCCACCCCCGGGCGGCCATGCGCGGCGCGACCAGGCTTGCCATGCGGTTGGCCGCGACATAGTTGGTCGCCAGTACGGCCTGAACCATATCGTCCGCAGTGTCCCAGAATTTCGGGCGCGGCTGATCTGGATCGTTATGGTCCGGCGCAATAATCGCGGGCGCGATCCCGGCATTGTTGATCAAACAATGAACCGCGCCGAATCTCGAGATCGCCTCGCCGACCGCGTCCGCGCACTGGGCCGGGTCACGCAAATCGGTGAGGATCGGATGGATCGAACCATCATCGGCGAGATCGTCGACATCGCTTTGCATATGGGTCGGGGCGACCACCGCCGCGCCGGCGGCCGAAAGCCCGCGCGCCATGGCGAGCCCGAGACCGCGCCCGCCGCCGGTGACAACGATTACTTTGCCTTCCAGCGACATGTCATTCCATCCCGCGTCAGAGCTTGAGAGTGCTTTCCTCGAGGCCGGGCGGTTCCGGCCGACTGTTTTCGGTCAGGTCGAGGAAGTTCTGGTTCTGATACCATTCCCGGTAATCGAGAAATTTCACCGGCTTGAAGCGCGGCGGGTTGTCCGGCCCGATACAGGTCGGCAACGGGTCCGCCACCGTGTCCCAGGTCGGATTGAAGAAGAATGCGATCGAATAGCGGTCGCGTTTCGGCGTCAGGCCGCGATGGGGCGTCGCCAGGAAGCGGCCATTGGTCCAGCGGTGCAGGAACTCGCCGGCGTTCACAATGATTGCGTCGTCGATCACATTGGCGGGAATCCAGTTGCCGGACGGATCGCGGATTTCCAGTCCCGGCTCATCCGACACCGGCAACAGGGTTATGAACCCGTGATCGCTGTGCGGCGCGATGCCGAACTGGTTGTTTTCAGCATTGTTGGCGGCGGCGGCCGGCGGATAATGCTGGTTGCGGGTCGACCACACCGGGTCGTCGAACAGCCCGTCGAAATAATCCGCCGGCAGGTCGAGCGCGCGCGCATAGACCGGCAGCAGGCTGAATCCGAGCGCCTCCATGGAGTCGTAATATTCCAGCATTTCGGCCTTCCAACCGGGCAGCAGGCTTTCGTCCGGCCAGTGGTTGGGGCCATGCGCGGAAAAGCCCGCCTTGATCACCGGATGGTCGGCGGGGCGTTCGCGCACCATGCGCAGCATCTCGTTGAGGTCCGGCTGAGTGTTTTCGTTCACCGTCGACGAGACATAGATCGTTGATTTGGTCGGCAGATAGTTCTTGTGCTTGCGCTTTTCCGCATCCGGCAGGTCGAAGAAGCGGCGGATGTTGCCGTGGGAGCGATCGATAAGATCGCGCGGCACCCCGTGATTGACCGCGAAATAGAAGCCGATATTTTCCTGCGCATGGCGAAGCTCGTCGGCGAGCCGGTCGAGCGCGCCGTCCTCCCCGGCGAGATAGGGACCGAAATCGAGGACCGGGATCACCTCATCCGAATATTCGGCGGGGAGCACGGGGTTTGCCTGGGCCATATTGTTCTATGCTCCTGTCCGGGTTGGATGCGGCACATATGTTACCGGCTTTCACATGGCGCGGAAAGACGTCGATGCGCCGCCGCCGCCGGTTGCGACGGCGATTTCGGGTCAAATCGCGCGGCCTGTTCGGCGGGGCGCGCCGCGGACTGGTCCTTGACCCCGGCCCAGAGCCAGCCCATGTCGCCGTCCGAGCTGCGCAGTGTTGGCAGACGACTCGGGCTCTTCAGCACCCCATGGGCCGCGTCGGCAATGACAAACTGGAAAACATAGTTCGGCGGCAACCCCATGCGAAGATCGGCCAGGACGACATCGTCGCCGTCGCGGCGGATTTGGTAATAGCCGTGCGCGAAGTCCGCCAGGATTTGTGCCTGGACGTTGTTCCCGATGCAGACCCCGGGGGCGATCGATCGGTGCGCGTGGGCGGTGACCGCCGCCTGCCCGCCCAGAAGCGGGACATAAAGGCTGAAATAGCGCGCACCGTCCATGGCGATGACGCGCCAGAACAGGGTATTGAAGGCAGTCGGCGTGGCAATGCGCTGGGACGGGACAATGCCGTGCGCGGCCAGAACCTTATCTGTGCGGGATAGGGCGATATTCTGCGCCGCGACGCTCCACCCGAGATAGGCGGTCGACATGAACAGGGCGGCGGTCAGCGCCCAGCCGTAGCGCCGTGTCCAGCCGCGCTGGAAAAGCGCCCACAAAGCGACGGCCAGCAGGTGCAGCGTATAGGCGGGGTCGATGATGAACATCGAGCCGAGCGCAATCGGTTCCTTCCAGACCGGCCAGAACAGCTGGGTGCCGTAAATCGTCAGCGCGTCGAGCAGCGCATGGGTCGTGAGACACAGGAAAACCGCAAAATAAGCAAGGCGCCGCAATCCCGGCTGCGCGCGCCTGGCCGTGAGCACTCGAAACAACCCCTCTCCGATCACCGGCGTCGCCAGTGCATGCATGATCAGCGAATGGGTCGCGCCGCGATGCTGGATAAACCGCGCCACATCGTCTTCATGGGGAAAGAAGATATCGGCGTCGGGCAGCGTGGCCAGCACCCCGCCGGCGATGGCCGCCCGGCGCAACCCGACCCGTCGGCCCAGCACCGCCGCGCCGATCCCCGCGCCGAGGACAAACTGGGTCACCGTATCCATGCGCCATACCTTGGTCTACGTGTGTTCATGCCATCAGATGATTCTATTTAGCCGAACAATGGTATAGAGTGCAGCCGCGTAATTTTGGAGGTATTTCCCACTGAATACGCCCAGACGATAGTTAAGCGACAAGATCATCGACGCGTTCGATCATGCCTGTTCAACGGAAGACCTTGAAGTCGCCGAAGGATTGTACCGCGTTCTCGAATTGGTGCTGACCCGGCATGGCGGCGTCGGCAGCAAGGACAACCGGGAAAACGTCGCTTTCATCATGGAAGGGGCCGACAAGTTAAAGGCGATCCGCGACGCCAAGGGCATCGGTTAGGGCTCAAGTGATTTCGATTTCGGCGTGGGTCGTTTGGCAGCCTGTTCGCGGGCGCGTTTTAGCTGGTCTTTGGTCATTTGAGCGCCCAGCGCGTCGCGCGACTTGGCGGCGCCGTCTTCCCCGGCCTTCGCCGCCGCGTCAAGCCAAACCCAGGCGTGGACGACATCTTTCCTGACGCCCTTCCGACCGTTGGCGAGCAGCGCGCCGAGATTATATTGCGCCGATGCTAGCCCCGCCTCGGCGGCCCGGCGGTACCATTTCACGGCCTCGATCATCCTGTCGGAGGACTTGGCCGCATCGTTTTCGTCACCAAGACCGCTATCCAGCAAAAAACTCAGATTGAAGGCCGCCTCGGCGATCCCCTGGGTTGCGGCCTTGCGATACCAATTTTGAGCCTGTTCGAAATCGACCGGAATCCCGAGGCCGAAATGGTGGTAGGTGGCGAGCCGATATTGGGCCAGGGCGTGGCCCTGGTCGGCGGCCTTTCGAAACCAGCGCGCCGCCTGGGAACGGTCGGCGTCCCGGTTGGTTCCGGTTTCATGCATCATACCGAGATAGAATTGGGCGGGCGCCGATCCGGCCCGGGCCGAACGCTCATACCAGCGCATGGCGTCGCCATAGTTCCCCGGCGTTTCCACCTGGGCCCATAAACCCGTTGTAATCCCGAGCGCGAGGCACAGGATGATAAGGAAATTACGCATAAACACCGGTCGCGCCATTTTGGACCGGCAGGAGTCTATCCCGGACGGGTCGAATCGTCACGAATGGGACCTTCGTGGCGGCGCGAACCAAAACCTTAATAAGGCGCGGGTCCGGCATAGCCGACAAGGCGGGTTTTCTGATGTTCCTTGGGCCAGCCGTAACAAACCGGGGTCCCGATCGTGCGGTAGCAATAGGTCGGGACCACCGCCAGCGCGCGCGGCGTCAAAAAGGGTTCCGCGACGACTTTGGCCTCGGTCGATTGATGCTTTTGCAGATAACCGGCGCACCCGCCAAGGGTGACCGACAGGAGGACCGCAATCGCGGCCACGGTGAAAATTCTGGTCATGGCGTCCTGCTCTCAAGATACACGGCGTCCTGCCGCTCTGGATCGGGCCAGACTCTACGCCAAGTACGAAAATTCGACTAAAATTATCGATTACCGATAATTTAACACTCGTGAGCCGCCGATATCCTCGATAATTAATCTAGGCATTGACGTCGACCACGACCCGACCCCGGGTTTCGCCCTTGAGGATTTTCGAGCCGAGATCGGGCAGTGCGGCCAGCGGCACGATTTCAGTCAGAGCGTCGAGGTTCTCGCGCGGCAGTTCCGACGCCAAACGGGCCCAGGCCGCCACGCGCCGGGCCGCGGGACACATCACGGAATCGACGCCCAGCAGATTGATCCCCCGGAGCAGAAACGGAATGTTGGTGGTCTCGAGCTTGTTGCCGCCGGCGAGGCCGCACGCCGCGACCGAACCGCCATATTTGAGCTGGGCAATGATCGATGACAGAGTTGCGCCGCCGACGGCGTCTATCGCGCCGGCCCATCTTTCACTCAGCATGGGGCGTTCCGGAACGATGGCGAGTTCCGCCCGGTCGATGATATCGGTCGCGCCCAGCGCGCGGAGATGATCGGCCAGTTCGGGCCGCCCGGTCGACGCCGCGACCTCATATCCCAGCTTGGCCAGAATGGCGACCGCGACGCCGCCGACGCCGCCATTGGCGCCGGTTACCAGAACCTGGCCCCGGTCGGGCGTCAGACCAGACTCCTCCAGCGCCATGACCGCCAGCATGGCGGTAAATCCGGCCGTGCCGATCGCCATGGCGTGTTGCGCGTTCAATCCGTCGGGCAAGGGCGTCAGCCATTCGGATTTTACGCGGGCTTTTTGCGCGTATCCGCCCCAATGAACTTCGCCGACCCGCCAGCCGGTCAGGACGACCGCATCGCCGGGCGCGAAATCGGACGAATCGGAATGCGATACCACGCCCGCGAAATCGATCCCCGCGATATGAGGATAATTCCGCACCAACCGGCCGATCCCACCAAGCACCATGCCGTCTTTATAGTTCAGAGTGGAAAACGCGATATCGACCGTGACGTCGCCCTCGGGCAGCGCCGCCTCATTGAGCTGCTTGATGGAAGCGGCCACCTTGCCGCTATCCTCGTCGAGGACGAGCGCATTGAAAGTCGCTTGATCTGTCATGGGTCACCCTTGTTCGATGGTTTTATAGGTTTACGACGCCAGCGCATCGAAGGCATCGCCGTCGCATTTCAGCCCCAGAATATGCTGGGAATGCCACAGCGCATAGAACAACAGGACCCAGGATGCAAAAGCGGCGCGTTTTCCGGTCGATTTGAAAACGGTTTCGACCGCCGAGGGGTCGCATAACTCCGCAATTCCCGGCTGAGCGGCGACCAGCCCGCCGATCCGCGCGCCCTCGGCGGAAATCCACTCGCCGATGGGCACCGTAAAGCCGCGCTTTCGCGTAAAGGGTTTCGCCACCGGCAGGTTCGACGCCAGCCAGTTCCGCAGCAGCCATTTGCCGGTCCGCCCCTTGATCTTGAGGCGATCCGGCAGGCGATAGGCAAAGGCCGCGACTTCGGGGTCCAGCATGGGCGTGCGGCCCTCGACCCCATGCGCCATCAGGCAGCGGTCGAGCTTGATCAGCAGATCGTTCGGCAGCCAGTCGGCGCAATCCACCGCCTGGGCGACCTGAAGCCGGGTCCTGCCGCCGCGCGCTTCGATGCCTTCCCGGGCCGCGGTGCCGTCGCGCCAATGAGAATATTCCTCGCGTAGAAGCCCGGCGCCCTGCAATGCGCCGCGCCAGCGCATGGCGCGCCCACCGCGCCACCAGGGGCGCATCACGCTCCGGTAACGTCCATAACCGGCGAACAGCTCATCGCCGCCCTCGCCGGACAGGATCACCTTGACATCCCGCGCCGCCCGGCCGGCGAGCTTGAAGGTGGGCAGGACGGCGTAATCCGCCGCCGGGTCATCCATGATCGCGGCGATGCGCGGCAACGACTGCCAGAAATCGGTTTGCGAAAATTCGACTTCGACATGTTCCGCGCCGACCGCCTGCGCCACCACGCGCGCGTGCTCGCGTTCATCGGGCACGGCATTGCCGGCAAACCCGACGGTATAGGCGAGCACCGGCCGGTCATTCAGTTTCGACATCAGCGCCAGCAGGGCGGATGAATCGATGCCGCCGGACAGGAACATGCCATAGGACACATCGGCCCGCTGGTGCATCAGAACGCTGTCGGTCAGGATCGCGTCGAGACGATCCATGGCTTCCGCGTCGGTCCAGTTTTCTGGCGGCGCGTCGGCCAGCGCCTGATCGACTCTTCTGTCGACAATCCGACCGCCGGCAACCACCAGGGTTTCGCCGGGCAGCACGCGAAAGACGCCGTCAAACACCGTTTCCCGGCCGGTAACAAATTGGATCTGCAGCAGTTCCTCGACGGCATTTGTGCGCGTCTTGGGCGTGACCAGACCCGCCGCGATCAATGCCGCCGGTTCGGATGCGAACACAAACCCCAGATCGGTTTCCGCATAGTAAAGCGGCTTGATGCCGAACGGGTCGCGCGCCAGAACAAGGCGCCCGGCGATCGGATCATGGATCGCAAGCGCATACATGCCGCGCAGCGATTTGGTGAAATCGAGCCCATCCCGGCGATACAGCACCAAGGGCGGTTCGCAATCGGATGCGGTCGAAAAGGCGGACACGCCCAATTCGGCGCGCAGTTCGACATAGTTGTATATTTCGCCATTGGCGACCAGCGCGCCGCCGCCGGGCTCATAGAGCGGTTGATCGCCGGTTTCCAGGTCGATGATTGCGAGCCGCGTCTGGATCAGCCCGACATCGCCGGCCAGATGCACGCCCTCGCCGTCGGGGCCGCGATGCGACAGCGCCGCGCGCAGGGCGTTCAGGGAAGACCGTGCGGGCGCATCGCCGCTGATCGTCATGATGCCCGCGATTCCACACATCAGCCGGAAACCTTTTCAAACAAATCCACATAGCGACGCACCACGGCGGCTTCGGTAAAGCGCGTTTCAAATTCCCGCTTGCCGGCCGCCGCCAACTCCGCCGCCAATGCCGGATCATCTATCAAACGCCCAATCGCGGACGCCATCGCCGGGGCGTCGTCGACCGGAACCAGCAAGCCAGCCCGGTCCCGTTCGATCAGCCAGGCCGGGCCCGCGCCGGACGCCGCGACCACCGGAACATCATGGGACCAGGCCTCGATCACCACATTACCGAGTGGCTCCACCCGCGAGGGACAGACCAGAATATCGGCCGCCGCCAGCAACGCGGAAGCGTCATCGCGCCAGCCGAGAAACCGCACCCGGTCGGCAACATTGCTTTGCGCCGCCTGGTTTTCAAGCGCGGCGCGCTCGTCGCCCTCGCCCGCGATCCATAACCATGCGCCGGGCAGCTCGGCCAGGGCGCGGAGCAGCACGTCGAATGCCTTGTTGCGGTGCAGCCGGCCGAGCGCCAGCAGAAGCGGCGCATCGGGAGGGGTTTGAAAATCATCGCGCGCAGCGGCGGGCAGGGTGGAGTCGTACACGAAATTGGGAACAAAATGAGCGCATTCCTCGGGCCAGCCCTCGCCGATGAGATAATCGACGATATCGGGCGTATTGCCAATCAGATGATCGAAACCGCGATAATATTTGGTCTGGTAATAGCCACCAAGCCGCCCGATGAGCGTAAATCCATGGCGGCTGCGCCGGCGCGCGCGACCACAGACCAGCGCCGCCCGGTTCATCCAGGACAGCACGATATCGGGGTGAACTGCGGCGATTTCGGACGCCAGCCGCCGCGTGGTCGACATATCAAACCGCCCGCCGAAGGCCAGTTCGAGCGGCTCATTTCCGGCATCGCGCAAGCTCTCGGCGCGGCCGTCATGTTTGCGGATCACGACGCGCTGATCGATTCCGGCGCGCGACAACGCCGGGGCCAGCCGCATGAAAAACGCTTCCGCGCCGCCGTGTTCCGCTCCCGCCATGGCTTGTAGAATCTTCATGCCGGGATCAATTCCTCGAACGCGGCGGCGGCGTCATCCCAACCCCAGCTTCGCTGTTTTGCAACAGCATTACGGCTGAATCTTCGCCACTCCAGATCGTCACCCAACAGGATTACCGCCATATTAGTGAATTCGGTATCAGCGAACGAACCCTTGTCGGCAACCCATCCGGTTTCGCAATCGATCACCCTTTCGGCGACGCAGCCGATATCCTGCACCACGCAGGGAACGCCGGCGGCCTGGGCCTCGCCGACCGCGAGACAGAATGTTTCGCCCGGATCGCCGCGATAGAGCAGCACCCGCGCCTGGGCGAATTCGGCGATCAGATCATCCTTGGGAACCGGATCGCGCAGCACCACCCCCTTGCCGGCCAACGCCCGGGCCTTGTCGAGCACCGGGGCCATCAACGCCGCCCGCGCCGAGCCGTGTTCGCCATAGACCGACGGGCCGGAAAATATGTGCAGTTCGGCGTCCGGCACTTCGGGATAAATGCGGTCGGCCCAGATATCGAGCAGCCAGTCGAGCGAGCGCAGCGGGCTGGAGGTAAACACCGCGCGCGGCGGCGGCAGGTCAGCCGGCGGCACGGCGGTGCGAAATGAGTCGCTGATCCCGTAGGGGATCACGACGCGTTCGCCGCACGGCGCCCAGCGCGGATAGGTTTTGGCATGATATGCGCCGGAGAAAACGATCGCCGGACGCATCCGCCAGAGCTTCGACAGATAGCGCCATTTCAGCAGGTAACCGGCCGGATTGTGGATCCAGAATATGGTGCGCCTTGCGTCCGGCATCAGCTTCAGCAATTTGTCACCACGATTGGCGATATAGAGATCGCATCTCTCGGGCACACCGTTCCTGAGCGGCGCCCAGTCGACGCCGTTGCGCCGCATCGGCGCGCCGCAATTATTGCGGATGTTCACCTCATGCCCGCGCGCCGCCAGGGCTTCGGCCAATGACACAAAGGCGGTTTCGGCGCCGCCCAGCGGTCCGCCCGACAGGGAATCGCCGTCAAAACCTATTCCGTCATCACACATTACGACGACTGCCATTATTTTCGGTCCACGCTGGGGTGTGGGAATTCGAACATCAAGCAGCGGTTATACCGCCCACGACGATTCATTTCCATGGAGGGGGCTTGATTCAGGGGATGGACAGGGCATTATTCAGACCATGACCGAAAATACATACACGCTGCTCGAAGACCGGGCGATGCTGACCTTGTCGGGCGAAGACTCCCATGCGTTTCTCCAGGGGCTGATCTCCAATGATGTCGACAAGATATCGGAGGGGCGCGCCATATACGCCGCCCTGTTGACGGCCCAGGGAAAATATCTGCACGATTTTTTCGTGTTCGAACTCGACGGATCCCTGGCGCTCGATTGCGAAAAGGCCCGCATTGACGATCTGATGCGCCGGCTGCGCATGTACCGGCTGCGCGCCAAAATCGAGCTCGACATTCCCGGCGACGATTGGGCGGTAATCGCGATCACGGGCGATGCCTCACCAAACCTGGCGCGCGGCGTGATCTATCAGGACCCGCGTCACGATGCGCTCGGCGCGCGCGCGGCCCTGCCCGTCGCCGACCTGGCGGATTTGCACCTCTCGGCCGGGGCGCGGGAAGATTATGACGCGCTGCGGCTAAAACTGGCCGTGCCCGAATCCGGCAGCGATCTGGTGCCGGAGAAATCCCTGTTGATGGAAAGCGGGTTCGAGCAACTCAACGGCGTCGATTTCGAAAAGGGCTGCTATGTGGGTCAGGAAGTCACCGCCCGCATGAAATACCGCGCCCTGATCCGCAAGCGGCTGTTCCCGGTCAGGTGCGATGGCCCGGCTCCCGCCCCCGGCGCGCCAATTTACTATGGCGACGTGGCGATCGGCGAGATGCGGTCGTCGCAAGGTGGCCGAGGCATGGCGCTCCTGCGGATTGAAACGGCGGAAAACGCCGATGCGGAACTCATCGCGGGCGACGCCCGGATACGCGTCATTCAATAAGGGGGACAGAACATGAAAGTCGATGGCGGCTGCGTTTGCGGCCATATTACATATGAAGCCGTGGTTGATCCGGCCCAGGTCGGGCTGTGCAATTGCACCGACTGCCAGGTCTTTTCCGGCTCCGCGTTCCGGGTCGGCGTGCCGACGCCGGAGGCCGATTTCAATCTCAAGTCCGGCGCGCTGAAAACCTATATCAAGACGGCGGAAAGCGGCAACAAGCGCGCCCAGGTGTTCTGCCCCGACTGCGGCACCCATCTTTATTCGACCTCGATCGAGGACGGCCCGAAGATCTTCCGGCTGCGCACCGGAACCATGAACCAGCGCAACGATCTGCCGCCCAAGACCCAGGGCTGGCATCGCTCGGCCCAGGCCTGGATCCCCGCCATCCCGTCGATCCCGGCCCGCGAAACGCAATAGATCATGACCACCTGCATCCGCAACGCCGACTGGATCGTCGCCTGGGATGAAGCCGGTGGGACGCATCGATATATTCGCAATTCCGACCTGGCCTTCACCGGCAATGTGATCGATTACGTCGGACCCGGATACACGGGAAACTGCGACGAGGAAATCGACGGCGCGGGGCTCTGCGTCATGCCCGGTCTGGTCAATATCCACAGCCACCCGACAAATCAGCCGATCACCCGCGGCGTGCGCGAGGAAATGGGCAATCCCAAGCTCTACGGTACGTCGCTCTATAACCGCACGTTCCTGTGGGCGACCGATGGCGAGGGCGCCATGGCCAATGCCGAGATCGCCTATGGCGAGCTGCTGAAATGCGGCGTCACCAGCCTGGTCGATTTCTCCGGGCCCATGCCGGACCGCTGGGTAAGCCTGATGGCCGAATCCGGCCTGCGGGTGTTCGCCGCACCGTCCTTCCGCGACGCCCTCTGGCGGGTCGAGGATGACAGCCGGCTCGAATATGACTGGGACGAAAAAGCCGGGCGCGCGGCGTTCGACCGTTCGGTGGCGCTGGTCGACGAAATATGCGCCCATGAATGCGGCCGCCTGTCCGGCGTCATCGCGCCGGCGCAGGTCGATACCTGCAGCGCGGACACATTGTGGCGCAGCCATAAGCTGGCCAATGAAAAGGGCCTGATGTGGCAGACCCACGCGGCCCAGACCCTGCCCGAATTCCACGAGATGGCGCGCCGCCACGGAAAGACCCCGGTGCAGTGGCTCGACGAGATCGGCGTATTGGGGCCCGGTTCAACCATCGCGCACGGCATCTTTCTCGACAGCCACCCCTGGACCAACTGGCACACGAACGAAGACCGCGCCATCCTGGCCCGGACCGGCGCGACGGTGGCCCATTGCCCGGTGGTGTTCTCGCGCTACGGCCATGTCATGCAAAGCCTCGGCGGCTACATGCGCGACGGCGTCAATATGGGGCTCGGCACCGACACCACGCCCCATAACCTGATCGAGGAAATGCGCCAGGCCGCGACCTTGTCACGCGTCGCCGCCGGCGACATGGCTGATATCACCACGACCCAGGTGTTCCATGCCGCCACCGTCGGCGGCGCCCGCGCGCTGCGGCGCGACGATATCGGCCGGCTGGCGGCAGGCGCCAAGGCCGATTTCGTATTGCTCGACCTCGCCAACCCCTACATGTGCCCGGTGCGCGACCCGCTCAGAAGCCTGATCCATCACGCCGCCGACCGTGCCGTGCGCGACGTCTATGTCGATGGGAACAAGGTGGTTGAGGACGGCGAAGTTCTGACGCTGGACATGGATGCGGCGCTGGATGTTTTACAAGCGAAGCAGGACGAAGCGGAGGCGAAGGTGCCAGAACGGCATCCGGACGGGCTGTCGGGCCGGGATGTTTCGCCGCTGGTGCTGCCCGAATGAATTCAACGGCTATTTGATCGCTATAACGACGCCTTCCTGGCGCGCGACGCCAAACGAATTGCGGCCTGTTATCACGTTCCGTGCATGACGATCCGCGCCGACGGGTCCTTTCATATCTTCGTGAGCGGCGCGCAAATCAAGCGGTTTTTCGCGACCGTATCGGAGACCTATCATGAAGAAGGGATGCGAAGTTTCGAAATGCGCGATGTTGAAGTACGCATGATCGGCAGTGAAAGCGCCTTGGTAAGCATGGAATGGTTCATGAAACGCGCTGACGACACGATCATCCGAAACTGGCGGCAGAGCTATAATCTGCTCAAACAGGGCGATGAATGGGTCTTCCTGCTCTCGACTTACCTTGCTCACCCAAACGACGCTGATCATCGGACTGGCGATTGCCGCCGGTTTCCACTTCGCCAATGCCTGTTTTCTGGATCTGGCTGGCGGCCTACCCGTCCCTTATCTGGCCGCAACAAAGAATTTTTGGTTTGGGCGCGATGTAGCTTTGCCGGGTCGGGCCGAAGGCCCGCGGGAAACACACGAAGCCGAAGGCCGCTACTTCTTCAGCGCCGCCTGGGCCGCCGCCAGTCTTGCGATCGGGACCCGATAGGGCGAGCACGACACGTAATCCATGCCGACCCGGTGGCAGAATTCGATTGAAGCCGGGTCGCCGCCGTGTTCGCCGCAGATGCCGATCTTGAGATCGGGGCGGGTGGCTCGGCCGCGTGTCGCGCCGATTTCGACCAGCTCGCCGACGCCGTCGATATCGATCGAGACGAACGGGTCCTTTTCGAGGATGGATTGCTCGTCATATTGGCGCAGAAAGCCGGCTGAATCGTCGCGCGACATGCCGAACGTGGTCTGGGTCAGGTCGTTGGTCCCGAAAGAAAAGAACTCGGCGGTTTCCGCAATCTCGCCGGCGCGCAGGCAGGCGCGCGGCAATTCGATCATGGTGCCGGTGAGGTATTTGAGCGCCACGCCGGTCTCGGCCGAAACCTCGCCCGCCACCCGGTCGACAATCGCCTTCAGCAGATCGAATTCCTGCTTGGTGGCGATCAGCGGGATCATCACCTCGGGCTCGACCGACTTGCCGGTCTCTTTTGACACAGTGGCGGCAGCCTCGAAAATGGCGCGGGCCTGTATTTCGGGGATTTCCGGGTAGGAGATCGCCAGCCGGCAGCCACGATGGCCGAGCATCGGGTTGACCTCTTCCAGTTCCAGCGCGCGGGCGTGCAGCTCGGCGGCGTCGATCCCGGCCGCCTGGGCGATTTCGGCCATATCGGCTTCGGTATGGGGCAGGAATTCATGCAGCGGCGGGTCGAGCAGCCTTATGGTCACCGGCAGCCCGGCCATGATGCGGAACAGTTCGGTGAAATCGTCGCGCTGCATGGGCAGCAGTTTGGCCAGCGCGGCGCGCCGTCCGTCCTCATCGCGGGCCAGGATCATTTCGCGCACCGAGACGATGCGGTCGGCGTCGAAAAACATGTGTTCGGTGCGGCTCAGCCCGATGCCTTCGGCGCCGAATTCGACCGCCGTGCGCGCATCGTTCGGGGTTTCCGCGTTGGCACGCACGCCGAGCGTGCGGATATCATCGGCCCAACCCATCAGCACGCCGAAATCGCCGGACAGTTCGGGCTGCACGGTGGGCACCTCGCCCAGAATGATCTCGCCCTTGGCGCCGTCGATGGTGATGATTTCGCCGGCCGCGACGGTGACGTTGCGCGCCGTCATGGTCTGGGCCTGATAATCGATCCGGACTTCCCCGGCGCCGACCACGCAGGGCCGCCCCATGCCGCGCGCCACCACGGCGGCGTGGCTGGTCGAGCCGCCCCGGCTGGTGAGAATGCCGCGCGCCGCGTGCATGCCGTGAATGTCTTCCGGACTGGTTTCCATCCGCACCATGATCACCGCCTCGCCGTCATTGGCGGCGGCTTCGGCCTCGTTGGCGCTGAACACCACCTTGCCCGACGCGGCCCCCGGCGAGGCCGCGAGGCCGCGCGAGATCACATTGCGTTCGGCGTCCGGATCGAGGGTCGGGTGCAGCAGCTGGTCGAGGGATTCGGCCTCGATGCGCGCCACCGCGTCCTGCTTGGTGATCAGGCCTTCATCGACCATTTCGCAGGCGATTTTCAACGCCGCCTTGGCGGTGCGCTTGCCGTTGCGGGTCTGCAGCATCCAGAGCTTCTGCTTCTGGACCGTGAACTCGATATCCTGCATGTCGCGGTAATGGGTTTCCAACTGAACCCGCACGTCGTTCAGTTCCTGGAACACGCCGGGCATGATTTCTTCCATGGACGGCAGATCGGACCCGTTGGCGTCGCGCGCGGCGCGCGTGATGTGCTGCGGCGTGCGGATGCCGGCGACCACGTCCTCGCCCTGGGCGTTGACCAGATATTCGCCGTAGAACTCGTTCGCGCCGGTTGCCGGGTCGCGGGTGAAGGCCACGCCGGTGGCGCAGTCGTCGCCCATATTGCCGAACACCATGGCCTGGACATTGACCGCCGTGCCCCAATCGGCCGGGATATCGTGCAGCCGGCGATAGGTGATGGCGCGCTGGTTCATCCAGCTGCCGAACACCGCGCCGATGGCGTACCAGAGCTGCTCCTGAGGGTCCTGCGGGAACGGCAGATGCTGTTCCTGCTCCTGTTGATAGCGTTCCTTGAAATTGGCGACGATATTTTTCCAGTCATCGGCGCCGAGTTCGGTATCGAGGGTCACGCCGAGCGACAGCTTGTAATTATCGAGTATGTCCTCGAAATGATGATGCTCGACCCCCATCACCACGGCGGAATACATCTGGATGAAGCGCCGGTAGCTGTCATAGGCGAAGCGTTCGTCGCCGCTGTTTTTCGCCAGCCCCTGGACGGTCTCGTCGTTGAGACCGAGATTGAGCACCGTATCCATCATGCCGGGCATCGACGCCCGCCCGCCGGACCGCACCGAGACCAGCAGCGGGTTGGTGACATCGCCGAACCTGGCGCCGACGCCTGCCTCTATCTCGGCCATGGCGGCGGCGACCTCTTTTTCAAGCGATCCCGGATAGGTCCGGTCGTTTTTGGTAAACCCGGTGCAGTCCTCGGGAGTGTTGGTGAAACCGGGCGGCACCGGCAACCCGAGCGCGCACATCTCGGCCAGATTGGCGCCCTTGCCGCCGAGCAGCTCCTTCATTTCGGCATTGCCGTCCGCCGTGCCGTCGCCGAACCGGTAGACCCACTTATCCGCCATGTCGTCAGCCTTCTATCTTGGAAAAATCCGCGACATTATCCATAGCCCATTTAATGTGACTTAAAAGACTGAGCCTGTTCGCTCTTAATTTTTCACTATCGGTATTTACTTGGACGTTCTCGAAAAACACATCTATCGGGTTTCTCAGGTCAGCCAATGCAGCCATTGCTTCGTCAAAATTTTCCGTTTCGATTAACGAACTCGTAAAACCAATTGTTTTTTCCAATCTCAACCAAAGTTCATGTTCTTCATGTTCAGCCAACTCAGGTTTGTAATTAGAAGCCGAATAACTCTCCCCATCTTTTTCTTCTTCTATACGAACGATATTCGAGGCACGCCGATAAGCTATCAATAGATTGTTTCCATCATCAGATTTCAAGAAATCTTGCAGTGCATCTACGCGAGCCATGATTCGCACTAGGTCAACACCGCTAGGATATTCTTCATCTGCCATACGAGTTGGAAATATCGCATTAATATGATCGTAACGAACGCCTTGATCTCTCAGGTAAACTTTTAGACGGTCAGCAAAGAAATCCAATAGCGAACTAACTTGTTCGAAAACAGGCAAGAATTTTGATTGTAAAGAATTTTCGGAAGGAGGCTTTCCTCCCCCGGAAATTGTCAGAGCTTCACCAGGTTTCGTTACTGTAACGAAATCATATTTATGTTTAAGAATTAGGTTTTCAAATTTCTCATCGTCATCAGTGAACATATAAGTCTGCGAAGTTCCTTGAAATCCTTTCTCATTATAAAGAGCTATGGTCTTGTACCGCGAATATTCGCGTATATAAATTTGATAAGCAGTAATCAAAATTTTCGTAAGAGAAATTCTCAAATCATTTTCGATAACCAGACGGATCACGCCCAGCGCCGCCCGGCGCAGGGCAAACGGATCCCGTGAGCCGGTGGGAGTCTCGCCGATAGCCCAGAATCCAACCAAAGTGTCGATCTTGTCGGCCAGGGCGACTGCCACCGACACGGGCGCGGTCGGACAGGTGTCATTGGGTCCCTGGGGCGCGTAGTGCTCGGCGATGGCCTGGGCGATCTCGGGCTTTTCGCCTTCGCCCTGCGCGTAATACCGCCCCATGATGCCCTGAAGCTCGGGGAACTCGGCGACCATCTCGGTCACCAGATCGGCCTTGGACAGCAGGGCGGCGACGCGCGCCATATCAGGATCGCATTTGACGGGCCCAGATAGTTCGATGGCCAGGGTCTGCACCCTTGTGATTTTTTCGCCTAGCGTGCCGAGCCTGGCGTGGAACACGATCTTGTCGAGCGCAGGCACGCGTTCCTCGAGCCGGGTCTTGCGGTCCTGATCCCAGAAAAACCTGGCGTCCGACAGGCGCGCGCGCAGCACCCGTTCATTGCCGGCGGTGATCTGGGTGCCGCCGTCGGGCGCATCCAGATTGGCGACCACCACGAAGCGCGACGCGAGACTGCCGTCGGCGTTTTGCAGCGAGAAAAATTTCTGATGATTGCGCATGGCGGACGTTAGCGCTTCACCCGGCACCGTCATGAAATCGTCGTCGATCGTCCCGATCAGTGGCACAGGCCATTCCACCAGTCCCGAAACCTCGTCAAGCAGGGCCGGGTCTTCGGCGACAGTAAGTCCCTCGGCCTGCGCCAGTTTCGCCGCGCCCTTTTCGATAATGTCTCGGCGTTCGGCGGCGTCGATGATCACATGGGCAGCGCGCAGCTTGTCGCGGTAGTCGGCGAAATTCGCGACCTCGAAAGCCTCAACCGCGTGGAAGCGGTGGCCCGATGTGACGTTCCCGGCCGCTATCCCATCGCCGACCGTGAGCCCCAGCACCGCGCCATCGAACAGGCACAGCACGCGCTGCAACGACCGCACCCAGCGCATGGACCCTTCGCCCCAGCGCATGGATTTCTGCCACGCCATTCCCGACACCGCATCACCCACCACGCCGGGCAGAACCTCCGCCGTGGCGCGGCCCTTGCTTTCGATCACCGCATACCAGAACTTGCCTTTCTCGGTTTCGCGCTGTTCGCATTGATCCAGTGTCAGCCCGTTGCCGCGCAGAAATCCCTGCACGGCTTTTTCCGGCGCATCGATGCGCGGTCCGCGCTTTTCGTCGGATATATCTGGCTGGCGTTCCGGCAGGCCGTCAACCACCAGCACCAGCCGGCGCGGCGTGACGTAGGCTTCGGCGGAAGAGAATTCCAGCGACGCGCTCTTCAGCCCGTCGGTCACCAGCCGTTTGAGATCCTCCGACGCGCGCTTTTGCATCCGCGCCGGAATTTCCTCCGAAAAAAGCTCCAGCAGCAGCTCAGCCATTGCCGGATTCCTTATTTTCAAGAGGACCCCTCACCCCCCACCGCTGCGCGGCGGGTCCCCCCTCTCCCGCAAGAGGAGAGGGTAATTTCTCTTTGAACGAAATACACGGTACAATTTTCCGATGTCTACTAGCCAAGCAAGAGCGCTTCGGCGTCGTTCCACTGACGCGGAAAACATTCTGTGGCGCAGACTGCGCGCTCGGGAATTGGCTGCCGTCAAGTTTCGTCGTCAGGTTCCGATCGGACCCTATGTCGTCGATTTCGTCGCGTTTGAACAATGTTTGATCATCGAAGTCGATGGCTGGCGCCATGCGGATGACAGCCCCGAACGAAGCAGGTATCTGGAAGCGCAGTTCTTCCGTATCCTTCGTTTCTGGAACAACGAAGTTCT
>JAYZAW010000255.1:0-5752 GCA_036339495.1 Pseudomonadota bacterium | reverse complement strand
TACATGCGGTGCGCTCAGAAATCTCTCTCCCCTCGGGGGAGAGGAGGGACCCGCCGTGTAGCGGTGGGAGGTGAGGGGGCGGCTGCCGGCAGGCAGTAAAAATGTTTTCAAACGCGCGGACGCGCTATCCCTCACTCTAACCCTCTCCCGCAAGGGGAGAGGAAGATTTGTGCGTCTCGACCTTCCCACTAGCCGCGGCCGGTGAGTTCGCGGCCCTTGTCGAGACCCGGCGTGGTGCGCACCGGGCCGGACATCAGGAAGGTGTAGCCTTCGTCCAGGATGCGTTCGACGTTGCCGGCGTTCACGTGCGGGTGGCCGACGGCGACTTTGTGCTTCTTGCAGGTCGCGACGATCCCGGCCATGGCGCTGAGCACTTCCGGGTGATCATATTGCCGGGGCACGCCGAGTTCCTGGCTGAGATCGCCTTCGCCGATCAGGATCGCGCCGATGCCCGGTACATTGCCCAGGATATCGTCGAGATTTTCGATCCCCTTGGTGTCTTCCATCATCAGAATGACAAAAATTTCGCCGTCCGGCGCTAGCGGCCAGACATCGGCCTTTTTGTAATAGTCCTGCTGGCCGAGCCCCCAGTATCTGCAGGCCGAGGTCGGTCCGTCGCCGCGGATGCCGGCCGGCTCATAAAGCGGCGCGTTCCCGAGGCGCGGATATCTACAGGCGGCGACCGCGTTATAGGCTTCCTCGACCGAGGTGACATGGGGCCAGACCACGCCATAGACGCCGAGATCAAGCGCCTGCTTGGCGAGAAACTGGCTTTTCTCCTCGCCATTGGGCGGGATGCGCACCATGGGCGTGACGCCGGACGCGACCGAACCGGAATTCGCGATCTGGCCGCGATTGAGCATATATTGCAGGCAGTCGCGCAGCACCGGCGCGTCCCACGGGTTATGCTCCATCTCGAACACGATGCCGTCATAATCCGATGTGCTGAAGGCGATGGCCGAGCCGACATCGGGCGGCGAGAAGGATGTAAAGGTCACCTGACCCTGTTCGAGCGCGCCGATGACGCCGTTGAGCCGTGGCAGTTCCGTCATGTCAGTCCCCGCGAAGTAAATATGGTTTCATTTTTTAACAGTTTCCCTGCCGGCCTCATAGCGGTCGGCCGCGTCGGACAGGCCTTTTTGGGCGGCGTCAAGAAATTGTTCGTGATGGTCGCTGGCGAATTTGTAACTGTCGCGCCGTCCGGCCGAATGATCCCGAAAATGCGGCATCACGTCGCGCGCGAACAGGTCAAGGCTGCGCGTGGAGGCGTCGGAATCGGCCCAGTCATGGGCCATCAACAGCACGGTTCCGAAGCCGCCGGAACCGGCCTGGGCATCCTCGATCGCCTGGATCGCGTCCGCCGGCGTGCCGATCACGGCGCGACGCGTGTCGCGAATGAAATCGACCGGGTTTTCGGTTCCTTTCGGCACCGGCCCGAAAGCCAGCACATCCTGAGAATAGCCGAGCCATTTGTCGAATCCATGGGAGATGTCGGTCAGCGCCTGCTCACGGGTTTCGCGAAGATGCATGAAGATTGCGACGCGAAAATATTCACGCGACACGGTCTTGCCGTGCCGCGCGGCGGCTTCTTCGCAGATACCCCAGTTACGCTTATAGGCTTCCAGCGCGTCGTCGGACACGCCGCCCAGTGACAGCATCCCGATGCCGTATTTGCCCGCCGCCACCGCGCCCGCGGGCGAGCGGATCGAAGTGACCGCCATTTCCATATGGGGAGGGGTGTAATTATCCAGTTGCAGCCGCGCCTCGCGGAGATGAAACCAGTCGGTGCGGGCGGTGACGCGCTCGCCGTCCAGCAGCCGCATGATGACATCGAGCGATTCATCCATCATGCGCCTGGTGTCGCGCGGCTCGATGCCGAACTGATGGGCGTCCGACGGCAGCGCGCCCGGCCCGACGCCGAACAATGCGCGGCCCCGCGTCATGTGATCGAGCTGAACCATGGTATCGGCGACGATAAACGGGTTGTGATAGGGCAGGGACTTCACGCCCGCGCCGAGCCGGATCTGACGGGTCCGTTCAGCCGCCGCCGCAATCATCAATTCGGGCGCGCCGCTGGTCTCAAAACCGCCGGAATGATGTTCGCCGAACCAGGCTTCGTCGAAGCCGAGATTGTCGCATTCGGTGATCAGGTCCAGATCGCGCGCGAACAAAGCGGTCGGGCTTTCTTCCAAAGGATGAAACGGGGCGAGAAACATGCCGAATCGAAGCGGTGTTGTGGTCAAGAGAAACTCCTAATTCCGGCCGTGGATGAAATCGGCGATGATCGGGTTTACTGATTGAGGATGGCTCATCGGCGCCATGTGTCCGCCTTCCGGCAACTGGACATAATCCCATCCGGGACAGGCTTGCCGCATCAATTCGACAATTTCCAGGATCGGCCGTGTGGTGTCCCGCGCGCTGACCACCAGGGTCTGTTCCGGCAGTGCATCGCGCCATCCCTCGAGCGTCACATCCCCCTCAAGCACTGCTTCCCATTCGTAATAATTGTTTCGGAGATTGGCGATGAAGCTGGCGCGGTGGTTATCATGCAGCGACGCCCAATAGCCCGGCTCGGACCAGTAATCACCGAAGTTCTCAGCCGCTCTTTCGAACTCTCCCGCATCGCTTCGGTCCCTGACATCGTTGGCGACCGCGGTAATTTCCGCGTAGGCCTCGTCGTACCCATGATCGCGCAACAAATAAAACGGGTTGGGTTCTAGCAGGATCAGTTTTTCGACCCGGTCGCCCAGACGCCTGGCGAGCGCCATGGCGACGGCCCCGCCGAGGGAATGACCGACGATTTGTATTTTTACGTTGCCCGCCGGCAGAACCGGTTCAATGATATCGACATGGTCGTCCAGGGTTTGCAGCCCGGGCCCGCCCCAGGCCGGGGTGCCGCCATAGCCCATCATGTTGACCGCAATCAGGTGGTGAAGGTTCCCCATTTCGATCATCAGCTGACGCCATTGCCGCGCGCCCGACGTGGAAGCATGTATCAGCAATACCACGGGGCCGGCGCCCACGCCTGTTTCGATAAAACCGGCCCCGGTTGTCATGAAGTCATGTGTCCAGAAAATGAAACCGGAAATTATCGCCGGCTTCCTGAATTCGCCCGGCGGTCGGGCCCGGAAAATGGGTCGGGACAATGATCGTGTCGCCGCCGGCGGCGGATTCAAGCACGCCCCGTCGCGATTTGGCCGACGCGTCCGCGTCATAGCAAAAGCAGCTCGACCAGTCGGGTTCGATGCATTGTAGCGCGTGATGCATCAGATCGCCCGTGAACATGCCCTTTTCCCCCGCCGAACTCACATTGACGCAGACATGGCCGGGAGAATGGCCTGGCGTCGGTGTCAGCCGGAGATCGTCGTCCAGTGCGTAATCGTCCTCGACCAGAAGCGCCTGTCCTGCCTCCACGATCGGCAGGCAGGAATCGGACCAGACATCGCCGGGTGGATTCGATCCCTTGTTGGTTTCGGCTTCCCAATAGTCATAGTCGCGCTTGCTGAAAATGTATTTGGCGTTTGGGAACGTCGGCACCCACTTGCCGCCCACCAGCCGCGTGTTCCAGCCGCAATGATCGATATGCAGATGGGTGCAGAACACATAATCGATATCTTCGAAGCGCAGCCCTTCGGCGGCGAAACCGTCGAGCCAGGGCTGTTTTGAATAATCGAGCTGCGGCCCGCGGTTGGGTTTGTCCTCGCCGACGCAGGTGTCGATCAGAATGATGTGCCTACCGGTGCGCACGATGAATGTCTGATCGGTGATGACGATCAGATCCTGGATCGCGTCATAGACAAAGGGTTCCAGCCCCGACAGATGTTCGTGGGCGCGGATCGGGTCGGCGGTGGGAAACATGTCGGTCGGTTTGCGCCACGGGCCGTCGCGTTCGATGATGCTGGAGACCGCGACGTCGCCGATCTTGAATGGTTTCATGCCTGTTCCCCTGTTCGCCGGGGAGGCTATCAAATGTCGCCGCCGGCGCAAAGCGGGTATGGGCTGGCAGTGGGAGGTCACCTTAGCTATAGTTCTTGTCATAGACGTGGAAAACACGCGGAATGAAACAGGGGGTATCGTGCGGCCGGACCATCGATCGATCCAAATTCCATCCAATATTCTCGCCTATATCGGTGGGGTTTTTATTGTCCTCCTCATGGTTCAGGTCGTGTTCGATGTTATCGGGCGCGAGGTCTTCAGCCTGCCGATCGACGGCACCCTGGAAATTGTTTCGTTTTACTACATGGTCGGCGTGACATTTCTGCCACTCGCCTATGTGAGCCATGAAGAAGGCCACATCATGGTCGAAATGTTTACTCAAAAACTGAGCCGTCCCCGTTTGGCCGGGCTTGAAGCGATTATCGGCGTAATCTGTTTCATTTTCGTGGTGGTTTTGTTCGTCCAGACTTGGGACGCCGCGATGGAAAGCTACGAAATCGAGGAAATGTGGGAAACTTCCGATGATCTGATCACCATCTGGCCGAGCCGCTTTGCGCTGCCGATCGGCGTGTTCATGATGGGGGTCTATATGGTGTACCGCTTCGTCGACGATACCCTCGTCGCGCTCGGGAAACGCGATGCCAACGAAACGCAATAATCAACCGCCCGGTCCAGGGATTTCAGGGCCGGTTCGAATTTACGGGAGGCGTCACTGACCGAAATAGAAATCGCGTTTACGGCGCTGGGCGCTTTGCTGGTGCTGATCGCCCTGCGCATGCCGGTCGGTTTTGCGCTGATGCTGGTCTCCATGTTCGGCATCGCCGAGATCAAGGGTTGGAGCGTCGCCATCGGCATGTTGAAGACCGAACCCTTTGATTTTGCGGCTCATTGGTCGTTTTCGGCGATCCCGATGTTTCTGTTGATGGGGGCGGTGGCCCACCATTCGGGCATCAGCGCAGCTTTGTTCAAGGCGGCGCGGCTCTGGCTTGGCGGATTGCCGGGCGGGCTCGCGGTGGCCGCCAATTTTGCCTGCGCCGGTTTCGCCGCCGCTTCCGGGTCGAGCACCGCAACCGCGGCCGCCATGGGCCGGATCAGCGTGCCCGAGATGACCAAGGCGGGCTATGATCCGGGATTGTCCACCGGCACGGTGGCGAGCTCGGGCACATTGGGCGCGATGATCCCGCCGTCGATTGCCTTTGTACTCTACGGCATTTTCGCCGAGGTTTCGATCAGCAAGTTGTTCATTGCCGGCATTCTGCCCGGGGTCATGACGGCGCTGATCTACGCCGCGATGATTATCATTCGCTGCAAGATCAATCCCGAACTGGGGCCGCCCAACAAGGATGTCATTTCCCGCGCCGAAAAAATGGCGGCCTTGAAAGAAATCTGGCCGCTGCTGGCCTTGATCTTGACTATTATCGGGGGGCTGTATTCCGGCCTGGTGACGCCAACCGAAGCCGGCGCGTTCGGCGCGTTCGTTTCCTTCGCCGTGGCGATGTTTCAACGCAAAATGAATTGGAACATTTTTCGGGAAAGCATTTTCGAGGCGCTTGGCGGCACCGCCCGGATATTCTGGGTTGCCATCGGCGCCGTTCTGCTGACGCGCTTTCTGGCGATGACCGGCGCGGAGAGTTATCTCAAGGACATGGTCGGAAGCTGGGCCGCCGATCCCATGTTGCTGGTGCTCGCGACCTCGCTGATCTACATCGTGCTTGGCATGTTTCTCGATCCGCTGGGCGTGCTGCTGCTGTCCCTGCCGATCCTGCTGCCCATGTTCGAGGCGCTTGAGCTGGACCTCATCTGGTTTGGCGTTTTG
>JAYZAW010000254.1:0-3472 GCA_036339495.1 Pseudomonadota bacterium | reverse complement strand
ATGGGCGGCGACTTCCTGTTCGACGCCATCGTGATCGAGGAGCTGGGACGTCACGGCGTGGCCGCGCCCGCCTGGGACATGCACGCCCATATCATTGCGCCGTTACTGGTCGATCATGGCTCCGAGGCGCAGAAATCCCACTGGTTGCCCAAGATGGCGTCGGGTGAATTCATTTCCGCCATCGGCTTGACCGAACCGGGCGGCGGCAGCGATCTCAAGGCGCTCGGAACGCGCGCGGAACGCGACGGCAATAGTTACGTCATTAACGGCGCCAAGACATTCATTACCAACGGCCAAATCGCCAACCGTATTTTACTGGCGGCGAAAACCGATCCGACGCTGGGCGCAAAAGGGGTTTCCCTGTTTTGGGTGGATCTCGGCACCGACGGGGTGACGCGCGGGCGCAATCTCCAAAAGATCGGCAACAAGGCGCAAGACACGGCGGAGCTGTTCTTCGACGGTGTTACGGTGACCGACCATGACCGGCTCGTCGATGAGAACGACGGCTGGCGCATATTGATGGACGGACTGGTCCGCGAACGGCTGGTCGTCGCCGTGCGCTCGATCATCCTCGCCGAGACCGCCATCGACCAGACCCTCGATTATGTCAAGGAACGGCGTACCTTCGGCCAGACGGTGTTTGATTTTCAAAACACAAAATTCAAACTGGCGGAAATGATTTCCGAGGTCGAGGCCGCGCGTCCCTTCGTCGACAAATTCATGGAACGCCATGTCATCGGCGAAGTCAGCCCCGAACTGGCCGCCAAGGCCAAGCTGACCACGACGGAATTGGCGCATCGCGTGCTCGACGAGTGCCTGCAGATGCACGGCGGCTACGGCTATATGTGGGAATTTCCGATTGCCCGCGCCTGGGCGGACGCACGGGTACACCGGATCTATGCCGGCACCAACGAGGTGATGAAACACATCATCTCACGAAACCTTTGACGCCGATTATGTCAGAATTGCGCAAGCTTAATCCCTTGGCCCGGGGCTGCCGATTCCGGTAAACGGCAGGCGGATACCGAGGCCTTTTTCCAGCGCTTTCTGATAGACGTGATGGCACATGGCGATGTCGTGCGCCACCAATCCGGTGGTGTGGATCAGGTTCCGCTCGGACTCGCTTTCCCGCCCCGCCACTTCGCCGCCGAGCAGCTGGTGGATTTCGCCGTGCAGATCGTCGGGAGTAAACATTCCGCTGTCCGCCGATTCCCGGAAATGCTTCATTTTCATGTTCATCTCCCAGCTATCGATCACGACCTTGTCCAATTGGGTCCAGCCCTCGGGTTCGAATTCCCGGCGGGCGAAGGATACATATGTCGCGCCCGGCTTGAGCCACGCTTCACGGCACATGATCTCGTCCGAGGTGGTGCAGCCGATGCCGATATCGGACTCAGCCACCACGCCTTCGACGGAGTCCATGGGGGTGATCCTGATGCCGAGCTTGTCCGACCATTTGGCGGCGAAGGTCTCGCGGGAGTCAGGCCTGCGCGACGTGCAGCGGATCTCCTCGATGCCGTCATAAAGCTCCATCAGACAGCGCAGCGCGTTGGCCGCCATGGTGCCGACGCCGATCAGCCCGACGATTTTGGGATTTGCCGGCCCCATCCGTTTGAGCGGCAGCAGCGTGGCGGCGGCGCTTCGGATGGCGTAGGTCCAGTGTTCCTCGACGATGGCCTTGGTTGTCCCGGTATTGGGATCGGCGAGAATGATGTATCGGCCGCATTCGAGCTGACCCACCGTGTTGCGGTCGCCGTCGTCGAAATAGTTATAAAGCCGCACGCCGGTGATCGGTATTTCCTTCAAGAGCGCGCATTTAACGTGCCAGTGATTATGAAACGGCTCGCCGGCATCGAGTCTGAAACTCGGCGGTCTGGACGCTATCACCGAGCCCTGATTCTGCATGCGGTATACGTCTTCGGCGATCCGCAGCGCCTCCTTGGCGTTTAGCAGATCGACCGTGTCGGCATGGGGAACGAACAGCACGCCTTCATTATTGTCTGCCATGAATTCGCCTTCTCCGATTTATAGATTGGTACCGCGGGCGCGGACCCAAGGCAAATCAATCGTCTTCCACGAAGTCGAACCGGTCGCCGGCGGGGGCGTAGATTTCAAATATTTCAAACGGCTGGTCGTTCCTGTTGGTGAGCGAATGTTTCTGGCCGGCGGGAATATAGATGACGTCGTCTTCGCGGATCACATGGGTGACGCCTTCGACGACCAGCTCGCCTTCGCCGGACTTGACGATATAGACATTATCGGCCTGGCTGTGATGGTGATAGCGCCCGCCGGGTTCCTTCGGGTCGAGCCGGTTGAGGTGGACATCGACTTTTTCCGCGCCGCAATCGGCATTGATCAGCCGCACCTGCTCGCCGCGCCCGCCCTTCATGGGGTTTGTCGGCATATCCGCCAAATGCATGAGCCTGAATTCAGCCATGCCGATGTCGCCCTAACCGGCGGCGGAATGCAGCGCTGTTTCGTCGTCTCCGGTTTTCTGATTGACCAGGAATACCTCGCCCCGCTTCAGAAAATCCGAGGCGAGCGCCGCGAACCGTTCCGGCTGGTCGACCTCGATATTGTGGGCCGCGTCATAGACATAGATCAGGAAGGCGCGCTGCATCCTTTCCTTGATTAGCTGAACGCTTTCCGGCGTCATGCGGCCGTCCTTGGTGCCCAGCATGGCCATCGTGAGATGCTCGATTTCGCCGATGCGCGCGATCAGTTCCTCGTCGCGCACCGCCTTGCCGTGATAGTGATGCAGCATGGACCGGTTGCGCTCCAGCGTCTCGTCGGACTTGGTCTCGACCGGGCGTTTGTCGGGATAGGCATACATCTGGCGCAGCCGGTCTTCCGGATCGCTTGACGGCGGCGGGCTGCCCTCGGGCCGGAAACCGGCCGGGCATTGCATGACCAGCTGGCCGACTTTCGACGGATGCTCCAGCGCCAGCCACGGCACCACCCAGCCACCGAACGACTGGCCCATCACGTCGCAGGGTTCCTTGATGACCGCATCGATGAATTCGGCGCCGAGGTTTGCGATATCCTTCATGTCCTTGATGCTGTCGATCAGCGGCGTGTCGTCGAAGCCCGGGATCGCCATGATGTAAATGCGAAATTCGGCGGCCAGCAATTCCAGCCCTTTTGTGACCCGCACACCGCCGGCCGAATGAAAATACAGCACCGGCGGACCGTCGCCGCCGACCGTGTATGATACCTCGCCGCTCGGCAGGGCCGCGGTTTTCTGTTCGAATGTCATGGCTATTTCCCCTATACGTCGCGCACGGCCGGAAACACGATATCACGCAAATAATGCATGGTCTTGAGCACTTTGTCGTGCGGCGTGTTGCCGATCTTGATGGTCATGTTCATGCGCCCATGGCCAAGATGTTTTTTCAAATTCTTGATCTGATCGATCACCATGTCGGGCGTACCGCACAGGATCAAGCCTTCATCGATGCGTTTTTCGATCGAC
>JAYZAW010000253.1:0-4940 GCA_036339495.1 Pseudomonadota bacterium | reverse complement strand
AACACAGAGAACACAGAGGTCCACAGAGAAGAACATTTAACTCGGCGTGGCGGAATAAAATTCTCCAACTCTCGCCGCGGCGGCAGGCCCCATTCTCTACTTCTTATCTGTGTCATCTCTTTGTTCTCTGTGTTCTCTGTGGTTCAAATAAATCCTATCCACAGTAAAAATTTAAATCGATTTACTCGTCGCTACGCGACAAACCGCTTGATGCCGGAATATCCTCAAAGAAATCATTTGGTGCGAGTTTCCATGCTTGGTCGAGAGGTCGAGCCGTAGCTGAGGCAAACCAAGTCCAAATCTTATCGAGTGTCTCGACAATTTCTGCGGGGATATCCTCAGCCAAACCAAGCGCTTGACTCGAAATTCCGACAGAATTTTGAAGAACGAAATGTATACCCTCCATACTTAGTCGGTACAGATCGCCTGAAGCATCAAGACTTTGCAATTTAGGTGAGCTATGCCGAATTACGAGCCCCAATGCTTCAAATTCTCGAAAACGCTGCTTTAATAAATCCTCCTCTTTTAAACGATCCTGATCATTCCTTGACTGGAAATAACGCTGATAGGAATCGATCGTTACATATCCTTCGGCTTTTCGATGAAATGCCGCGTGAAGCATAACTCCGAGTATGATCCAATCAGTACGGTCGACGAAAATTTCGCCCGGTAATTTGTCATGGCGCGAGATTTCCGGATTATAATTCAGCCAAATTCTTCCTGCTTCAAGACGTCCATCGTCAGTAATTTTCGCAGCCTTGTCGAGCGCGTTGTCTGGGGTAACTATTTGAATAAAGCCTTTTTCACCAAGGGTTATGTACGCATCGTTGATCCAACTTTTCTCAAAATGCATGTCCTTGCGTTCCGCTAATGTTTGCAAATTAAATAAGGCACCTCCCTGATTGTCAGTAGCTTCGGCAAGGGCGTACAGAATGCTTTCTTCGAACTCCTTATATGCTGGTTCAATCACATCACCCCACCATCATCCCGACGAACCGGTCGAACAAATAGTGGCTGTCTTGCGGGCCGGGAGAGGCTTCGGGGTGGTATTGCACGGAGAACACCGGGCGGTCGTTGAGGCGGAGGCCTTCCAGGGTGCCGTCGAACAGGGAGACGTGGGTTTTCACGGCGGTCGCGGGCAGCGAGTCCTCGATCACCACGAAGCCGTGGTTCTGACTGGTGATTTCGACCTTGCCGGTTTCCAGATCCTTGACCGGATGATTGGCGCCGCGATGGCCGAGATGCATTTTCTCGGTGCGCGCGCCGAGCGCTAGCGCGAGCAGCTGGTGGCCGAGGCAGATGCCGAAGATGGGCTTGCCGCTGTCCAGCAGGGCGCGGATCATCGGCACGGCGTATTCGCCGGTGGCCGCCGGGTCGCCCGGACCGTTGGACAGGAATACCCCGTCCGGCTCATGGCCCAGAATGTCTTCCGCCGAACTGGTCGCCGGAACCACCGTGACCTTGCAGCCGAGTCCGGCCAGCGCGCGCAGGATATTACGCTTGGCGCCGAAATCCACGGCCACCACGTGACGCCGCGGCGCGGTCTGTTGGCCGAAGCCCGATTGAAGCCGCCATTCGGTCTCGCGCCAGTCATAGCTGTCGGCGCAGGTCACTTCCCGGGCCAGATCCATGCCTTGCAGCCCAGGCCACGCGGCGGCCTTGTCGATCAGGGCGGCGATGTCGAATTTTCCGTCCGGCGCATGCTGTATCGCCCCGTTGGGCGCACCGATATCGCGGATCCGGCGGGTCAGCGACCGTGTATCGAGGCCTGAAATTCCGACCAGCCCGCAGCCGATCAGCCAGTCATTCAGATCGGAAGTCCCGCGCCAACTGGACCCGGACGTGATGTCGGCGCGCAGTACCAGGCCGCGCGCGGCCGGCGCGGTCGCTTCGATGTCTTCGATGTTGGTGCCGATATTGCCGATATGGGGAAAGGTGAACGTGATGATCTGGCCCGCATAGGACGGGTCGGTCAGGATTTCCTGATAGCCGGTAATCGACGTGTTGAAACAGACCTCGCCGACCGCCAAATCTGTTGCGCCGACGCCCGCGCCCCAGAATACAGTCCCGTCGCTCAGCGCCAATGCCGCCGTTGCCCTCGGCGGAGTCTTGGACGGAGTCGCGGGTAGCGGTCGTGAATTACGTTCCGACATTTGAGGGAACTCAGTGTTGTGTGTCGCGAAATCGGATGTCGCTTCGACAGGCTGGGCGTTAGATAAGCGTTCGCGACCTGTCAGTCAAGAAGATTGACATTCAAAAACTATATAAATATCAATAAGTTAAGAATAATACTTGGGTTTGCGATTCCCTTCGAATTGGGCTAACTTCACTGCCCGTCGCGTACTAAAAGGGGGAGTCGATGCTGAGGGAGCGGCTCGACACGGATCTTAAGACCGCGATGAAAGCCCGGGAACAACGGGCCGTATCGACAATCCGGCTGATATTGACCGCGATCAAGGATCGCGATATCGCGGCGCGCGGCAAGGGCAATGCCGACGGGATTAGCGATCAGGACATATTTCAGGTGCTTCAGACCATGGTGCGCCAGCGCCGCGAGGCGATTGAACTCTATGAGCAGGGCGGGCGGCTGGAACTTGCCGAGCAGGAAGCCGATGAAATCAAGATTATCGAAGGCTTCCAGCCGCAACAGATCGACGAAGACGACATCGGCGGGATCGTCGGCGGAATTATTGAAGAAATCGGCGCGGGCGGCATAAAGGATATGGGCCGCGTGATGGGTTTGCTGCGCGAACGCTATGCCGGGCAAATGGATTTCGGCAAAGCAAGCGCCGTGTTAAAGCAGCAACTTGGCGCGCTGTAGGGTCACGGCGGGGCGTATTGTCGCCCGCCGAGTTTAGGGGTGTTCAGAGAGGGTCGATGGCGTATTCCCCACAATTCCTCGACGAGATCAGGATGCGAGTTTCCCTGCCCGGCACGGTGGGCCGCCGGGTCAAGCTGGTTAAAAAGGGACGGGAATTTTCCGGTCTCTGTCCGTTCCACAACGAAAAATCGCCGTCTTTCACCATCAATGAGGAAAAGGGTTTCTTCCATTGCTTCGGCTGCGGCGCCCATGGCGACGTGTTCGGTTTCATGATGCGTTCGGACGGGGTGTCGTTCCCGGAAGCCGTCGAACGGCTGGCGCAGGAGGCCGGGTTGGAAGTCCCGGTTGCAACGCCGGTCGAGCGCGAGCGGGCGCGACTCCAGGCCGATCTGTTCGAGGTCATGGAAAAAGCCTGCGCATTTTACGAAGCCCAGCTTCGAAGTGGGCCGGGCCGCCAGGGGCTCGAGTATTTGCGCGGGCGCGGCTTCGACGATGAAACGATTGCGCGTTTCCGGCTCGGTTTCGCGCCTTCCGGGCGCGGCGTGCTACGCGACGCGTTGATGAATGAACAAATGCCGGAAGCGATGCTGATCGAAGCCGGCTTGCTGGGAAAGCCGGAAGACGGCGGCGCAACCTATGACCGGTTTCGCGGACGGGTCATGTTTCCCATCACCGACCGGCGCGGCCGGGTCATCGCCTTCGGCGGACGCATTCTCGGTGACGGCAAGCCGAAATATTTGAATTCGCCCGAAACGCCGCTGTTCGACAAGGGGCGGGTGCTTTATGGCTGGGCGACCGCCCGGCGCGCGGCCCACGACAAGGACCGCATTATCGTCACCGAGGGCTATACGGATGTCATCGCGCTGGCCCGCGCCGGTTTTTCAGAATCGGTGGCGCCGCTCGGCACCGCATTGACCGAAAGCCAGCTGCACGAGCTGTGGCGGATCGCGCCCGAGCCGTTGCTGTGTTTTGACGGCGACGCCGCCGGGCAACGGGCGGCATGGCGCGCGGCGGAACGGGCATTGCCGCTGCTGGTTCCGGGTCAATCGGTCCGATTCGTGACCCTGCCCACCGGAGAGGACCCCGACAGTCTGATCACGAACCAGGGGCCGGAGGCGATGGCGGCGCTGCTGGATGCCGCCCGGCCCCTCGACGCGGTGATCTGGGATATCGAGACGGCGGGCAGGCGGATCGATAGTCCCGAACGGCTGGCCGGACTGAAAAAGCGGCTGTCCGAGCGCGCCTTCGCCATCGCCGACCGCGATGTTCAGGGACAGTATTTGGCGAATTTTCGGCAGAAAATGGATGATTTGACCTTCAAATCCAGATCCCGTGGGCGCGGTGGTTCAACCCGCATGGCGCCGCGCTTGCGAGGCGCGATCCGGGGCGGATCCAAAGTGATGGGCAAGCGGATGGACCAGGTTTTGCTGGCCTGCATGCTTAATCACCCGGTTTTGCTCAATGATTTCGCCGAAAATTTAGCTATGGTTAATATTCTTGACCCAGAGCTTGACAGGCTTCGGGAAGAAATTTTATTGCTGTATTCGGAGCAATCTGGACTTGATTCGTCCGCGATGAGATGCCAATTGGAAGAACGAGGCTTGAGGGAGCCATTGATAACGGTTCTTGGCCAGGAAACTTATATCCATGGCGGGTTTGCACGGGCCAATTCAGCGCCCAGCGAGGCGCGGTCGGGTTTGGAAGCGATTTTGAGGGGTCAGTCCGAATTGTTGAAACGAGTCGAACTGGAAGAAGCCAGGAAGGCCTGGACCGATGATCAGACGGAGCAAAACTGGGCGCGGTTTGAAAAATTGAAGATGCAGAGTCAAGAAGACACGGAAACCCAAGACGTTCTGGCGACGGGTGCGCAAGACATCCACGACCGGGGCGCATCCATCGAATCGGTAACATAGGGAAGTCGAACACGCCCAGCGCCCAGTATGTGGCGCCGGACAAACGATGTACCCTGGGGAAAAGGGAGCCACATGGCGACGAAAGCAACGACTGCAAATCACACCCGGCAGGACTCAAATGACGCGCCGGTCATTGAAGCGACCGGGGCCGCAATAAAAAAGCTTTTGGCGCGCGGCAAGGAGAGAGGCTTCGTCACCTATGACGA
>JAYZAW010000252.1:0-23616 GCA_036339495.1 Pseudomonadota bacterium | reverse complement strand
TCTGTTCCATCGAAGCGATGATTAGCTTCGAAGTTATACCCGATCAGCCTACCCCTATAGACCATTGTCCAGTTAGTTGGAATTGTTTGATGGCGGCATATCGGCCATGGTCTGGACTCCACCAGGCACGGACGGCATGGTGCGGCCATGTCCGACGCTTCGTCCCTCGCCCGGCTGTTCGAGCCGCGCTCCATCGCCATCGTCGGCGCGTCCGCGTCGCCGGACAAGCCGGGCTGGCACATTGTCAACATGCTGAGCGACTTTAACGGCGCGGTCTATCCGGTCAATCCACGCGAGGCGGAGATTCTGGGGCGCAAGGCGTACAAAAGACTGGCCGACATTCCGGAACCGGTCGATCTGGTCGCCCTGGTGGTGCCACCCGCCGCCTCGGTCGCCGTGCTGCGCGAGGCCGCCCAGGCCGGGGTCGGCGCGGCTTTCATGATCTCCGGCGGATTCGGCGAAACCGGCGACGCCGGCCAGGCACAGCAGGACGAGGCGCTGGCGATCTGCCGGGGCTCCGGCATGCGGCTGCTCGGCCCCAACACGTCGGGGTTCGTTGCGCCGGAAAGCGGCGCGTTTTGCACTTTCATGCCGGGCATCCAGGACATGGCGGCGGGCGGCATTTCCATCGCGGCCCAGTCCGGCGGCATCAACATCACGCTGGCGCTGATCGCCCATCGCGACGGCCACGGCATCCGGCTCGCGGTCGGGCTCGGCAATGCGGCCGACGTGGCGTTGCCGGACGTGATCGATTATCTCACCAATGATGACGGCACCGAGGCGATCGCCCTGCATCTCGAAGGCGTGACCGACGGCCGCGGCTTATATGAAGCGATCCGCCGCGCGACCCGAATAAAGCCGGTGGTCGCCCTGCCGGTCGGGCGCGCAGATCTCGGCGGGTTCGCCGAATCCCATACCGGCAATCTGATGGGAAGTTTCGAACTGACGCGAAACGCACTGATCCAGGCCGGCGCGGTGGTCTGCGGCGGGCTTGCCGAACTAATCGATGCGGCCCATGCGCTGGCCACGTCGCGCCTGCCGCCGATCGCCGATCCGGGCGTCGGCATTCTTACCGGACAGGCCGGACCCGGGTTGCTGATGACCGACGCGCTGCGCCATGCCGGCGTCGCGGTGCCCGAACTGACGGAAGCCTCGTTCCAGCGCATCGGCGAGCTGCTGCCGCCGATGACCTATATGAAAAACCCGGTCGACACGGGCCGCCCCAGCGCGACCTTTGCGGATGTGGCGCAAACGACCGCCGCCGATCGGAATATCGACGCCCTGCTGGTCTGGGCGCTGCTGGAGGACGATCTGGTCGATTTGACGACCCTCGGCCAGGACATCCGGCGCAATCACGACATTCCGGTAATCATCGGCACCGGCAGCACGTCGGAGATTGTAGCGCCGACCATGACCCGGCTTCGGGAAGGCCGGGTGCCGGGCTTCGATACGCCGGACGGGGCGGCGCGCGCCATGCGCGCATTGGCGCAAGACAGCCGGACGGCATGGCGGCAGCGGCAAGACGGCAACCGCGTTGCGCCCACCGCTCCAAAAAACGATATATTCGCGGCGGGTCCGCTCGACGAAAACGCCGCGAAGGAGTTGATCGCCGTCGTCGGAATCCCCGTGCCGCGCCGCGCGGTGTGCAACAGTCGCGAACGGGCGGCGGACGCCATGTTGGGCTTCGGCGTCCCCGTCGCGGTCAAGATCCTCGACCCGGCGGTCACCCATAAAACCGAGCTCGGCGGGGTCCATCTCGGCATCGAAACCCAGGCGGCGCTTGACGCGGCCCTCGACGCCATCGACGCCATTCCGGGCGATACAACGGGCCGGAATTTCTTGGTCGAGGAAATGGCGCCGCCCGGCGTGGAAATCATTATCGGGGGCGCCAACGACGCGCGGTTCGGTCCGACGGTCCTGCTCGGGCTCGGCGGTACGGCGGCCGAAGCCATGGGCGACGTGACCATGCGGCTCGCGCCGCTGGGCTGGAACGAGGCGGCCTCCATGATCGAGGATCTGCAAGGCCGGACGCTGCTCGAAGGCTGGCGCGGCGCGGCGGCAGTCGACCGCAAGGCGATCTGCCGGGCCATCGTTGCCGTTGGTGATCTGATGATCCGCCACGGCGAAATCAGGGAACTCGATCTCAACCCCGTCCGGGTCTATCCGGACGGGCTGCTGGCGCTCGATGCGCTGGTGGTGATTTAGCCGGTTTACGCGACCTCGTATTTGTCCCGCTTCACGCCGGCCAGGTTCCTGCCTTCGACGCGGATCAGGCAGGTGTCGTCTTCCCGCATGGGCGAGTGCAGATCGCCGACATTGTAAACATGGGCGATGCCCGGCGTGAGTTCGTAGGATTTGACTTTTTCGACCTTGCCCGGCGCGTCGTCCTTGGGTTCCCGAACCTTGCGCCAGTCGGTCATCTCGGTGACGCCGATGGCCTGGCCGTAGATCGCCCAGGATGTTGCGTGATCATGGGGGTTGCTGGCCTTGGCGCCCTTATAGACATGGGCCAGAATACAGAACCCGTGATCGGGATCTTCATAGATGACCTGACGTTCCGTGGTGTTGTCGGGGCCAAACTGGCTGGCCACGAAATCGGAATCGCCGCAGGCGCGCGCGATGTGCTGCCGCACGATTTCACGGCCCGCGGGGCCGGCATCGTTTGCGATGGCGTCGTGGCAGTCGGCGGAAAGCTGGACCAGGGTATAGGACATTGAGTTTGCTCCTTTTCGTTTCGTTAGATCTCGTGGATCGAATTTACCACATAGCGCCTATTGCGCAATTCGGTAAAAATTCCGCGCGTTTCGGCCGAGAATCTTTTCCTTGGCCTCGTCGTCATACGCCGGGTTGGCGATGAAATCCGGGGCCGCGCCGCGCAATTCATCCTCGGTCGGCTCATGCGGAAAGTCCGACGCATACATGATGCGGTCCGAACCCATGGCGTCGATGGCGTATATCAGGCCTTTTTCGCCGAGCTCGGCGGTGACCCAGAAATTATCCGTGTCGCTGATATATTCGCTGGGCCGGCGTTTCAATCGGGTTCGGGCCTGCGCGCCGAAGATGCTGTCGAATTCGCTGTCGAGCCGGTCCATCATGAACGGCACCCAGGTGCAGCCGGCTTCCAGAAACGCGACGCGTAAGCCCGGAAACGCATCGAACACGCCCTCCCAGATCATGTCGGTAAGCTGAAGGAACAGCGGATAGGGGTGCGACATGGTGTGTACCTTGGCGAACGGCCGCTGGAAATCGAGCCCGAACCCGGCGCTGGGGCCGCCATGCATCGCCAGCGGCATATCGAGCCGTTCAGCCTCTTCATAGATCGGCCAGAAGGATTGATGGCCATATTTCAGCGGCGTCGCGGTTACCGTCGGCATCATCATGGCGACGAAATTGGTGCGTTCCGTGGCGCAGCGCCGCAATTCGGCGGCCGCGCCTTCCGGGTTTTCCACCGGCATCAGCCCGGCCCCGTAGAGCCGGGAATCCTTGGCCGTGTATTTGTCCTCCAGCCAATTGTTATAGGCCGTCCCGGTGGCGGTGGAAAAATCCACATCCTGCATCAAGCCATAGGCCAGCCCGGCGGTCGGGTACAGCACCGAGCCCTCGGCCCCGATGACCTCCAGCATGGTGGCCCAGATATCGGCGTCGGTATGGCTGTAGCGGCCGGGAACGTCGTCCTCGCGCTCATGAATCACGCCGCGCGCCCAGCCGTCGATCGACGGGAAGATCGACAGCGCCTTGTTGCGTTTCCTGATGGCGTGAGGGCCTTCGTAATAGCGGATCAGCTGGTCGTCATCCTCGAACACATGACCGTCGGCGTCGAAAATCGAAATGTCATGCAGCGTCATGGCTTAGCTCCTTTCCAAACCGGGCTTTGCGGGATGATAGCCGGTAGCCGCCGCACGTGAAACGTACTAATCTCACGTCATATTACGGAGATCAGAAATGGAACGGTCATTCACCAAGGAAGTCGCCCTGCTGCGCAAGGGCAAGGGCGAAATTTTTGAAGGCGAAGGCATCCTCGCCATCACCAAGGCGCTACTGCAATCCGGGGTCTCCTATCTCGGCGGCTATCAGGGCGCGCCAGTGTCGCATCTGATGGATGTGATGGTCGATTCCAAAGAACTGCTCGAGGAATACGGCATCCACGCGGAGGCGTGCAACAGCGAGGCCGCCGCCTGCGCCATGCTGGCCGCGTCGATCAACTATCCGATCCGCGGCGCGGTGGTCTGGAAATCGACCGTCGGCACCAATGTTGCGGCCGACGCCTTGTCCAACGTCGCGTCGTCGGGCGTCGTCGGCGGGTCGCTGATCATCATAGGCGAGGATTACGGCGAGGGCGCCAGCATCATTCAGGAACGCAGCCACGCCTTCGCCATGAAAAGCCAGTGCTGGCTGCTCGACCCGCGCCCCAACCACACCCGCGTCGTCGATCTGGTGGAAGACGCCTTCGACATGTCGGAAGCCACCCACACCCCGATCATCGTTGAATTCCGCATCCGCGCCTGCCATGTCACCGGCCGCTTCGAATGCCGCGACAACAAGATGCCGAAATATTCGGCGAAAAACCCGATCCGGGATCCGGTCTTTAATCTCGATAAATTCGCCTTGCCGCCATCGACCTATCTGCAGGAAAAACTGAAAGTGGAGGAGCGGCTTCCCGCCGCGATCGATTTCATCCGCAAGCGCAAGCTGAACGAACATTTCGACGGCACCCAGGACGATATCGGCATCATCTGCCAGGGCGGGCTGTATAATTCGGTGACCCGCGGCTTGCAGCAGCTTGGTCTGGCCGATGTATTCGGCGAGGCCGAAATCCCGACACTGTGTCTCAACGTCACTTACCCGATGGTGGAAGACGAAATCGTCGCGTTCTGCGCCGGCAAAAGCGCCGTGCTGATCGTCGAGGAAGGCTGGCCGAACTATCTCGAGGAAGCCATCAACTCGATCCTGCGCCGCGCCGACGTCAACACCACCATCGTCGGCAAGGGGCCGTTCCCCAAGGCCGGTGAATATCAGGCCGAGGTGATGCTAAAGGGCCTCGCCGGTTTCCTGGAAGGCGTGGTGCCGCGCGGCATGGATTTGGCGCCGATTTCCGCCGCTGTCGCGGCCATCGACAAGAACAAAGCCCAGGCGGCCGAATTGCTGCGTGCGCCGATCCCCAAGCGTCCACCCGGGTTCTGCACTGGCTGTCCCGAGCGTCCGGTGTTCAGCGCGCTGACCTTGGCCCAGAAAGATATCGGCAAGGTCCATATCGCGGCCGATGTGGGGTGCCATACCTTCGCCGTGCTGCCGCCCTTCAATATGGGCAATTCCATGGTCGGCTATGGGCTGGGGCTGGCCAGCTCGGCCGGCATCGCGGCCAATTTCGGCAAGCGCACGGTCGCCATCATGGGCGATGGCGGGTTCTGGCATAGCGGGCTGTCGACCGGCATCGGCGGCGCCATGTATAACGACCGCGATCAGGTCCTGATCATCCTGGCGAACGGCTATTCATCGGCCACCGGCCAGCAATATCTCCCTTCGACCACCGCCGGCGGCGGCGTCGACGTGAATTCGGTCATGCCGATCGAGAACGCGCTCAAGGGGCTCGGCGTCAAATGGGTCCGCAAGCAGCACACATATCAGGTCGGCAAAATGAAAAAGCTTCTGAAGGAAGCGCTGACCACCACGGAAAAAGGCCTCAAGGTGATCATCGCCGAGGCCGAATGCCAGCTCGCCAAGCAGCGCCGGTTGCGGCCGCTGGTCGCCAAGGCGCTGGCCGCCGGCGACCGGGTGATCCGCACCCGCTTCGGCGTCGATGAAGATACCTGCACCGGCGATCACGCCTGTATTCGGCTGTCCGGTTGCCCGTCACTGACGGTCAAACCCAACCCCGACAAGCTGCGCAAGGACCCGGTGACCACCGTGCTGAACAGCTGTGTCGGCTGCGGTCTGTGCGGCGAGGTCTCCGACGCCGCCGTGCTGTGCCCGTCCTTCTACAAGGCCGATATCGTGCAGAACCCCGGCATTCACGACCGCGCGCTGGACGCCGTCCGGCGCGTTGGCATCGGCATCCTGCAAGGCGCGCGCCCGCCGGCGAATAACGGCGCGGGAGCAACACAATGAATTCGCCGTCGGAGCAATTCCCCGACCGCACCATGGCGCTGGTGATCAGCGCGCTTGGCGGCGAAGGCGGCGGCGTGCTGGCCGGCTGGATCGTGAGCGCGGCGGAAATCGAAAATTATCCGGTGCAGAGCACGTCAATCCCCGGCGTCGCGCAGCGCACCGGGGCCACCACCTACTATGTCGAGTTCTTCCCGGTCACCCATGACAGGCTGGACGGGAAATTGCCGGTGATGGCGATGTACCAGACCCCCGGCTATATGGACATGGTGATCTGTTCCGAACTGATGGAAGCCGGCCGCGCCCTGGAAAACGGCATGGTGTCGCCGGACCGAACGACCCTGATCGCATCCACCCACCGGTCCTATTCGATCCTGGAACGATCGGCGATGGGCGACGAGCTGTTCGAAGGCGACGATGTGCTGAAAGCCGGCGAAGAGCTCTCGAAGCGGTCTATTCTGTTCGACATGGAGCGGCTCTGCCAACAGACCGGCACGATGATCAACGCCGTCATGCTGGGGGTGATCGCGGGCTCGGGCGAATTGCCGATAAAACCTGAATCCTTTGAACAGGCGATTGAAAAGGGCGGTGTTGCGGTTAAGCCCAACATCATTGGTTTCCGCACCGGTCTCGCCTATATCCGGGGCGAGCTTCAGCTTGAGGACAAGCCGGAAGAAGCCTCGCGCTGGGGCCGGCGCGCGAGCATGGACGATTTGCTAGCGGCCGCCGGGCGCGACTTTCCGCCCGAAGCCGCGCCGATCATTATGGAAGGCGTGCGCCGGGTGGCGGATTACCAGAGCACCGCCTACGGCTCGGCCTATCTGGCCCGCGTGGCCGCCGTGCTGGATGCGGATAAGGCGGCCGACGGCGCAAGCCACGGGTTTAAATTGACCTCGGAAGCCGGACGTTATCTGGCTCTGTGGATGAGCTTCGAGGACATTATCCGGGTCGCCGATCTGAAATCGCGCCCCGAACGCATGGACCGCATGCGCAAGGAAATCGGCGCCAAGGATAGTGAGCCGGTGGTGATCACCGAATTTCTCAAGCCCGGGTTCGAGGAATTTGCTTCCGTGCTGCCGCCGGGGTTGGGCCGCGCCTTGACTGAGTGGCGCGCAAAAAAGGAATGGCGGCGCAATTTCCATTTCGCCATGCGGGTCAAGACCAACAGCTTTTTCGGCTTTCTCCGGCTCTGGATGCTGGCCAAGATGAAATGGTGGCGGCCCCGAACCTATCGCTTCGCCGAGGAGCAGGCCGCGATCGGGTCGTGGCTCGACGCGATGCGCGATGCGGTGGCCCGGGATTACCGCCTCGCCGTCGAGATCGCCGAACTGCCCCGGCTGCGCAAGGGCTATAGCGACACTTTTCAGCGTGGAACCGCCAATTACCAGCGAATTTTCGACGCTCTCGCCGCGTCATCTTCCGACTTTACCGGTGACGCGGCGCAACAGGCCGATGCCGTGCGCGCGGCGCGCGAAGCGGCGCTGGCCGACGATGAAAGCAAGGCGCTCGATCAATTGCTCGCGCGGCCCGAAATTCCCGCCGAGCCGTCCCGCGAAGCGGCGGAATAGACTGGATTTCAGCGCCACCCGACCCTATTTGGAAATGTGCGCGGCATAGCCGCCCCTTGCCAATTGCCGCCTTCCCGGCTATTGGGAAGTATCGAAGCTCAGTGACGTCGAAGAAAACCCGGATGGAGAATAAGGCTTGAAAGAAGAATTGTTGGAATTCAGTGGCACGGTAGTGGAAAAACTTCCGAACGCCATGTTCAGGGTAAAGCTCGAAAACGAGCATGAAATCATTGCCCAGCCCAAGGGCAAGATGCGGAAATTCCGTATCCGGGTCATGGTCGGCGACCGCGTCGACGTCGAAATGAGCCCCTACGACCTCAGCAAGGGCCGCATCACCTTCCGGCACAAGTAAGCCGGAACGCCATCAGTTCTCGGTTCGGACCTCCACCCCAAGCGCGGCGGCGTCTTCGTCGGTGATAAGCCCGGCGGCGCGGATGCCGTGGGCGGCCAGTTCCTCGTCTATTTCCTGGGTATCGCCGGTCACGCCCACCGCGCCGAGCAGCGCGCCGTCCTCGCCCCGGACCAGCATGCCGCCGCCTTCGGGAAATATTTGGCCGTCCGAGGAGCGCATCAGAAAATCCATGAACATCGGACGCTGTTCCGCCCGCACCCGGACCAGGCTCGACGAGCGCCCCATGGCGAGCGAGGCATAGGCCTTGCCCATGGCCATCTCGAAGCGCAATTCGGACGAGCCGTCCTCCTTCTTGAACAGCTTGACCTTGGCGCCGGGCTCAACCACCGCCACGCTGAGCGACCGCAGGCCGAGTTCCCGGTCCCGCTTGAAGATTGCATTGATTAGGTTTTCCGCCTGTTCCGGCGTGATCATGGCACCCGTCCATTCGTTCTTGGATTTAGCACCAATCTATTGTTCCCACTCACCGCGCGCCACAAGGGATTCGCGGTAAAATTCCATGCTTTGCGCCGCCTGAATTCAGCGATAGAAGGGCATGGGAAGAAATACATTATACCAAGGAGCGTTAATTCCGACCGATACAGCATGCTTCGAGACGCCGGCTTTGCCGACTCCTCAGCATGAGGAAATTAAATTATATCAACAAGTTAACCTCGTCCTGAGGAGGCCCGAAGGGCCGTCTCGAAGGGCACGGCCATGAGTCGCGATCGGCGCTCGCTGGTATTAGAGGTTATATCTGATCCGTTGGATTCCTCTTAGGACCCGGCCATCAATAAAGAGCAGGCCCAAGCCAATTATCAGGGCGCCGGCGATCTCTTGCGTGCGAATTGGCTCGTCCAGAAAAGCATTGCCAAGGAAAAGAGCGCTAAAAGGCATGAGCAGCGTCACCAACATCACTTTGCTTGCCCCGGCGCTTACAAGAATTTTAAAGAACACGATATAGGCAATCGCCGTTCCGAAAAATGTCAAACCAAACAACGAAAACCAAACCTTCTCGCTGGGCGCGTCCAGTGTCCAAGGTTGATCGAAAATACGAACGACAATCAACATGACGACGCCCGAGCAAATCAACTGGCAGGTCGCGGATTTGAGTGGCGCGACGCCACCCATGTGTCGACGCCCCCATAGGGCGGCAAATCCAAAACTAAGTGTTGGCGACCAGGCCAAAACCGAGTCCAATGGTTTGCGGACCATCCAGAGGTCCGTCAATACCGCGCAGGACAACGACGCCCAGAACGCCCAAGACCACGCCGGCCACCCGATTGACCGTCATTTTCTCTTCATTAAAACCGGCCATCACAATGACGGTAAATAGAGGCGTCATCGCGTTGATGATCGATGTAAGACCAACCGTAATGAAGGTTTGAGCCACAAATAGAAAACAGAAGGGCGCCACGTCGTTCAGTAGTCCCATCACAACAAACGGCATCCATTCGTTCGCCGAATTTGGCAGCTTGTGGCCGCGATACCAGAACAGGGGCAGCAAGAACAGCGTCGCCAGGACCACGCGCGCAAAGACGACGGTCAATGGCAGCAGTTCCTTGACGGCGATGCCGACGAAGAAGAAGGCCCCGCCCCACAGCACCGACAATAGAATCAGCAAACTCCATTCCGAACTGTCCATAACCTTGGGTTCTTCCGACATTTTCCATCTAATCCGCAAATAGTGTTGTTTTTCGTATCGTGTGGCTTGTTTTGCATCAGCCGAGCGGTCAATCCACCCACTTCTTGCGGTCCTGGTATGTATGTTGGCAAGATCGGCGTGCATGGCAGGCCCGCTTTGCCACGGCTTCGATTGACCAAACCGGCAAATTCGCTGAAAATCGGTGAAACAAGAAATCAGAACAAAGGAGATGCGACATGCGGGCGCAGGAAATCAATCCGGCGAAAATGGCCATGCTGTTTCGCAAGCAGTTCGAGATGTGCAATGTGCGGGAGGGCGAAACCATTGCGTTGCTCGGCGATCTCAACACGCGTACCGAATATGTCGCCGCCGCGTTTGCCGCCGGCGCGGATCTGGGCGCCGATGTCTATGAAATGAAAGTCAACGCGATCCCGTCCTGGACCAGGGTCGGGGTCGAAACGGTCGGCGCCTGCAAGGGCACGGTCGAGGCCTTGAGCGCGGCCGATATGCTGGTCTGCCTGCATATCCCGCTATTCACCAAATGGATGAAGGTGGTGCGCGACGCCGGCACGCGCGTGCTGATGATCATCGACGCGCCGGACGATCTGGAACAGCTGATGTCGCCACCCGGTCTGAAGGAAGCCTGCATCCATTCCGCTAAGCGGCTTGAGGAAACCAGAACCGTGCGCGTGACCAGCGAGGCCGGCACCGATTTCACATATGAATGCGGCGAATATCCGACCATGGTGCAGTATGGCTATGCCGAGGAGCCGGGCCGTTTCGACCATTGGGGCGGCGGACATGTGCATACCTTCCCCAATGAGGGCTCGGCGACCGGAACCGTGATCATTTCGCCCGGCGATATCGTGGTGCTGCCGTTTAACCGCTATGTGCAGGACGAAATCAGGCTGGAAATCCGTGACGGCCACATCCAGAAGATTGAAGGCGGGCTCGACGCCAAGCTGATGAGCGACTGGCTGGACGACAACCGCGCCCACCCCGACGACATGGACGGTCACGCCATATCCCACCTCGGCTGGGGGCTGAACCCGCAGGCGCGCTGGAACGCGATTGCGCTCTATGGCGACGACCCGGACCGCACATTCGCCGCCGCGCGCACGTTTCCAGGCAATTTCCTGTTTTCAACCGGCCCCAATTCCCAGGGCGGCGGGACGCGCACCACCACCGGCCATTACGACGTGCCCATGCGCGACTGCACGGTAATGCTGGACAACGACGTGATTATCGAAAAGGGCAATTTCGTCGATCCGCAGATGATCGTCGAACGAGTGGCGCGTTAGGGTGAGAGTCGAGGATTACCCGCCGCAGGAGCCTTTGTCGGAGGCCGGTGAGGCTTATGCGGACGAGGTCATGCGCCGCGCCGGCGGGGCGACCGGGATCGAGATATCTCATGGCGACGACCCTTATCAGGGGATTTCGCTGCATGTGCCGGACAATCCAAACGGGACGGTGCTGGGGTTCGTCCATGGCGGCGGCTGGATTTCGGGCTACAAGGAACACATGAATTTCATGGCTCCCGCGCTCAATGCGGGCGGCGTGATCCTGGCCAGCATCGGGTATCGCCTGGCGCCCGGCCATCTGTTCCCGGCCGGAGTGGAAGACGTCGCCGACGCCATCGCCTGGCTTTATCACAACATCGCGGGCAATGGCGGCGACCCGGACCGGATATTCATCGGCGGGCACTCGGCGGGCGGGCATTATTCCGCCCTCCTGGCGGTGCGCGACGATTGGCAGGCCGGGCGCGGGCTGCCCGCTTCGGTGGCGCGCGGCTGCCTGCCCATATCGGGGGTTTATCTATTCGGTGATGGCGACGGCATGTCGATGCGGCCCCGCTTTCTCGGCGCGGACGGCAACGAGGCCCCGGCGAGCCCGATCCTCAACATCAACGCAACCCCGCCTTTTCTGATCGCCCATGGCTCGGAGGATTTTCCCCATCTGATGACCCAGGCCGAGGATATGGAACAGGCTTATGCCGAGGCGGGCGGGGAAGTCGAACGCATCGTGTTCGAGGGCCGCAACCATTTCACCGCATGCTATGCGGGCGGCGAGGCCGATGGCCCCTGGGTCGGCCGCGCCCTGGACTGGATGGCGGGCCATTGACGGACACGGCGCCCATTGTCACGGCGGATCATGTTTCCAAGCGCTTTACCGGCACCCAGGCGCTGGATGATGTGTCGTTCTCCCTGACGCCCGGCCCGGTGCATGGGCTGATCGGCGAGAACGGTGCTGGAAAATCGACCCTGATCAAGATTCTGGGCGGCGTCCACGCGCCGGATTCCGGGACCATTTCCGTCAATGGAACGCCAACGGTTTTGGCCGGCCCGCGTGACGCGCTGGCCAGCGGTATCGTTGTCATCCCGCAGGACCTGAGTGTCGTGCCGGCGCGGAGCGTGGCGGAAAACGTCCTGCTCGGCGATGTGCCGACGATGAAAGCGTTGGGGATTTTACCATCGGTCGATCGCGCCGCCATGCGGGACCGGACTGTCAAGCTGCTCGCCAGACTTAATCTCAATATCGACCCGGACGCGCCGGTTGGTGGCCTCGGATATGCCGAGCGCCAATTGGTGATGATCGCCCGCGCTCTGAGCCGGGACGCGCGGGTATTGATTCTGGACGAACCGACCGCGTCGCTGGAAGCCCGCGAAGTGGAGCGTCTGTTCGATGTGATCGATGCGCTGAAGACAGACGGGGTCGCGATCGCCTATGTGTCCCATCGGCTGGAGGAAATTGAAACCCTGGCCGATCTTTGCACCGTGATGCGCGACGGCAAAGTCGTTGCGAATTCACCGCGCGGCGAACTGACCCGGGATGACATGATCCGGCTGATGACCGGACGCGATCTGGAGGAGTTGCATCAACCCCATGACCGCACGCCGGGAGCGGCGTTGATACAGGCAGACCAAGGTGACACGGAAATTATACTGCATGAACGCGAAGTGGTCGGATTGGCCGGGCTGCTGGGCAGTGGCACCAGCGATCTGTTGCACCGTTTATTCGGCGCGCGTTCCAACTCGGCTGATACGCCGTCAAGGGCGATCGGCCGCGGTCTCGGGCTGGTGCCGGGCGAGCGCAGCCATGGGCTGATCATGGAGCTCAGCGTGAGGGAGAACATGATCCTGCCCAATCTGTCCCGGTTCAGCCGCGCCTGGCGGCTCGACACGAAGGCGATCGACCGGCTGGTGGATGATCTGATGGAAACCGTCGATATCCGGCCGCGCGATCCGGACCGGCCGGTGCGCGAACTGTCCGGCGGCAATCAGCAAAAGGTCATCTTCGCGCGCTGGCTCGCCGGTCACGCCAAGATACTCCTGCTCGACGAGCCGACCCACGGCATCGACGTGGGCGCCAAGGCGCAAATTCACAAGCTGATGCGGCAGTTCGCGGAAGATGGTGGCGGAATCGTGTTTTCGTCTTCCGAGATGGTCGAGGTGATGTCCATATCGGACCGGGTAATCGCCATGCGGGCCGGCGATATCGTCGCCAATATCACCCGGGACGGCGATTATACCGAACGCGCGGTGCAGACCGCGCTCGGGGTCTAGCGCATGCCGAACAACAAACTCACTGAACCAACCGTGAATTTCATGTGGAACCAGATGCCGCTGGTCGCGCTGGTCGTGCTGTGCGCCATCGCGGCGCTGCTGTCGGACCGTTTCCTGTCGCCGATCAACATCAACAATATCCTCATGCAGGGCGCGGTGATGACAGTGATCGCCATCGGCATGACCTATGTGATCATCTGCGGCGGTTTCGATCTGTCGGTCGGATCCGTGGTGGCGCTTTCGGGCTGTATCGCGGCCGCGGTGATGCTTGAATACGGCATCGTGGCGGGGATCGCGGCGGGCATCCTGGTCGGCGCGCTGGTCGGCTGTGTCAATGGCTTCATCGTCACCAAATTGGATGTGAACCCGTTCATCGCCACGCTGGGCACCATGGTGCTGTTCCGCGGCGCGACCTTTCTGATCACCGACGGCCAGCCGATCGTGGGCGAGGACGGATTACCCGATTTGTTCGTCGATTTCGCCACCGAACGTCTGTTCGGCGTGCCTTTTTTGGTGTGGTTCCCGATCCTGCTGGTCCTGATATTTTCCTGGGTGCTGCACCGTACGGCCTACGGCATCCGGATATTCGCGACCGGCGGCAACACCGAAGCCGCCTATCTTGCCGGGGTCGCCGTCAAACGCGTGCGCGCATCGACCTATGTCTGGTGCGGCGCGATGGCCGGCGTCGGCGGCGTCATGCTGGCGTCGCGGCTGCAGTCGGGACAACCGACCGCCGGGTCGTTTTACGAGCTTACCGCCATTGCCGCCGTGGTGCTGGGTGGCGCGTCGTTGTTCGGCGGCGAGGGCAAGCTCTATAAAAGCATTATCGGCGTGTTCATCATGGGGGTGCTGGCCAATGCGCTGAACCTCGCCGGGGTCCATTCCTATTGGCAGCAGGTCGCGGTCGGCGCGGTGATCATCGCCGCCGCCGCCGCCGACCGTTTGCGGCATCGGTGAAGAGGTGATCTAATCACCACAAGAGTGCTAGTCTCAAACCAAACAAGTAACCAACCGGAGGGAGCAAGAACATGAGAAAACTGATCATCGGCGCGTTCGCCGCCATGGCCGTCATGGCCTCGTCCGCGTCGTCACAGGCCCAGACCATCGGCGTGGCGCTCGCGTCCGACACCAACCCGTTCTATATCGCCATGCTCAAGGGCATGCGGATCGAGGCCGGCAAGCTCGGCTACAAGATCAGCGTGGTGACGGCCAATTCGGACGTCGCCAAACAGCTCGACGGCGTCAATGATCTGATCGCCAAGAAAGTCGACGCCATCCTGATTTCGCCGATCGACGCCAAGGCGCTGTGCAGCGCCTTCAACAAGGCCAAATTGGCCGGCGTGCCGATGATGTCGATCGCGCGCGGGTCGGCCTGCAAAAGCCAGCTTCTGCATGTCGCCATGGATGAAAAGAAAATCGGCCGTGAAATCGCCGCCTGGACCGCCAAGAAAATCGGCGGCAAGGGCAAGGTCGCCATGATCGCGGGTCCCGCCGGCGCGGCCACCTTCCGCAATCTCGCCCAAGGCTATGAATCGGTGATGGCCAAGCATCCCGGCGTCAAGGTTGTCTATAAGCATAATGTGCTGCTGACGCGGGAAAACGGCCTCAAGCAGGGCGAGGATATCCTGGTCGCTCATCCCGATATTGCCGCAATCTACGGCGCCAATGACGAGCTCGCGCTGGGCGCGATGCAGGCCGCGAAGGCCGCCGGCAAGAATAAATCCGTGGTCATCACGGGCATGAACGGCGTACCGCCGGCGGTGCGCGCGGTAGCGCGCGGCAATCTCGACATGACCGTGGCGCTCAACCCAGTCGCCTGGGGCATGCTGGGGATCAAGACCGCCAAGCGGGTCATGGCCGGCGACATGCCGAAACACGGCGTCTATCTGAACCATCTGTTGGTCGACAGCTCGAACGGCGCGGGCCTGTGGAAAATGATGAAGGCGCGGCGCAAGAAGAAGTAAGGAAACAAGACACCCACCGCGCGGCCGGCATCGCAGTCGGCGCGCGGGCGCGGGTCCGCCGGAAGCCGGTCTTGGACGATATTATCCTCGCTCGGTTCTCAGCAGGTAGACGCTGCTGCCGATGATGACGGCCGCGCCGGCATAGCTCCAAAGCCCCGGCGCCTCGGCGAACCAGATGATGCCGAGAACGAATGAATACACAATCCGCAGATAATCGAACGGCATGACGAAGCCGGTCTCGCCCAACCCGATGCCGTGGGTGAACAGCCCCTGGCCGATGATGCCGAGCGTGCCGGTGAGAAACAGCAGCGACCATTCGGTCCCGGTCGGGGGCTGCCATGTCAGCACGGCGGGAATCAAGGCGAACAGCGACGTGAACACCGCGAAATAGAACATGATGGTGACGGTCCGCTCGGTCCGGGTCAGCAGTTTCACGGTCAGCACCACCAATGTGCCGAAGAACGCACCGCCGACGGCCGACAGCGCCCAGGGGTCGAAGCCCGCGCCGAACGGCTTGGTGATCATCAGAATGCCGCCGAACCCGACCAGCGTGACGATGCTCCGCCTTTGGCCGATGGCTTCCCCCAGGAACAGCGCCGCGACCACGATCATGATGAGCGGGCGTGAGAACTGAATGGTAACGGTGTCGCCAAGCGATATGTGAATGAGCGCAAAAAAGAACAGGATGTTACCGACAAATCCGACGAAACCGCGCGCGGCATGTAATCGGAGTCTTCGCGTGTGAACGGTCTTGATCCCCATCCGCCAAACCACCGGCGCAATCACAATCAGCCCGGCCAGAAAGCGCACGAACAATATTTGAAAAGCCGGCAGGGATTGCCCCAGATGCTTGACCACGGCGACCATGACAATCAGCAGAAAGCCGCCCACGGCAATAAAGCAAGCGCCGCGCAGATTGGCCGGCAATTTCACCCAGGCGACGATCACCTTGGAAACTGTCGCGCCCCCGGCATCATTTACGGCACGGACCGACGGTCAGACCGTCCGGCAGAATTGTCGCCGCGTCGCCGCAGGCGCCGCTGATGTTTTTTTGGGTCAGGCCTTTCACGCCGGTCAAATTTGCGCCGCTGAGGTTGGCCAGGCGGAGCACCGCGTTCCCCATGGCGGCCCCGACCAGATTGGCGCGCGTCAAATTCACCCGCACCATCTTGGTGCGGCGCAGATCGGCCTCGCCGAGATCGGCGCCGGTCAGATCGGCGCGCTCCATATCGGCTTCCTTCAGATCGGCTTTGCGGAATTTCGCGCCCCGCAGCCGCGCGCGTTCCATATCCGCGCCATCGAGCGCCGCGCCGCTGAAATCAGCGCCGTTGACATGGGCGCGCTTGAAATCCGCGTGACGCAGATCGGCCCCGATCAAAAGGGCGCCTTCCATTTTGGCGTTTTCCAAATCCGCATCGCGCAGATCCGCGCCGGAAAGATCCGCATTGCGAAGCGCCGCTTTTTCGAAATCGACTTCTGATAGCTGCGCGCCCCGGAGCTTTGCCCCGTTCAGAAACGATTTTTCCAGATTGGCGCGGCGCAGATCGGCGCGTTCCAGATTGGCGCCGGAAAGATTTGCGCCCTTGAGTTCGGCTTCGCGAAGCTTTGCGCCACGGAGATCCACTTTCGCGAGATCGGCGCCCGCCAACCGCGCGCCCTTGAGATCGCATTTCACGCAGGCGCGCTTCGACATCAGTTTCTCCAAATCCGAATTGCTGAAGCCATGCGCCTGCCCGCCGGCCAGCGCCAGCGCCGCAATTGTTAGAACCAGATATCTCATGGCCTCCTCCCCATGTTCATTTCGATGTTCCCGACGCCGTGGCAATCGCGGCCAGCACGTCATCAGGCGTGATCGGCAGGCGGTTAACGAAAGCGCCGAGCGGCCGAAGCGCGTCATTGACGCCGAGCAGAATCGCCGCCGGCGCGCCGACGGTGCCGGCTTCGCCCACGCCCTTCGCGCCAAGCGCCGTGTCCTTGGCGAGAGTTTCCACGTGATCGACGTGGATATCGGGCAGTTCCGCCGCCATGGGCACCAGGTAGTCGGCCATGGTGCCGTTCATCAGCTGACCGCCATCGTCATAGCGCAGATGTTCATAAAGCGCGCCGCCGATGCCCTGGACAATACCACCCCGCGTCTGTTCATCGACCAGCAACGGGTTCACCGCCCGGCCGCAATCGCCAACCATCCAATGGTCAAGCAATCGCACGATGCCGGTTTCGATATCGATTTCGAGCCACGACCCCTGCGCGCCGTTGGCGATCGTATAGGGGCCTTGCGGGACGTGCTGACGGCTGACCGAAAGCTGGGGCTGTACGCCGGGCGGCAAGGTATCCTGCCGGAAATGTCCGATCGCCGCCAATTCCGCCAGTGTCATGCGGGCGCGGCCATCCCCGGCATCGCGTATTTCGCCGCCGCCGAGCGTCAGTGTATCGGGCTCGGTTTGGAGGATAGCGGCGGCAAGATCCAGAATATTTTCCCGCAGGACGCAAGCGGCGGCATAAGCCGCCTCGCCGCCGATGGTCAGGCCACGCGACGCCCAGGCGCCGCCGCCATAGGGCGAAATGCCGCTGTCGCTGCCCAATACGCTGACATCCTCCATGGTCAGTCCCAACGGGTCGGCGACGATCTGCGCGATGCCGGTCCAGGTGCCCTGGCCCTGGTCGGTCACCGACGTGATGCATTTTACCGTCCCCGACGGGGTCAGGCTGACTGTCCCGCCGTCCTGGGTGGTCAGGCGCGCTTCCGCCGGCCCGTAATAGCTCGGTCCGATGGCGGTAAACTCCGCCAGTGTCGCAACGCCGATGCCGCGAAAGACGCCCTGTTCCCGCAGGCGGGCCTGCTCAGTCCGCAACGCATCGTAATCCATGCGTTCGACCAGCAGATCAAGACAGGGCAGCAGCGACATGGCTTCGACGCTGACGCCGCCGGGAGACATACGGGGAAACTTATCGGGCGTCAGGTAATTTCGGCGGCGCATTTCGACCGGGTCGATCTCCGCCGCCTCAGCCGCAAGGTCCACCATCTGTTCGCCGATGGCGCAGGCCAGCGGCTGACCAACGCCGCGATAGACGCTGAGCGGAGGCTTGTTCTGGAACACCACGTTCAGCTGCGCGTCGTAATGGTCGAAATCGTAAGCCAAGCCGGTAAAGCGCACCGCCATCACGCCGTCGGCGGTGCCGATCCGGCGATAGGAACAATATGCGCCCACGGTCCCCAGCGTATCGATCGCCAGTCCCTGGACATGGCCGTGGGCATCGATGCCGATCCGCGCCCTGGCCTGGAATTCGCGGGAATGACCGTCGGAAACGAAGGTTTCCAGCCGATCGGCAATGAATTTCACCGGACGGCCCAAAATAATACTGGCCGCCACCGTGGTCATTTCATCGCCATAGACCTGTAATTTGATACCGAAGGCGCCGCCCACATCCGGCGCAATCACGCGGATGTTCTGTTCATCGAGCCCGAAATGGGCGGTCAGCACGTCTTGCTGCTGCCACGGAGATTGATGGGCGGCATGAACGGTCAGGGTTTTCACGCTGGGATCGTAATCGGCGATGACGCCCCTGGTTTCCAGCGGCAGGCCCGTATGACGGCCAAAATGAAGCGTTCGCTCCACAACCTTGTCCGAATTCGCCAGCGCCGAGGCGACGTCGCCCTGTTCCAGATGCATGTCGAAGGACAGGTTGCTGTCATATTGCGGGTGGGCCAGCGGCGCATCCGCATCCAGCGCTGTCGCCATATCGGCCATGGCGGGCAGATCTTCCCACTCCACCATCACCAGTTCCGCGGCGTCTTCGGCCTGGGCGCGGGTATCGGCGGCGACGGCCACGACGGGTTCGCCCTGCCACACCGCGCGGTCGACGGCCATGGGATATTGCGGCGGCGAGCGCAGCGTCGGAAGATGGGCCGCGACCCCCGACCAGGGCGTACATATTTTGGCGATATCGGCGCCGGTCAGAATTCGCGCCACGCCCGGCATGGAAGCGGCCTCATCCGTATCGATGTTGAGGATCCGCGCATGGGCGTAGGGGCTACGCAGGAAAGCGAGATGCACCATTCGCGGCAGTTCGATATCGTCGATATAGCGGCCGCGGCCGGCGGCCAGCCGGGGCGCGTTGGGCCGCGCCGCACTACGTCCGATTTGATCGCCGATGGATGGGCCGCCCTCGGGCACTTCGTTTCTCCTAAAATGTCCTCGTCACACCTTATCCAAGCCAACCGCCGGGGCAAAGGCCGGAAGCCCTATTTTCCAAGCGGTTCGAGAATTGACCAGAGATTGGCCTTGGTTTCGAATCCGATACCGGGCGCCTGAGGGGGTGTGACGAAACCGTCCTCAACCACGGTTCCATCCGGAAACCCGCCATAGGACAACGCCGGATCGGGCGCGGCCTCGTGACCGCCAAGACCAAGGCCGGCGGCGGCATGCAGTGACAACAAATGCCCGGCGTGGGGAAGGCATTGCCGGCGCGACCAGCCCTGTCCCGCCAGCATCTCGAGAATGCGCATATATTCCACCAGGCCATAGGACAGCGCGATATCGAATTGCAGGATATCGCGGTCGGACCGCAGCCCGCCATGGCGGATCAAATTGCGCGCATCGGCCTGGGAGAACAGATTTTCCCCGGTCGCCAATGGCCCTTCGTAGCGCGCGCATAGGGAGGATTGCAGCGCGAAATCCAGCGGATCGCCTGGCTCTTCAATCCAGGCCAAATCATAAGGCGCAAGTGCATCGAGCCATTCATTCGCCGATGTGCCATCCAGCGACGCGTTCAGATCAACGGCCAGATTGTCGCCGGATCCGACCACCGACAGTGCGGCCTCGACGCGCGCCAAGTCCTCGACCATCGGCGCGGCGCCGATCTTGATCTTGAGCCGGCGATATCCGAGGTCGAGATAGGACATCAACTCGTCGGTCAGTCCCCCGACCCCGCCTTCCGGATGGTAATGACCACCCGATGCATAGACGGGCACGCGCGCATCGGGCCCATCCGGGTTGTAATATTCCGCCAACAGGCTCCACAGCGGGCTGTCGTCGGCCTTTGCGATGGCGTCCCAAATTGCCATATCGATAACGCCGACCGCCGCCGGCCGTTCGCCGTGGCCGCCGGATTTTTCGTTGCGCATCAGGGCGTCGAAAACCCTGAACGGGTCGAGGTTCCCGCCGTCCGCATCCGCCAGGGTTTCGGGGTCGGCCGCCAACAGGCGGGGGATGAAGCGTTCGCGCAGCAACCCGCTTTGGCCATAGCGGCCGATCGAGCCGAAACCATATCCGACGACATTCTCGCCACCCCGGACGGCATCGGTCACCAACGCAACCGCGCTGACCGTCATATCGTCAAATCCGATCGCCGCCGACCGCATGGGATCAGCCAGGGAAACGGTTCGTTCGCGTATGTCGAGAATTCTCATCTTAAATCTGTGTATGTCCCGCGATTGATTTCCATCATGGACAGTCTACCCCGGCAGGGCCAAAATGGCACATGAGCTAATCAATCAGGAGAGATTAGATGGCCAAGTTACGCCATATCGCCATGCAGGTGCCCGATCTGGAAAAAGCGGCGCAATTTTATGAGAAAGTCTTTGACATGAAGCGGGTCACCCGCGGCGACACGCCCTATGGCAATGCCCAAATGATGACCGACGGGGTGATCAACCTCGCATTGCTGAATTTCCCCGAGGGAACCATCGGCGGCAAGGGAGACCCCGACTGGGCCGGGCTGCATCATGTCGGCTTCATCGTCGATGATCACGACGCCACCGCCGAGAAGATCAAGGAAAACGGCGGAGAATATTTCACCACCTTGCCGGAAGGCCTCGAAGGTCTGCAGGCCGAGGTCAAATACAAGGACCTCAACGGCCTCGTCATCGATGTGGCGGAACATCCCTGGCAGACTGAGCCCAAGGAATAAATCCGGTCAAAGCATCGTTGCAACTCACTGATCGTGCGGTCTGGAAATCAGAATCCCCCCCTCCCCTTGCGGGAGAGGGTTGGGGTGAGGGGTCGCGCGTCTGCGCGTCAAAAGATTCATTTGCCGCTTGCCGTCAACCACCCCCTCACCTCCCCACCGCTGCTCGGCGGGTCCCCCTCTCCCGCAAGGGGAGAGGGTCGAAAACGATGGCGTAAAGTCGCTAGGAGCGGATTTCTATTTTTCGGCCCTTTGCTCATTCTCGGATTGACGGCGGGTACGGCCCAGACCGCGCCCTCGGTTCTGGTCACGGTACAGCCGGTGCATTCGCTGGTGGCCGGCGTGATGGACGGCGTTGGCGCGCCGGCGCTGTTGCTGCCGGCCGGCGCGACGCCCCATTCATACAGCCTGAGGCCGTCGGACGCGCACAAACTTGCCCGCGCCGATCTGGTAATCCGGGTTGGACAGGCGTTGGAAACATTTCTGACAAAACCATTGGCCAACATTGCAACGCGCGCCCGGGTGATCACGTTGATGCGCACCGGTCGGGACGATCACTCAACTGATCCGCATATATGGCTCGACCCCAATCAGGCGCGCCGCATTGTCCGACAGGTCACAGTGGCGATTCGGCGCCTCGATCCGGAAAACGCCGGAATTTATGATTCCAATGCGCGCAAACCCCTGGCGCGGATCGTCCGGCTCGACACGGCGATCGCGGCGGATCTCGAGACGGTCCGCACCGCGCCCTACATTGTATTCCACGAAGGGTACCGGCACTTCGAACGGCATTTTCGACTCAAGAATGTCGCCGCGATCACGGTTTCGCCGGAAAAGAAGCCAGGCGCGCGGCGATTGCGGCGAATACGCGCTATCATCGGCGCGCAAAATATCAAATGCGTCTTTGCCGAGCCCCAATTCAACCCATCTCTGGCGCGCGCGCTAACCCGCGGAACCAACGCGCGCGTCGCATCGTTGGACCCGCTGGGAGCCGGCATTCGTCCCGGACCGGACGCCTGGTTTAAATTGATGCGCGGGCTCGCCGCTTCATTGCGCGCCTGTCTGTCCGCCGGGTAAGATCACGCCAAATTCATTCAGGGAAGAACCACTAAATGCACAGCCATTCCGCAATTGACATTCATGCCCATTATTTCCCTGAGGCCTATCTGAAACTGATCGCGGCCGAAGGCGGGGCGTTCAATGCGGGATGCGAAATTACCGCCGACGGAATTTCGATCAATGCCGGCGCGGCCAAGACTCCGGTGCTGCCCCGAAAATTCATGAATATCGATCTGCGCGTCGCCGAAATGGATGAGATTGGCGTGGAGGTGCACGCGCTTTCGTTGACCACCCCCATGGTGGCCTGGGCCGACGATACTTTGGCGCTGAAACTGTCGGAGGCTTATAACGATTCCATCGGCGAGTCGCACGCCAAATACCCGGACCGGCTGGTCGGGCTCGCCACCCTGCCCTGGCACAAGCCGGAGCTCGCCATCAAGGAACTGCAGCGGGCCGCAAAAATTCCGGGTATGCGCGGCGTTTATGTGTCGACCTGCGTGCGCGACAAGGAACTCGGCGATGAAGAGTTCTGGCCGGTCTATGAGGTGATCGAGGATCTCGGGTTCAATCTGTTCCTGCATCCGGTCACCGTGGTGGAGCCCGAGCGGCTGTCTAAATATTATTTGACCAATCTTCTCGGCAACCCGTTCGAGTCGGGCATTGCCGCGGCCCATCTGATTTTTTCCGGCACGCTGGACCGTTTCCCAGGCATGGATGTCTGTCTACCCCATGCCGGCGGCGTGTTCCCCTATATCGTCGGGCGGCTCAGCCATGGCCGGGATGTCCGCGCCGAGATGCAGCACATGGAAAAAAGCCCGTTCGAGTATATCCGCCGGTTTCATTACGACACCGTGGCCCATTCCGACGACGCGCTGGAATATCTGATTTCCATCGCCGGCGCCGACCGGGTGATGCTTGGGTCGGATTACTGTTTCGACATGGGGTATGAACGTCCGGTCGATATCGTCACAAATCACGCCAAGATCGACGACGAAGCCCAGGCCATGATCCTGGGCGGCAACGCGCGCAAGCTGATCGGGATGGATTGATCCAACGAAGGGCGGCGGCTTGTCTACCCAGCCGTCGCCGCGTTGTACCAGTCGAGGATTTCCGCGCCGGACCAGAACAGGACGCCGGGGCGTTCGGCCATTTCATCCATCATGCGCTCGAAATATTTAATGCGGTGCGGCACGCCCGAAATATAGGGGTGGATGCCGAACGCCATGATCTTGGCGCGCTCGGCGCCTTCTTCATAAAGCCGGTCGAACTGGTCCAGCGTGCGGTCATAAAGTTCCGTGGAGCGGTGGTTCTGCAGCAGCATGATGGCGATGTCGTTGAGCTCGACCGAATAGGGAATATTGGTGATCGGCCCGGCGCGGGTGGTCAGCACGGTGGGCTCGTCATCCCACAGCCAGTC
>JAYZAW010000251.1:0-3488 GCA_036339495.1 Pseudomonadota bacterium | reverse complement strand
CTGGCTTTGGCCTGACAATAATAATTGAGGAAAGACGGACGAATGGCTGAATATGATTACATCATTGTCGGAGCCGGGTCCGCCGGCTGCGTACTCGCCAACCGGTTGAGTGAGGAGTCCGATGTCAGCGTACTGCTTCTGGAAGCCGGCGGAAGGGACAACCATCCAGGAATTCACATACCCCTCGCCATGCGCAGTATCTTCGACCGGCCGGCAATCAATTGGGGGTACCGATCCGAACCGGAACCCCATTGCCACGGCCGCCGGATTGCGATCCCGCGCGGAAAGGTGCTGGGCGGGACATCATCGATCAACGCCATGATTTACGCCCGGGGACATCCGCTGGATTACGACCAGTGGCGTCAGACGGGGCTTTCGGGCTGGGGATATGCGGATGTTCTGCCCTATTTCAAGCGATCGGAACACAATTGGCGCGGCGAATCCGAACGTCACGGCGGATCGGGTCCGTTAAAAGTGACGCCGTCGAGCCTTTCGGGCCCGATTTACGATTTGTTTTCAAGCGCGGCGGAAAAGGCGGGGTTTCCGAGGAGCGGCGATTACAACGGCGCCGAGCCCGAAGGCATCGCGCGTGCCGATCTGACGATCGGCGATGGGCGGCGCTTTTCCACCGCCCGGGCATTCCTGCGCCCCGCCATGACGCGGCCCAATTTGACGATCGCGACCCGTTCGCCCGCGACCCGCGTGGTGATTGAGGGCGGGCGCGCGACGGGCGTTGAATACCGTTCGGGCGGGCAACTTGTTACCGCCCATGCGGCCCGCGAGGTGGTGCTTTCCGGCGGAACCTATAATTCGCCGCAACTAATGATGCTGTCCGGCATCGGCCCCGCCGATGAGATCCAGGCGCACGGCATCGCGCCGGTACTCGACCGGCCCGGCGTGGGCGCAAATCTGCAGGAACACGTCAACACCTTCGCGACCTTCGACTGCACAGAGCCGATCAGCTTCCAGCGTGAAATGCGGTTCGACCGCCTGACATGGTCGGTCATGCGATGGGCCTTGTTCCGCACCGGTCCGGCGGCAGTTTTTCCGACCCAGAGCGTGAGCTTCATCCGCACCCAGCCGAACAGCGAGCGGCCCGATATCGAGCTGCTGCTCAGCCCCATATCGCCCGACGCCCACCTCTGGTTTCCGGGCATCCGCAAACCCGTCGGACATAGATTCTCAACCCGGATCGCGGTGCTGCATCCGCGCAGCGTCGGGCGGGTGACGCTGCGGTCGTCCGATCCGGCGGACGCGCCCCGGATATTCTGGAACCTGTTGGACGATCCGGCCGACCTTACCGTTTTGCGGGACGGGCTGAAGGCGGTGCGCGACATCGTATCGTGGGAACCGCTCGCGAGCGTGAATGGCGGCGAAATCCGGCCCGGACCCGAGGTGTCGACCGATGCCGAAATCGAGGATTTTCTGCGCCGCAATTGCGAGACGGCGCATCACCCGGCGGGCACCTGCCGCATGGGCGCCGACGATGACTCGGTCGTTGACGGAGAGCTGCGCGTCAGGGGGATCGATGGGCTGAGGGTCGCAGATTGTTCGGTCATGCCCAACGTGGTGGGCGCCAACACCAACGCACCGACGATCATGATCGCCGAAAAGGCGGCCGACATGATCCGCGGCCGCGGGCCGGTCGCGGCGTCCGGTTCATAATTCTTTATTTTGCGCCGCAGTCGGGCCGTTTGGCGTATTCCAGCCGCTTGAGGTCGGCCTTCACCTTGAATTCGACAAAATCGAGCAGCATCGCGTCGCCGACGCCATTTTCATAGATCCGCATCCCCACCTCGTGCTCGGGTTCGGGTTCGGGTCCGGCAACGGAAAAATAGGCGAGTTGCAAAGGCCAGGAACGCCGCCCTTTCAGACCTTCCATGGCGGAGTCGTCCGGCGCGATGGGCCTGCCGATGACGGCGTTGACCCGGAAGGCCCCTTCCTTGCTCATGCCGTCAAAGACGATCATGGAACGGATCGTGGGCGCAATTTTGGTCGCGGACAGAACACGGGCGGTATGGATCATGGGAAACACCGTGCCCCGCTTCAGTTTCACGGGTTCGCGATCAGGGACAATGTAATTCACCTGGCCGCCGCCCCGATTGCCTGCAAGCTGGCCGCGGCCTTCAAATTTTTCCGTCACCTTGCCATTGACCGAATTGGTGATATCGAAATGGTACCGCAAGCCATCGAGGGATTCCCAAGTCGCAACCGAGGATGTGAGCCGAACCGTTCCGCCATGGGCATAGCTGATGTCAAACAGCGTCCGATGGTCAAGCGCCCATCCCTCGCACGACTCCGACCATTCCGCCAGCATTTCCCCCTTGACCGACGAGACGCCGCCGCTGGATTTGGCCGAAATCAGTTTGTTGTCATACACCGCGCGTTGGGGAACCAGCGCGACGCCCGCTACCGCCGTCGCGCCAAACAGCGCCGCCGTGCATATGCCGAGAATAGCTGCTTGAAACCATTGCTTCATCGCATCTTCCGCTTTGCCCAAGCGACCCATTGACCGCCATCTATACCAAATTTTGCCGGCCATGCCCCATAGTCATTGCACGGCGGATGTGCTAAAATAATGCTCTGGAATCGGGAATTATATGCAGTGTTTAACAGGCAAGACATGCCCCAGGGGAAAATATTCCCACTGCGGCCTCATGATAACCTGTTGAAATAACGGCATTTACGGAATGGCATGTGGCACTATCATAAATCTTGGAAGCGTTGTCCCAACAGTGCGAAATTGAAAACAGGGCTGAAAACATGTTCTAAATATTAAACCTGACGTTGTAATCCGATCCTGATTTGATGACCCGGATCAATGTGATTGCGGATCGCCTGTTAAAATACATCCCGGAAAGCATGAAATCCGGCCATGAACATGCGCTGCTGGAGCGCGTTCTGGTATATGCCGCCGAAACGGAACAAAAGCTCGCCGATCGGGAACAGCATATCGCTTATCTGCAAGATCTGTCGCTGACCGACGAACTGACCGGGCTGTATAATCGCCGGGGATTCGTGGAAAATTTCAGCCGCGCGCTCGCCGCCGCCAAGCGCTTCGGACATGAAGGCATGCTGCTATATTGCGATTTGGATGATTTTAAATCCGTGAACGACAATTTCGGCCACGCGGCGGGCGACGCCATGTTGCGTCACGCGGCGAACGTGCTGAAGGATTCGGTGCGCGAAATTGATATCGTCGGCCGGCTCGGCGGCGATGAATTCGCGGTCGCCCTGATCCAGAATTCCTGGCGCAACGGCACCAAGCGCGCCCGGACCGTGCAGTACCGGCTGAAAAGCGGCGAATTCAATTTCGAAAACGCGGCCATACCCATGCGCGTGTCGATCGGGTGCGAGCCTTTCGGGCCCGACGATTTGATCGACGATTTGATCGGCCGGGCCGATATGGCGATGTATTGCATCAAGCGGCGCCGCGCCGACGTCATGCATCAGATCGCCGCGGAATAAAAGGCTAAGCAGCCGGGTTC
>JAYZAW010000250.1:0-13184 GCA_036339495.1 Pseudomonadota bacterium | reverse complement strand
CGGAATGACAAGAGCTTAAGCGATTATTAATTTAAGACCGTTAGTAAAGATGGAGTTCATGATTAATCCTGCCGCCAAATTGGCGGCGTCACAAGCCCGCACCCCGGATATTTAAATGGCCCATGGTCGTCGTTTCCTTTTTGTAACAGCGGTTGCAGTATGCAGCGTTTTCCTGATTTCGGGGTGCGCATTGCCGACGTCGATTGCCATCGCGAGCTACGCGGCGACCGAGATTTCCTATCTAACATCCAGAAAAAGCCCGGCCGATCACCCGCTCAGCGCGATGGTGGACATGGATTGCGCGAGATTCCGCGTGGTCATGGGGGAAGACATCTGCCGCGCGCAAGGCGATCAGCCGGATGACCGCGTCGCCAGCGATGAAGGCTCCGGAGATTATTTCGATGGCCGGACTTTGCCGCAAGATAGCTCGCTGGCGCAAGCCGATAAACCAAGTCTCAAGGGCATTCTTCTTGAGGGTCTTGCTCTGGGCACGGAAATCTTCGCCCAAGATCCCGCATTGGTTGATACGCCGGAGAACATGCGCATGATCCTGAAAGTCGACGATTACGCAAAAAACAGCACGGCGGTCCAAGGCGTGCGGTTGAACGGCAAATATTGCGCCATCAGCGACATCCTCGTTTAAACCGATTCATCGACCTACTGGACCGGCGCGGCGCGCTGGTTTACTAAGCTTGGTTAACCGGCTCGTGGTTTGGAGCCGGAAGGACCGGGGATGAATTCCGAACAATCTACATCAGATCGGCCGTCCGGCGGCATGGCGGCGGCGAAGCGAATAATGTTGTCGCCCTATCTGGCGGCTGTCCTGGCGATGTTTTTCTGGGCCGGCAGCACCATCGTGGTGCGCGCCGTCCGGGACGAAGTTCCGCCGATGGGGCTGTCGTTCTGGCGCACGGTATTGGGTTTCGCGATATTTCTGCCCTTTGTCATAAAACCCTATCGCCGCCAGGCGCGCGAATTTTGGGCCAGCTTCAAGATATTGGCCTTGCTGACGTTCCTTTTGATGGTCGCCGGCAACGCGGTTCTGTTTTTATCCCTGCAATACACCATCGCGATCAACGCGGCGGTGATCAATTCGGTCGAACCGGTCTTTATCGTGGTGCTCGCCTGGCTGTTGTTCCGCGACCCGTTCACCAAGCGGCAGGGCTTCGGCGTGATGGTGTCCTTGTCCGGCGTGCTGGTGCTGATATCGACGGGATCACTCGACGCGCTGGCCAAGATGGATTTCAATCGCGGCGATCTGATGGTGACCGGCGCCTATCTGAGCTGGGGACTGTACGCGGTGCTGATGCGGAAAGTTCCCCGCGGGCTCGATCACCGGCTGGTCCTGGCGGCAATCCTGGGCCTCGGCGCGCTGTTCATGCTGCCGATATATGGGTTGGAAACGCTGGTCTCCCGGCCCATGCCGCTGAACTGGTCCTCGGTCTGGTCCGTGACGATCCTGGCGGTGTTTTCATCGGTCCTGGGAATCCTGTTGTGGAACTACGCCATATCCAAGCTCGGCCCCGGCCGGGCCAGCCTGTTCCTCCATCTCATCCCCGCCTTCACGGTCCTGATGGCCATCATCCTGCTCGGCGAGGCATTCCAACAGTTCCACGTCACCGGAATCCTGCTGATCGGCATCGGGATTTACTTCTCGACGCTGTCGAAGGGGGCGGATAAAGACGGCGGGCATTGACCGGGCGTCCCCGGACGCCGCAATCGCTTCAATCGATCGGGATGAACAGGCAGTGCCGCAACTTGCCTTCCACCGCTTTCGACAAATGGCCCTTGCCGGTGATGTCCTCGACCAGGACGATTTCGCCGGCGCCGATGATGCGGGTTTCGCCGTCGCAGGCGGTGATTTCCACGCCGGCGTCGAGATTGACGATATATTGCCGCCGTGGGGCTGGGTGCCAGTCCAGTTCGTAATCGGGCTGCACCTGGCGGAAGATAATGCCGGTGGCCGGCAGTCGCTCGGAATATTTGCCCGACGGGGTTTCCTGGACCCATTCGATGTCGATGTCCCGGAACCGCGATTCCCCGTTCTCGTCGAGATAAAGATTATGTATGCGCATCTTGGACCACTCCTTTAGGATCGCCCGACAATCATCGAACTGGACAGCAATTATGCCCTATCAGGATTTGCGCGACTACGCCGAAGAGCTTGCCCGGCGCGATCTTCTGCATGTTATCGACGAAAAAATCTGCAAGGACACCGAACTGGTCCCCCTGGTGCGGCTGCAGTTTCGCGGGCTCGACGAAGCAAGGCGCAAGGCGTTCTGGTTCCGCGACGTGACCGACGCGCGCGGCCATGATTTCGACGCGTCGGTGATGCTGGGCTCGCTCGGCTGTTCGCGCCAGGTCTATGCCGCAGCGCTTGGCGTCGAGCCCGCCGGTATCGCAAAAAAATGGGCGTCGGCGCACGGCAATCATTTGCCGCCGGTTCCGGTCGGGCGCGACCGCGCGCCGGTCAAGGATGTGGTGATCAAATCGCCGGATCTCGGGCGCGGCGTCGATCATTTTCCCCATCTGATCTCGACGCCGGGTTTCGATCCCGCGCCCTACATCACCGCCGGCGTCTGGGTGACCCGCGATCCGGAGAACGGCGATTACAATCTTGGCATCTATCGCGGCATGATCAAGGCGTCCGACCGGATCGGCTGCGCCACCGACGTGTCGACCCAGCATCTCGCCATCCAGTGGGAAAAGGCGCGCCGCATGGGGCAGGATCTCGAGGTCGCGGTGTTCATCGGCGGCCCGCCCGCGCTGCTACTGGCGGCGGCCAGCAAGGTGCCCTACGGGGTCGATGAATATGGCGTCGCCGGCGCGCTGAACGGCGCGACGATCGAGGTCGTGGAGGCCGAAACCGTCGATTGCCTGGTGCCGGCGGCGGCCGAAATCGTCATCGAGGGCCGCATCCGGACCGATATCCTGGAACCGGAAGCGCCGTTCGGCGAGGCCAGCGGCTATCTCGGCCCGCGCAAGATGGAAAAAGTGTTCGAAGTCGAGGCGATTACGTACCGGCGCGACCCGGTCTATCAGGGCATCATCAGCGAATTCCCGCCGAGCGAAAGCAGCGTCATGCGCAAGGTGGCGTTCGACGCGATCTATCTCAACCATCTGCGCGACGCCTGCAACATCCCCTCGGTCACGCAGGTGGCGTGCCACGAAATGGCGAGCTGCAACATGCTGTTCGTGATTCAGCTCCAGAACCCCGTGGTCGGGCAGCCGTGGCAGGCGCTGCGCTCGGCCGCCGGGTTCGACCCGTCATTGGGCAAGATGTTTATCGCCGTCGACGCCGATGTCGACCCGAACTCCATGGACGCGATCCTGTGGGCGCTGTCCTATTCCATGCAGCCGCACCGCGACGCGGAGATCATCCGGGGCAAGGTGCCCAGGCTCGACCCGTCGGTGCCCGACACGGCCGACGCCGCCTATCCCGACGGCCGGGGCGCGTCGGCGATCCTGATCAACGCCTGCCGCGGACACCCCTATCTGCCGGTGTCCCTGCCGCGCAAGGAATTCATGGACGCGGCATTGGCGCGATGGGAACGGCTCGGCCTGCCCGATTTAAACCTGCAATCCCCCTGGCACGGCTACGCACTGGACGGCTGGACCAATGAGAACGCCGAGGAGGCGGAGCTCGCCGTGACGGGGCGTTATTTCGAGACCGGCGAGAAATTGGTGGGTCTGCGGGAAATGCTGGAACGCGGGCGGAAGTAACCTACAGAATATGCCCGCTCTTTTTCGCCTTGGTCGTCAGGTAAAATGCATTGTGTTCGTTGGTCGGGAAGGCGTGGGGGACGCGTTCCACGACCTCGATGCCGAACTGGGTCAGGGCGTCGACCTTGTCCGGGTTGTTGGTCATCAGGCGCACTTTTGAAAAACCGAGCTGGCGCAGCATTTCGGCGGCCGGCAGGAACACCCGCTCGTCGGCCTCGAAGCCGAGCCGTTCGTTTGCCTCAATTGTGTCGAAGCCCTGATCCTGCAATGCATAGGCGCGCAATTTGTTGATCAACCCGATGCCGCGCCCTTCCTGGGCCAGGTACAGCAGCACGCCGGCGCCCTCGGCGGCGATCTGGTCGATGGCGCCGCGCAGCTGTTGGCCGCAATCGCATTTTAGCGAGCCCAGCAGATCGCCGGTAAAGCATTCCGAATGGAGCCGGGCCAGTACTGGTTTGGATATATCCGGATCGCCGATCACGATTGCGAGATGCTCGATGCCGCCGTCGCGCGGCCGGAATGCCGTGATGCGGGCGTTTTCCGCGCCGTCGAGCGGCACCCGCGCCGAAGTAATGCGGGTCAGCAAGGATGCCTGGGCGATATCATAGCCGACCACATGGTCGACATCGACCTGGCCGAGCCCGGGGAGCGCGGCGGTCAGTTCAGGAGATGGATTGTCCGGAAAACGGTGCGTTACCACCGCCGGCAAAATGCGTGCGATCTTGGCCAGGCGCACGGCGGCGAGGCAGCTCGGCGGCACGTCGTCGCGGCGCGCATCGAACGGCCCGCGCAAAGGTTTGGCGAGATCAAGCGCCGGATCGGCGAGATCGCGGATATCCCCGGCTTTCAACCGTTCGCCGAGCGAAATTCGCACGACGTCAGGGGTATACAGCATGATTTTCAAGGTCGCTGCCCGGTTATGGGTCAAGGCGAGGGAGATATCGTCGCCGGGATCGCCGTCCGTCCAGCCGTGCAAGGCGCCGAGCTTGTCGTCCGTGACCATCTCGGCGGCGATCGCCAGGCTTGCCTCGCCGTCCGCGCCGGTGACGATCACGGCCAGTCCGCGGCGCAGATCCTGGGCCGCGCGCTCGACCGCCACCAAGGGCGATGGAATCAGCGTTTCGGCGGCCAGCTTTCCTGAATTCGGCGTTTGCGTCATGCCGTCTGTAATACGCCGCACGGCCAGATCGGGCAACTCCATAGCATTGGTGGATGCGGATTGTTGGGTATTATGGACAGTAGTATATGCAAGCCGAAAAGTCGTGCTAATATTCGTTTGATTGATCGAAATGAAATTTTGCAAGGGTAACGCGTGGAAAATTCTGAAGCCTCAATGCTGGCTAATCTCCATGTATTGGAAGGGCCGCGCCGGGACGACGCGGGAAACCGTTGCGCGCGCGGTCAGCCAGCTGCGCCAGTCTGGTCTGGTGCCGCGCAAGGACCGGGACAAAATTGTATCGCTGGTTGAAAAGTACAAGGCGATTTCGGGCGGCTGACGGAAACCAGATTTCTAAATTCGAGGACAAACATGGATATTGCCAATCATGTCGCCATCGTGACGGGGGCGTCATCGGGGATCGGTGAATTTACCGCGGGTTTACTGGCTGAAAAAGGCTGCCGCGTGGTGGTCAATTACCGGGAAAACGCCGAAGGCGCCGAACAGGCCGCACGGGCCTGCATTGAGGCCGGCGCGGAAGCGATCGCGATCAAGGGCGATGTAGCCCGTGACGAAGATTGCCGGACGCTTGCCGCCGCCGCCCTGGAAAAATGGGGCCGCATCGATGCGCTGGTCAATAACGCGGGCATTTCGCGCATGGCCAAGGGTGGGCATATGGACGGGCTGACGGCGGATGATTTCGCCGATGTCTTCGCCGTCAACGTGACCGGCTGCTACATGATGGCGCGCGCCGTCGCGCCGCACATGCAGGCGGCCGGGCGGGGAACAATCGTCAATGTGTCGTCGATCGCCGGTGTCAACGGCAAGGGCAGTTCGATCGCCTACGCGACATCGAAAGGCGCGCTGAATACCATGACGCTTTCGCTGGCGCGTTCCCTGGCGCCGGAAATCCGGGTTAATGCGGTTTGTCCTGGCATGGTGGATACAAGATGGCACCGGCAATTGCTGGCGCCGGAAGCCTTCGAAAAAATGCGGGAAATCAGCGAACGCACCACGCCGCTGCGCCATGTCGTCCAGGCCGAGGACGTCGCACGCGCGATTCTCTGGATGATCGAGGGCGCGGACTACATTACCGGCGAGATCATGCAGGTCGATTCAGGCGCGCATCTTTAATCAAGATTAATCGAGATCGAATTCGAACCGAAACGCCTCGCCAGCCTCAATCACTCGTCCCGCCATGAAATGACCGGGCAGCACGGTGATGTCCCTGCCGGCGCTGGCTTGCAGGAATTCGCGCCTTGTGCGCCGCGCCAGTTCGGCATCCTCGCAGACCCGGCTGTTCCACTGCGGATACAGCGCCTGGATCGGGTGATGCATCATGTCGCCGATCACGACCGCTTCCGCGCCCACCGAATTCAGCCGGATCGAAACATGACCGGGCGTGTGGCCGGGTGAGGGCTCCAGGGACACGCCATCGGCCACCTTGTGAGTGGAATCGACCAGCATCAACTGGCCCGACTGGATCACCGGCAGGATGCTGTCTTCGTATAAATGGGCATATTGCGGGCTGCCATGGACCCGCTTGTGTTCCAATGCGGCCATCTCGTCCCGCGCCGACAGATACTGGGCATTGGGGAACGTCGGAACCCAGACGCCGTTTTCCAGCCGGGAATGCCAGCCCGCGTGGTCGACATGCAGATGGGTGCACAGCACGATGTCGATATCCTCCGGCGTACAGCCGGCGATTTGCAGATTTTCCAGCCATGGCCACTCGCCGCCGTTCCAGGCCGGATTGTTGCGGCCCTGCTTGTGATTGCCGACGCAGGTGTCGGCCAAAATCGTTTTTCCGCCGGCCTCGAACACGAAACCCTGCACGTTCAGCACCAGATTGCCCGAGGCGGAATCATAAAAATGCGGCTCCATCCAGCCGCGCTCTGCCTCGACGATGTCGCGGGTGAGATCCGGAAAAAACGTTTCCGGATCGAAGAATGCGCGCAGGTCCTCGACCACCGGCTTTACGGTGATTTGTCCGACATCGATATTTTTCATTTGTGTCTCCGGTGCGTCTGCTGGATGGTTGCGCCCAACATTTATGCGGGGAGAGGACGACATGATCAAGGCTGTGCGGATACATGAATTCGGCGGGGCGGAAAATCTCACCTATGAGGACGTCGAGATCGGCGCGCCGGGCGAGGGCGAAGTGCTGCTGCACCACGAGGTGGTCGGGCTGAATTACGTGGATATCGGCATGCGCGCCGGGCATCATCCGGTCAAGCCGCCATTGCCCTTTACGCTCGGGATGGAGGCCATGGGGGTGGTCGAGGCGACCGGCGCCGGCGTATCCGGCTTCAAGGAAGGCGACCGCGTTTCCCACTGCATGGTTCCCGGGGCCTATGCGGAAAAAATGGTGCTCAAGGCGCATCGCCTGATTTTGATCCCCGATAAAATCCCCAGCGAGACCGCCGCCGCCGCGACATTGCAGGGGCTGACGGCGGAATATTTGCTGCGCAGCTGTTACGCGGTCCAGCCCGGCGACGCGATATTGGTTCAGGCGGCGGCTGGCGGCATGGGGCTGCTGCTGTGCCAGTGGGCGAAACATATCGGCGCCACGGTGCTGGGCACCGTCAGCACCGATGAAAAGGCCGGGATCGCGGTCGCCCATGGCTGCGATCACCCGATCAATTACAAAAATGAGAACTTCGTCGACCGGGTGGCCGATATCACCGATGGGGCAGGGGTCAAGGCGGTCTATGACGCGGTCGGCAAGGACACCTTCGATGGCGGCATGAAGGCGCTCGGCGTGCGCGGCCACATGGTGAGCTACGGCAATGCATCGGGCCCGGTGCCGCCGGTCGACCTCGGACCCTTGGGCGCGAAATCGCTGACCATCACGCGGGGCTCGCTGGGCGTCTATGTCGCCGACCCGGTCGACCGGGCGCGCCGGGCCAATGATCTGTGGGCGATGATAGCCGGCGGCAATCTGAAAATCGAAATCAATCAGCGTTACGCGCTCGCCGATGCGGCCCGGGCCCACGCCGATCTGGAAGGCCGCAGGACGACGGGGTCGACGATATTATTGCCGTGACGGCGCCATCTGCACATGCGGCGAGGCGGCGTCCAGAATATCGCGCCGGTCGCCGTTGCGCGGCGGATAGATTCGTTCCCGGTTGATCGTCATCTTGGTCTGCTTGGCCGATGGCCCGCCTGCCGAAACCTGTCTGTCCCAGCCTTCGGTATAGAGCGCGCCCCAGGGGCCGAGATCGAGGCAGGTCACATAGTAATTGATGTCCATTTCCAGCATGTGGAGGCCGAGAAGATCCCCCACCACGTTATGCCCGGCGAACCGCCCCATCGGCCTTGCGTGCTGGCGCGACATGACCGTGTCGTGGTCCGCATTAAGCGGCGCGGCCGCGATGTCGCCGGCGCCATAGACATTATCGAGACCCACCACACCCATGTTGCGGTCGACCGGAATCCGGCCGAAATTATCATGAGCTACCGGGACCATGGCGGCGATCGGGCCGGCGCTCATCCCGGCGGACCACACCACGGTGGTAGCATCGATGCGCGACCCGTCGTCGAGCGTGACGCCGCCGACGTCAATGGAAGCGATCCCTATTCCAAGTCGGATTTCGACCCCGAGTTCGGATGGCGCATCTTCGATCACCGGAACCGCGTGAGGTCCCATGTTGGATCCGATCGTGTCGTGACGGTCGGCGAGGATGACCCGACCGTCGGACAGGCCCAGGTCACGCAGACGGGCCGGCATTTCGCAGGCCAGTTCCACGCCGGTCAAGCCGCCGCCGATGATCAGGACCGTCTGGTTGTCAGGAAGCGCTTTCAGGTGGTTGTTCAACGCGTTGGCGTCGTTCCAGGTGTCGATGGAGAACGCGTGTTCGTCGAGCCCGGGAATATCGGGCCGGTTGAGCCGGCTTCCGGCGGCGATGACCAGCCGGTCATAGGGCAGGGTCTTATCGCCGAGCGCGATGGTCCGCGCATCGAAATCGAATCCGGTGACCTCGCCCACCACCAACTCGATCCCGGCCGGTTCCAGCACTTCGGCCAACGGCACCCGCGCGCCCGAAATATCCGGTTCATAGAGCCGCACCCTAATGGCGTGCCATTCATCCCGATTGACCAGCGTGACGTGGATGTCGGTCTCGCCTTCTTCATCGAGACGCCGCGCGGCGCCCAACGCCGACCAGAGCCCGGCAAATCCGCCGCCGATGACAACGATATTCTTCATGACGACCTTGCTTGTTCTTGTTGGCGCAACCAGAGTTTTTTCAGCTGGTCACGGCGTATCTTCCCACGATCCGATTTTGGCAGGTCCCGTACCATAATGAAACGTTTCGGTGTTTTGACATCCGGCAGGATCGCCCGGCAATAGGCCTCCAGTTCGCCGTCTTCCAGCACCGCATCGTCGCGCAGGACCACATAGCAGATGACTTCCTCACCATAGATTTCGTCCGGGATACCCACGGCGGCGGCCTCGTGTATTTTGTCGTGGCGCATCACCACGCCGTCGATTTCCAACGGCGCGATATTCACGCCGCCCCTTATGATCAGATCCTTGACGCGCCCGGTGACGGTGACGAAGCCGCCCTCGTCCATGATTCCGAGATCGCCGCATCGCATGCGTTCGAATAGGCGGTACGGCCCGTGGTCTTCATAGTTGCCGTCGGGCGTGATGGTGGCGACCGCCGTCTGCGGCCCGCGGATGGAGATCTCGCCCTCGACGCCCGGTGAACAAACCGCGCCGTCGCCGTCGATGATGGCAAGGTCCATGTGTTTTGCGGGCCTCCCCGCGGTGCCGATCTTGCGATTGTCATGCCGGTTGCCGCATAGCCATCCGCCTTCCGATGCGCCATAGAATTGCAGCAGCTTGATCTTGTAGTGGTCCTCGAAAGCGCGCCATTGGTCGGGCGCCAGCGGGGCCGAACTCGACGTCATCAACCGCAATGACGGCAGATCGTCTGCCGTCACCGCGACCGGTTTCGACAGCAGCATATTGACCACCGTGGGGATGCCGACCGCCACGGTGATGTCATGATCCCGGATCCAGTTGAAGAACCGGCCATGGGAAAACCGCCGCGCCATGTAAATGGTCAGCCCGGTGGCGAGAAACGGCATCAGGGTGATGATCTGCGGCGACAGCCACGAAAACGTGCGGTATTCCAGAACCCGGTCGTCGCCAGCCATCGCGGTAAAATCGATCGTCGACAACCCGCAGAGCCACAGACCGAGATGATCCCAGACCCCGCATTTCGGCCGGTCCGTGGTGCCCGAGGTGGAAAAAATGCAGGCGATATCGTCCGGCCCGTTGGTCGCCGCGGCGACCGCGTCCATGGGGAGCATGGAAAACAATCCGGGACTTTGATCCGCCGGGTTCCAATCGCCGAATTGGATGATATCGTCCGCCCCGGGCAACACGCCCGCCAATTCCCGGTGCAAAAGCACGAGGGTCGGATTGATATGACCCAATATAGCGCGCAAATGGTCCATGCCGCTTTCCACATGAAACGGGCAGGCCACCGCGCCGACCCGCCAGATGGCGAGAAATACCAGGATTTTTTCGATCCGCTCGTCGCACAGAAGCGCGATCCGGTCGCCCGATTTGACGCCGCGCCGTTCAAGCAGGGCCGCGATGCGTTCCACCGCGTCGCGCAGTTCGGCGAAATCGATGCTTGATCCGGAATCGAGATCGAAAATGGCGGTCTTGCACGGATGGCTTGCGGCATGATCCGCCAGCAACACGCCGATCGATCGAAACGGGAGTGTCGATTTCTTCATAGACTGAAATTAACCCATGGCGCGGCTTGGTCCAATCGTCCTTGCCCTATATGGTCCGCTGCAATGTCAATTTCTCAATCTTTGTGACCCGTCCTTGAACGTGAGCAAAACCATTGCCCCGGCGGGCGAAAACCGCCTTTTGGGTTTTGTCTGTCTCTCCATATCCATTCTTGGTCTCGGCGCGCTGTGGCCGATGATGCGGGCCGGGGTGCAGGCCATGCCGGCGCTGTGGTTCGGCTCGACGCGATTGTTGATGGCGTCGGCCGTCATGTTCGTCGTGGTGATCGTCCTGCGCCGCTTTCGCCTGCCGACCCGCCAGGATATCCCGGTGATCATCAGCGTCGGCGTGTTCATGATGGGCATCTATGTGACCCTGGCCCAGATCGCCTTGCAATATGTGCCGGCGGGCCGGGCGACATTGCTGGGCTATACAGTGCCGCTCTGGGTTATGCCCTTTGCGATCCTTTTCCTGCATGAACGGATCAACCGGTTGAAGCTGATCGGCTGGTTGCTGGGGGTGACGGGTCTATTCGTTCTGTTCAACCCGGTGGTTTTTGACTGGTCCGATCCCGATGTGGTGCTCGGCAATGGGTTCATGATCATTTGTTCCGTGTCCTGGGCGGCGTGCGTCATCCAGATGCGCACCCAGGTTTATCGGCTGGAACCGTTTCAGCTGGTTCCCTGGCAGCTCCTAGTCGCGGGGAGCTGCGTTCTGGTCTCGGCGATGGTGTTTCAACCGGATCAGTATATCGAATTCACGCCGCCGAATTTCTGGTTACTGTTCGTCAGCGGGCCGGTGGTTTCATCGTTGACCTTGTGGTCAAGCACCATGTCGCTGCGCCATCTGCCGGCCTTGACGTCATCGGTTGGTTTGCTGGGGGTGCCGTTCGTCGCCACCCTGCTGGCCTGGATATTCCTCGGCGAGGCGCTGACGGTGACGCTATCGATCGGATTGGTGGTAATATTTGCCGGAATCGCGATGGTCAGCATCGGCGAAGCCCGGAGCAAGTGAAATGCCCCCGCAAAGCTCTTGCGCGCGCGCCGACACGATGCGAGCATACACAAAATCGGGTCATTCAGCGATAAAGGAGGGGCCGTGAAGGCGCCAAGATTTTCATATGTGCGGGCGGCTTCCCTGGGGGAGGCGCTCGATCTTCTGGCCGAATACGGCGACGAGGCGTCAATATTGGCGGGCGGGCAAAGTCTTATGCCCACACTCAACATGCGACTGTCCTCGCCGACGGTCCTTGTCGACATCAACCGGATTGATGATCTCAAGGGAATTTCCCTGAAAGGCGGCGAAGTCAGGATCGGTGCGCTGGCGCGTCATGTGGAAGTCATGGGCTCGCCAATCGTCATCGAACATCTTCCGCTGATCGCCCAGGCCTATCCGTTCGTGGCCCACGCGGCGGTGCGTAATCGCGGCACGTTCGGCGGTTCGGTCGCGCTGGCCGATCCGGCGTCGGAAATGCCGGCCTGCGTGCTGGCGCTCAACGCCACCCTGGTGTTGGAAAGCAAGGCGGGCGGACGCCGTAATGTGGCCGCGTCGGATTATTTCAAGGGGCTCTATGAAACCGAACGACGGGATGAGGAGCTTCTGATCGAGGCCCGCATTCCGGTGATTGCCGATGGCGAGGTTTCCGCGTTCGGCGAACTGGCCCGACGCCATGGCGATTTCGCCCTGGCCGGCGTTGCGATGCATGGCAGGGTCGCCGACGGCGTGATCTCCGGGTTGCGGCCGGTTTATTTCGGTAGCGAGGACCGGCCCGTATTGGGCGCGGCCACTGCCGCCGCGGTCGAGGGCAAGGGCGCGACCAAAGATACATTCGCCGCGGTGAACGAGGCGCTCGGCGCCGACCTCGATCCCATGTCGAATTTTCATGCCGATGCGGCAACGCGATTACAGCTCGCCCGTGTGCTGACCAAGCGCGCGCTTACGTCAATGGTCAATGGGGGAGGCGTCGTATGACGGAACTTCAGGAACGTCATGAAATCACGCTGACCGTCAATGGCGAATCCGTCACGCGGACCGTTGAGGCGCGTCAGCATCTGGTCGATTTTCTGCGCGTCGAGCTGCAGCTCACCGGGACCCATCTCGGCTGCGAACACGGCGTCTGCGGCGCCTGCACGGTGCGGCTCGACGGCGTCATCGTGCGCGGGTGTCTGACCCTTGCGGTGCAGGCCGACGGCGCCCCGGTTGAAACCATCGAGGGCGTTACGGAAACCGGCGAGATCGCCGATCTGCAGGAGACATTCGTTGAACGTAATGCGCTGCAATGCGGGTTCTGCACGCCCGGCATGTTGCTGACCGCGGCGGTATTGCTGAACGCGGGCGAACCCGTGACGCGTGAGGAAATCCGCACCCACCTGTCGGGGAATTACTGCCGCTGCACCGGTTATCACGCCATCATCGACGCCATCGAGACCACCAACAACAAGCGTCTCGAGGCCAAATAGCATGGCCGAGACCAGCGATCATATAGTTTTCGACCAGTCTGGCAGCTATGTCGGGCGCACGCTGAGCCGTCCCGGCGCCAAACGCGCCGCCATG
>JAYZAW010000249.1:0-3852 GCA_036339495.1 Pseudomonadota bacterium | reverse complement strand
ATGCCTAATATTCTGAATTCTTTAATTTAAACTTAAGTAATCGTTTGATCCGCCAAAGAGCAATCTCTCGCATTAAGGTACTTTTCAGAAACCAGATTTTGATTCGGATCGCTTCACTTTCGCCGTCGGAAGGCAGGAAGTGCATGCTTGAGGAAGGTCCTAATTCGTCTGGACCTGAATCCCTTCGTAAAATAGGCTGGGTTCATGGAATTTCATGAGCCGCGCCGAATTTCAGAGGCCCTCGCGCTTCTCGCTGGGAAAGATGAGGCGCACCTCCTTGCCGGGGGCGCGTCGCTGATCGCGATGATGAACGCTCATCTGGTCGAACCGGAACAACTTGTGAGCCTCCGATATGTCGAGGAGCTCTCCTGCATTGTTTCGGGCGGCGACGGTTCGGTCCGCATCGGGGCGATGACCACCCATCGGGAAATTGCCGAATATTCCGGCTTCCAGGGCGGCCAGCGCGTTATCGCCCAGGCCGCGTCACGCATCGGCCATCCGGCGATCCGCGCCATGGGGCCCATCGGAGGCGCGGTCGGGCTGGCCGATCCGGCCGCCGACTATCCGCCCGCCCTGGTCGCCGCCGGCGCGCGGATTGAAATCACGGGACGCGACGGCGAGCGCGAAGTCGCCGCCGACGAATATTTTAAGGGTTATTTCGAGACCGCGCTGGAACGCGGCGACATCATCACCGCCGTTACCCTGTCGCCCGCGTTGGCGAATTCGGGGGCGTCCTTCGTGAAATTCGCCCGGGTCGAAGGGGATTACGCAACCGTCTCGGTCGCCGCAATGGTCGCGTTCGAGGGTGAGGTTTGCAGCCAGGCAGCGATCTCCGTCGGCGCCTGCGGCCCGGTTCCGACCCGCGTCCCGGACGCGGAGCGCAGCCTTGTCGGGACCCGGCTGGACCCGGCGGCGCTGCGGGCCGCTGGCGACATGATCGTCCAATCCTGCAATCCCGTCGACGACGTGCGCGGCACCGCCGCCTATCGGCGACGAATTATTCCCGAACTCGTTCAACGCGCGGTCAACGACGCCCGATCAGAAATTGACGGCGCGACATGAGCGACAAACAACAATTCAATATTCGGGTTAATGGCGACGACCGCGCGGTCACCGGAAAACCATCCGACACCCTGCTGCGGGTGCTGCGCGATCAACTGGACCTCACCGGCGCCAAGCGGGGCTGCGATCAGGGGGTCTGCGGCGCCTGCACGGTGCTGGTCGACGGAACACCGCAACGCGCCTGCCTGTCGCTGGCGATCAATTGCACAGGGCGGGAAATTACCACGGTCGAAGGGCTCGCCGAGCCCGGCGCGCTTTCGAAAATGCAGCAGGCATTCGTCGATAGCGGCGCGGTCCAGTGCGGGTTCTGCTCGCCCGGCATGGTCCTGGCCGCAACGGCGCTGCTGGCGGAAAATCCGTCGCCGGGGGTTGAAGACATCCGATCCGCGCTGTCCGGCAACCTGTGCCGCTGTTCCGGATATGAAAAAATCATCACGGCGGTCCAAAGCGTTAACGCGGGTTTGGACCAGCCGGAACATGATCATGCCGTGGGCGCGCGCGCGCCGCGTATTGAGGCCCGCGACAAGGTTTCCGGCGCGGCCCGCTATGTCGACGATCTGAACGCGCCGCATATGCTGCATGGCGCGATCCTGGGCAGCAGCGCGCCGCACGCCCGTATCGTCCGAATTGACGCCGACCGGGCGCGCGCCTTGAAGGGCGTCGAAGCCGTGCTCACCGGCGAGGATTTCCCGAACAGATACGGATCCTTCGTCAAGGATGAACGGGTTCTGGCGCGTGGTACGGTGCGCTACGCCGGCCAGCCAGTGGCGGCGGTCGCCGCAATCGATGAGGATACCGCGCGCCGCGCCCTGCTTCTGATCGATATCGAGTATGACGAGCTACCCGCGGCCACCGACACCCGGGCGTCCCTGGCCGAGGACGCGCCGTTGATTCACGACGGCTTCGCCGATTACGAAAAACTCAATCTGCGCGGCGCGCAACTCGACGCGCCCGACCAGGAAATCGGCCAGGGTACCGATAACGTGCTGTGGCGGGTCGATATTTCGGAAGGCGATGTGGATGCGGCCTGGGCTGATTGCGAAGTTATTCTTGAAAACGAATACGAGACCCACGCCCAGCAGCATGTCTATATGGAACCCTGCGGCGCACTGGTCGAAATCGATGCAAGCGGCAAGCTGACGATCCACTCGCCGAGCCAGTCGGTTCACAACGTCCAGGCCAAAGTCGCAGAGGCGCTCGGCCTGCCCATGACCCGGGTGCGCGCGGTCTCGCCGTTTGTCGGTGGCGCGTTCGGCGGCAAGGGCGGTCCCCATGTGCAGCCGATCACGGCCGCATTGGCGCTGGCGACCAAGCGGCCGGTGAAGCTGGTTCTGTCCCGCGCCGAGGATTTCGAGTTCCTGCGTTCGCGCCACCCATCGCGCTACCGCGCCAAGACCGGGGCCAGGCGCGACGGAACCATCCTGGCGCGCGAAATCGAAGCCGTGTTCGATGCCGGCGCTTATTGCGACGAGACCCCGGCGGTGATGTGCTTCGGCGTGTTCGCCGCGCGCGGACCATACAATATTCCAAATTTTCGGGGTTCCGGCGTCGCGGTCTATACCAACAAGCTGCGCACCGGGTCGTTTCGCGGCTTCGGCGGCCCGCAGGCGGCCTTCGTCGGCGAAAGCCAGATCGACGAGCTCGCCGCCGAGATCGGCATGGACCCGGTGGAATTGCGCATCAAGAACGCCATGCGGACCGGCGACCAATATATCGGCGGCCAGACGGTCGAGTCCTGCGGCTACGTCGCCTGCCTGGAAGCGGCGCGTGACGCGGCCATCGCCGCCGGCGCGGGCAATAGCAGCGACGCGCCGCCCGGCAGGAAACGCGGGCTCGGCTATGGCAGTTCGCTGCAGATCTGCGGCTCCCATTCGACCTCGGCGAATGTCTATCTGCTGCCCGACGGATCGGTGGCGCTCAATACCGGCGTGGTCGATCTCGGCCAGGGGTCGGACACCACATTGACCCAGATCTGCGCCGGCGCGCTGGAACTGCCGATCGGGAGCGTGTCGTTCGCCGCGCCCGATACGGATTCCTCGCCCTTCAACTGGAAGACCTCGGCCAGCAGGGTCACTTATACCGCCGGCCGCGCGGTGCTCGACGCCGCCAACGAAGTCAAGCGCGCGATCCTCGACAACGGCGCCGAGATGATGGAATGCGCGGTGGAAGACTTGGAACTGCGCCCCGGCGGACGGGTTGGGCTCAAGGGCGTGGCGGAACAGGAAATCACCTTCCGGGACATCTCGGCGCGCGCGCATTACCGGGTCGGCGGCCCGATCATGGGCGCGCGGTCATTGATGTTCGACGGCGAAAAACTCGATCCCAAACGGGTTCTGCTCGACGGCTTCGTATTCGACAATTTCGGGATCTATATCTTCGGCGCCCATGCGGTCGAAATCGAACTGGATGAGGCGACCGGCCGCGTCGAGGTCCTGCGCGCCTGGTGCGCCCACGATGTCGGCCGCGCCATCAACCCAAGCGCCGTGGAAGGCCAGATCGAGGGCGGCTTCGTCCAGGGGCTGGGCTATGCCTTGTTCGAGGAAATGGTGTGGGCCGACGGCCGCCTGATCAACCCGACCCTGATGGATTACAAAATCCCCGGCATCGCGGAGATCCCGGCCGAAATCCATCCCATCATCATCGAGGACCCGGAACCGACCGGCCCGTTCGGCGCCAAGGGGATCGGCGAACCGGGTCTGGTCCCGGTCGCGCCGGCCATCGCCAACGCCATCTATTCGGCGACCGGCGCGCGGATCAGAAAACTGCCCTTGACGCCCGAGCGCGTACTGG
>JAYZAW010000248.1:0-3213 GCA_036339495.1 Pseudomonadota bacterium | reverse complement strand
ATCACCATCCTGATCCTGACCTATCTGAACCCGGAAATCGGACCCAAGGCGGACCGCATGAGCTATCGCGAGCGTCTGAAGACGCTGTGGCGTTCAATGTCGCTGGTGTTCATCGTCTTCGTTGTGCTCGGCGGCATCTATTTTGGCTGGTTCACCCCGGTCGAGGCGTCGTCGATCGGCGCACTGATGACCTTCATCCTGACCGTGGTTCGGGGCAAACTTACCATTGAGACCCTGAAATTTTGCGTTCTGGAAACCGTCAAGACCTTCGCCTTCGTTTATCTGATCGTGGTCGGCGCATTCCTGTTCAACCCGTTCCTGGCGGTGACGCAAATCCCGCTAAAACTCGCCGAGACCGTTGCCGGGCTCGAGATGGCGCCATTGACGGTGCTGATCATTATTGTCCTGGCCTATATCGTGCTCGGCACATTTCTGGAAGGCATCTCCATGATGGTGCTGACCATTCCGATCGTGTTCCCGTTGATCGTCGATATGGGCTACGACCCGATCTGGTTCGGCGCGCTGCTGGTGGTAATCCTAGAGATGAGCCTGATCAGCCCGCCTTTGGGGCTCAACGTGTTCGTCGTGAAAGGCATATCCGGTGGCGTTCCCATGGCGGATATCTTCAAGGGCGTGCTGCCGTTCTGGGGCGCCATGATGGTCTGCGCCATCCTGCTGATCGCCTTCCCCGAGATTGCGCTGTTCCTGCCCAAGACCATGATCCGTTGATGTTTTTCCAAGTTGTCGCACCGGCCCACTCCCCCTCCCGGCCACCCAATGAGGATGATCCTGTGGGTGGCCGGGAGGAGGAGCGGGCTGGTACCGCCACATCATGAAGAAACGTTATCAGGTCGTCATCGTCGGCGGCGGGCCGGTTGGGGTTGCGTTGGCGGTCGATCTCGGCTTGCGCGGCATTTCGTGCGCCCTAGTGGAGCGCTATCTGGAGCCGCAACGCATTCCCAAGGGCCAGAACCTGACCCAGCGCTCGGTCGAGCATTTTTACTTTTGGGGCATCTCGGAAGAACTCCGCAACGCGCGCATCCTGCCGCCCGAATACCCCATGAACGGCATCATCGCCCACCGCGATCTGGTCGGCGACTATTGGTACGCCCCGCCGCTGCGGGAAATCGTCAATAAATATTATTTCGAGGACAATGAGCGCCTGCCGCAATACCAGACCGAGAAAGTGCTGCGCGCCCGCATGGCCGAAATAGCCTGCATCGACGCCCGCTTCGGCTGGTCGGGCGAAACCGTGGACCAGGACGAGGACGGTGTCCGCGTCGCCATTGCCGAGCAAAACGCCGACGGGCGCGAAACCCTGGACGCCGATTACCTGGTCGGGTGCGACGGCAGCCATTCGACCATCCGCGAACAGATCGGCATCGTGCGCGGCGGGTCCGATTTCGACCAGCTCATGGTGCTCGCCGTGTTCCGCTCACCCGAGCTTAATGACGGGCTGAAACGCTTTCCGCCGCGCTCGACCTACCGCGTCATGCACCGGGAGCTGAAGGGCTATTGGCAGTTCTTCGGGCGCATCGACATGGAGGACGGCTGGTTCTTCCATGCCCCAATTCCGCCGGATGCGACCAAGGACAATTACGATTTCCACGGCCTGCTGCAAAAGGTCGCCGGGTTCGAATTCGCCTGCGACTTCGAATATGTCGGGTTCTGGGATTTGCGCATCGCGGTCGCCGAGACATACCAGGTCGGGCGCGTGTTCATCGCCGGCGACGCGGCTCACTCGCACCCGCCCTATGGCGGGTACGGCCTCAATAACGGGCTCGAGGACGCCGCCAATCTGGGCTGGAAACTGGCCGCCGAACTGGATGGCTGGGGCAGTGACGCGCTGCTGCGGTCGTACGGAGAAGAGCGTCACCCGGTGTTCCAGGAAACCGGCGAGGATTTCATCGCCGCCCGGATCCGCTCCGACCGGGATTTCTTCGAGCGCTACGATCCGGACCGCGACCGGGCGGAATTCGAACGCGCCTGGAAGGAAGAACACCAGACCACGTTCGCGCCCCGCGTCCTCACCTATGAGCCCCACTATGAAGGCTCGCCGATCGTCTTCGGCCCCGACGGCGGCAAGAGCGGTGCCCACGGCGAACATAATTTCAGGGCCCGCCCCGGCCACCATCTGCCGCCCCAGGACCTGTCGTCGGGCCGCAATATATTCGAAAAGCTCGGCGAGGGTTTCACCCTGCTGGCATTCGATGGCGCGCCGGAAACCGTGACGTCTTTTAAGCGCGCGGCGGACAATCTCAATATTCCGCTGAAGATTATCAGCGATACATATGCGGACCGGCGCACGGAATACCATGCCCGGATCATTCTCATCCGCCCGGACCAATATGTGGCCTGGACCGGCGACGCCGCGCCCGGCGACCCTGTCGCGCTTATGAAGAAGGCGGTCGGTCAGGGATAGACGCTGGTCGGCGCAAACACGATCTTCGGCGGCTGGAGAAAAATGCTCTTGTCGGCGAAATGCGCTTGCAGGCGCGGCTCGCCCATGGCGTTTTCCAACGTCGTCATGTCGGGGGCCAGAACCACCAGCCGGATATGATACGGGTCTTCGATATCGCGCAGCAGCTTGATCGGCTTAATGCCGGAGATTTTCTTCCGCGCCGACAGCCGGCCGCGAAATGTCTCGAAATCCGCGAGATGATGTTCGACGAAAAACGCCGGGTTCTCGCCGACCTCATAGGGCTCGAGATCGGTCAGATCGAAACCGGCGATGATGCGCGGCGGTTCGGCGAACAGGCTCCGGTCGGCAAACCGGGTGCGCAGCCGCGCATCCCCGAGCATGGCGTCGACCGCCGCCCGCGTTTCCGCCCGCAGGACCGCGATGGCGTGGTTGCCATCCAGCGTGTTGCGCAGCGCCCGGATTGTCTCGACGCCGTGCGCGGCTTCGACCTCCCGCCTCGGCGCGCCGGCCGCAAACAGCGTCAGCCAGCGATCGAAATCCGCCAGCTTGTGATCGATATGAAAAATCGCCATGACCGTCCCCCCGGTTTGCAACCGCGATCATGGCGCGTATTCCGTGCGATGCAAGCGCCCGGATCAGAGCACGCTTTCGAAGCCCTCGAAATTCGGATGGCCGAGATAGATATCGCGCGACCCGCCGGCGTTGGCATGCGCCTTGCGAAACGCCTCCGACTGGGTCCAGTCCTCGAAATGCGACCTGCTCGCCAATACCGAGTGAGACGCATACAGCGT
>JAYZAW010000247.1:0-3396 GCA_036339495.1 Pseudomonadota bacterium | reverse complement strand
CGGCGCGGCTCTGCGGCTATGACGGCGACCGCCATGTCGGGCTGGCGGCCTGCGTCGAATTCATCCACACCGCGACGCTGCTGCATGACGACGTGGTCGACGAAAGCGATCTGCGGCGCGGCGCGGCGACCGCCAACGCGGTCTGGGACAATAAATCGAGCGTGCTGGTCGGCGATTTTCTGTTCAGCCGGTCGTTTGAACTAATGGTGGCGGACGGATCGCTGGAAATTCTCGCCATTCTGTCGGAAGCATCCTCGGTGATCGCCGAGGGCGAGGTTCAGCAGCTCATGACGTCGAACGATACCGACACCACGGAGGACGATTATCTCGAGGTGATCCGGTCCAAGACCGCCAAGCTGTTTGCCGCGGCGGCCGAAATCGGCGCGGTGGTGTCCGGCCGGCCCGTGGCGGAGCGCATGGCGTTGCGGGAATTCGGGTACAATCTTGGGATGGCGTTCCAGCTGGTGGACGACATGCTGGATTATTCGGCGCAGCAGGCGACGCTGGGCAAAACCGTCGGCGACGATTTCCGGGAAGGCAAGATCACCCTGCCCGTGGTGCTGGCATTCCGCGCCGCCGACGCGAAGGGCGAGGCCTTCTGGCGCCGGACGCTGGAAGATTTATCGCAGAAGAAAGGCGACTTCAAACGCGCCGTCACCCTTTTGGAAAAGTCCGGCGCGCTCGACGCGACCCTGGAACGCGCCCGGCAATATGGCGTCAAGGCGAGCGCGGCGCTGGCCGATTTCGAGGATGGCCCGATAAAGGAGGCGCTGCTGGAAAGCGTCCAGTTCTCCATTGACCGGGCCTATTAGCGGGCCTGTTGACCGGCCCGCCATGCTTGCCCCGTACCGAGCTTGGGGTTATAACCCCGTTCCCACTGTCGGAGCGTAGCTCAGCCTGGTAGAGCGCTGCGTTCGGGACGCAGAGGCCGGAGGTTCGAATCCTCTCGCTCCGACCAGTAATTTCAATAAGTTACCCAATCTTTCCTAATTTTATGGGTGCAACGAAATGCCGGCCTATCTGATTGCCCAACTGACCATCAACGATCCATCTTATATGAAGGAATATCGCGACGGCGTGGTTCCGCTGATCGACAAGCATGGCGGCCGTCAACTGGTCGGCGGCAAACCGGCGGAAAAGCTGGAAGGCGACGACTGGGATTTGCCCGACCGGGCCATTGTGGTCGAATTCCCCACCATGGAAGCCGCCCGGGCCTGGTATTACGACCCGGACTACGAACCCCTGATCAAGCTGCGCCAATCGGGCGCCATCGGCAAGCTGATGCTGGTCGACGGCATGGGTTAGCGCGGTGCCCGCGCCGGCGCCTTGCCTGCATCGCACCAAGCGGTTTTTGTTAACCTTGAATGATAAATTAATTATTGTACTTCAATGCATTAGCTGATTCGCCTTTCCCACAACAATCGACTATCATTGTGGGACGGGTGTCGGAAGACACGGCTAAAAAGCTGGCAACCCACTTACGACGGATTTACAACTGCTGCAAATAATAGAGTCTACGTCTTCCATATCCCCGCAAAAGGCATATTTGTGGGAGTGGAATCATGGGAAATCGTATTCGCGGCGCTGTCGTAATTTTTACATCGATATCGATTTTCATGTTGGCGTCGGGCAATATCGTCAATGCGGCGCCGGGCGAAACCGCCCAGAAATTCGTCGAGAACGTGGCGAAACAGGTTGTCGATACGATCAAGAATCCGCAATTCAACGATAAACAGCGGCTGAAGCAATATGGCCGGATATTCGATTTCGCGATCGATAGTCCGCTTATTGCGCGCATCGCCGCCGGCCGTCACCTGCGTGGTAGCGAATTCACCGGTTGCCGAACTGAAGCTGCAAGAATTCTGCACGCGGCGGATGGAACCATACAAGATTCCGAAAATCATTATGTCACTGCCGGAATTGCCCAGAAACCCGGCGGGCAAATTCGTGAAGGCGGAGCTCAAGGAAATCTTTCGGCGGCACATCGAGAACCGGCCCCTACCCCATAGCGTCGGCGATGATGTTACGGTAGTCGTCGCGGCTGGGTCTGAGTGGCGACGCGGCGTTGAAATGGACGCCTTCAGCGTACGCCGCCATCGCATCGAGGTCGTCACCGGGATAGCCGAGTTCGCGAACGCTCGACGGCAAACCGATGCGGGTGTTGAGATCGGTAATGCCGTCGGCCACGGATGTTCCGGCGTCCAACTCCATCGCTTCGGCCAGCTTTTTCAGCTGGTCCGGAAGATGGGGTTCGAAAAAGCGCATCACCGCCGGAGCCGACGCGGTGATCAGCGCGCCGTGATGCAGCGGGCTGTCGGCGAAGACATGGCCCAGCACGTGGACCGGCCCGAGACCCATATAGATCGCCATGCCGCCCTGCAGCCCCGCCATCAGCATGTGCCAGCGCGCTTCGCGGTCATCGCCGTATTCGGTTGCGCGCTGGACGTATTTTGCGACCCGCGCGATGCCGTCGAGCGCGATGGCCTCGACCGGCGGGTTGACGTTTCTGGACAGATAGCCTTCGACGCAATGGGCCAGCGCGTCCATGCCGGTCGCCGCGGTAAGGGTCGGCGGCAGGGTCAGGGTCAGATCGGGATCGCAGATCGCCAGATCGGGCCGCACATGGGGGCTGCGAATGCCGAGCTGGTGTTCGCCGGGCGCGGGATGAATGCCGCCGCCGAATGTGATCTCGGCCCCTGTCCCGGCCGTGGTCGGCAGCGTGATATAAGGTGCGACATCGGCGGTGATTTTCGACGGGTCCTTGAGATATTCGATGATCGGCTCGGCATGGGTCACGGCGACCCGCAGCGCCTTGCCCGAATCCAGCACGGAGCCGCCGCCGAGCGCGACCACGCCGTCGCAATCCTGTTCGCGGTAGACCGCCAGCGCGCCCTCGATGCCGGCGACGGTGGGATTCGGCGGAATTCCGTCATAAACCGCCACATCCGGGTTGCCGGGCAAGGCGGCCAGCAGTTTTTCGACCACGCCATGCTCGACCAACCCCGTATCGGTGATGATCAGAGGACGCCGCACGCCGCGCGCCGCCAATTCGCCAGCCAGGGTATCAACCGCGCCGAAATCGAAATTCACCGTCGGGAAACCTGTTATGACCGTCATATAATCCTCTTCATCGGGTGAAAAATCCCGACCGGATGGGCAATACATCTAATCACACTGATTAACGCAATTTAAGATAAATTTTAAATCGGGTCTTAAGGCCTGTCGGGCCAAGGTATAGCTTGAACGAACAATACCGTGATCATGTAGATCGCGAGAAGGTGCTGGTAGCCCATGTCGGACTTCAGGTCGGACATATTGTCGATTCCTCCGGGCATCCCGATCATAACGATGAATTCGCCCGCGCTGCGGCGCAGCTTTGCCGTGACCGGCTGGGTC
>JAYZAW010000246.1:0-13912 GCA_036339495.1 Pseudomonadota bacterium | reverse complement strand
AAATAGAAGGAAGGCCGAGTAAGCGCATGAGGTTTGGTAGGTTCCCAATTCACCGATTCGCGGCAATCGCGTTTGTGGCGGTCCTCGCGCCGGGCGCCGGGCCCGCCAACGCCGCCCCCAACGTCAAGCAGATTGGCAAATTCAAGCAATGGTCGGCCCATGTGATCCGGGAGGGGCGGGCCCGAACCTGCTATGTCCATGGCGATCCGATCAAGCAGACCGGTAAATACAAAACCCGCGGCAGAACCTTTTTGCAGGTCACCCACCGCCCCGCCGAGGGCACCTGGAACGAGGTCGGCATTACCGCCGGCTATCCGTATCGCCGGGACAGCGAAGCGAAAATCACCATCGACAAGCGGCGCTTCGTTCTGTTCACCGACAAGGATACGGCCTGGGCGAAAGACGCGCGTCAGGACCGAAAGCTGGTGCGCGCCCTGAAAAGAGGCCGCACCATGACGGTGCGCGCGACATCGAGCCGGGGCACCGTGACCGTCGACACCTATTCGTTGTCCGGCTTTACCCGCGCGTATCAGGCCATCGGCAGGGCCTGTAATTTGCGCTGATTGGGCGGTTCATGAACGCGCCATGAAATTAACCGCGACCAGGCAGAATGTCCTGCTGCTGGCGACCTGCCAGGGGCTCAACGGAACGGCGCTGTCGATCGTCATCCTGGCCGCGCCGCTGGCCGGGCACATGCTGGCCGAGGACAAGGCGCTGGTCACCCTGCCGCATGGCATGCAGTGGCTTTTCACCATGCTGGCCGCTTATCCAGCCTCGATGATGATGCGCAGATACGGCCGCAGGCTTGGTTTCATATCGGCCGAGTGGTTTTACATCGCCGGCAGCCTGCTCTGTATCCATGCGCTGATCAGCGCCCAGTTCATGTTTTTGTGGATCGGCGCCTGCTTCCTGGGGTCGGGCAACGGGTTCGCGGTATTCTACCGCTTCGCGGCCGCCGACGCAGCCGACGAAACCCAACGCAGCCGCGCTATTTCCTATGTGCTGGCGGGCGGCGTGATCGCCGGGTTCATCGGGCCGAAACTCGCGACCGAAACCCGGAATCTGTTCGACGCATCGCTCTTCATCGGCTGCTACGCGGCCATCATCGTCATCGCGCTAGGCAAGATGGCGGTGCTGTCCCAACTGAGAATGAAACGCCCGACGGCCGGGGAACGCAGCGCGGACCAGGGCCGCCCAATGGCGGAAATCGCCCGCCAACCCCGCTTCGTGGTGGCGATCCTGTCGGCCACGATGACATGGGGGCTGATGGTGCTGCTGATGGCGTCCACCCCGCTGGCCATGTTGGTCAACCACCATGAATTTTCCGACAGCGCATTCGTGATCCAGTGGCATATCGTCGGCATGTTCGCGCCGTCGTTTTTTACCGGCGCGCTGATCGTCCGGTTTGGCTTGGCGAATATCATGCTGACCGGCGCATTGCTTCAGATCAGCGCGGTCGGGATCAATCTGCTGGGCATGGAGGTGTGGAATTTCTGGGCCTCCAACTTTGTGCTGGGGATCGGTTGGAATTTTCTGTTTGTCGGCGCGACCACGCTGTTGACCACCACATATACCCAGGCGGAACGGGCCAAGGCGCAAGGTATGAATGATCTGCTGGTCTTTGGCACCGCCGCGCTGGCCTCGTTCGGGTCCGGCGCGATGCATCATCTGCTGGGCTGGCAGACCGTCAATATGGCGGTTGCGCCCATGGTCCTGCTGGTGATTTTTGCAAATATCTGGCTGCGGCACATATCGGGGCCGCAACCGGCGAAATAGCGTTTCACGCTTCGGCGCACTATATTCAGACCATGTCATTCCTATCAGAGACCATACCGGCTGCGGACCATCCGACGCGAATCGATCTGGTCGGCCTGTCGCGCGAGGAACTTTCCCAGACCCTGGCGGAACTGGATCTGCCGGATTACCGGAGCAAGCAGATCTGGCACTGGATCTATTACCGGGGCGCGAAATCCTTCGACGAAATGACCACGCTCGCCAAACCGTTGCGGCGGGATCTCGCGGAACGGTTTTCGATCAGCCGAGCCGGCATCGCCACGGCTCAAATTTCAAACGACGGCACGCGGAAATGGCTGCTCGATTTCAGCGACGGCAAGCAGGCCGAAACCGTGTTCATCCCGGAAAGCGACCGGGGCGCGCTGTGCATTTCATCCCAGGTCGGCTGCACGCTGAGCTGTTCATTCTGCCATACCGGCACCCAGCCCATGGTGCGCAATCTCACGGCGGGCGAAATCGTCGGCCAGATGATGACGGCGCGCGATGAAATCGGCGAATGGCCGGCGGCCCAGGAAAACCGCTTATTGTCCAACATCGTGATGATGGGCATGGGCGAGCCGCTTTATAATTACGACAATGTGGTCAAGGCGCTGCGCATCATCACCGATGAAGACGGCATGGGATTTTCCAAGCGCCGCATCACATTGTCGACTGCCGGGGTCGCGCCCCGGATCGCCGATGTGGGGCGCGATCTGGGCGTTCGCCTGGCCATATCCCTGCATGCGGTGACGGACGATATCCGCGACATCCTGGTGCCGCTGAACAAGCGGTATCCAATCAAGGAATTGTTGGATTCGTGCCGCGCCTATCCCGGGTCGCGTAATTCACGGCGCATCACCTTCGAATACATCATGCTGAAGGGCGTCAATGATTCGCCCGCCGATGCACGCGAACTGGTGCGGCTGATCAAGGGCATCCCGGCCAAGATCAATCTGATCCCGTTCAATGCCTGGCCCGGCGTGGAATTTGAATGTTCGTCCGACGGGACCATCGCCGCATTCGCCGAGATCATCAACCGGGCGGGCTATACCTCGCCGGTGCGCCAGCCGCGCGGCCGCGATATCATGGCGGCCTGCGGCCAGTTGAAATCGGTCAGTGAACAAGTGCGAAAATCACGTCGGATTGCGCAGGGGAAAAACAAGGAAGAACAAGAATGAAATTCGGACTCTTTGATCACCTCGAACGATCCACCGACCGGCCGCTCGCCACCCAGTTCGATGAAAGGCTGGAATTCGCCGTGGCCGCCGATGAAGCCGGGTTCTACTGCCTGCATATCGCCGAACATCATTCGTCGCCGCTGAACATGGTTCCCGCGCCCGGAATCTGGCTCAGCGCCATTGCGCGCGCGACCAAACGCATTCATCTCGGCCCGCTGGTCTATCTGCTGACGCTCTATTCGCCGCTGCGTCTGGCCGAGGAAGTCTCCATGCTCGACCATTTGAGCAAGGGCCGGCTGGAAGTCGGCGTCGGGCGCGGCGTGTCGCCGTTCGAGCTGAATTTTCACCGGGTGGATCACGAAGAATCCCGCGACATATTCTTCGACGCCTATGAATGCCTGAACTCCGCCCTGACCCAGGACGAGTTCAGCCATGACGGCAAATATTTTCAGTATGACAAGGTCCCCATGCCGCTGCGTCCGTTGCAGAACCCACACCCGCCCTATTGGTACGGGTCGTCAAACGCCATCGGGGCGGCCTGGGCCGGCGAACAGGGCATGCATTTCACCGCCAACGGCCAGCCCGAGCTCGCGAAGGAAAATATTGACGCCTATCGCGCGGCGCTGGCCAAACGCGGCGGCCCGGCCCAGCCGAAAGCCGAATTCCCCGGCGGCGCGGCGGTCGGATTGCTGCGCCATATTGTCGTGGCCGATACGGATGAAGAGGCCGAACGCATCGCCCGGCCGGCGCTTGAGCATCATACGGAGAGCCTGAACTGGCTGCGCAAACGGGCCGGCTCGACCGAATTCACCAACCGGCTCAATGTGCATCGCGGCGCCGATTTCGACAGCTGGCGGAAAATGGACATGGTGATCGCGGGCAGCCCGGACACCGTGCGCACTGAGGTCGAACGCCAGGCCGACATGCTGGGTATAAATTACATGCTGACCTATCTCTATTTCGGCGACATGGCGCATGAGGATGCGAAACGCTCGATGCAGCTGTTCGCCAAGGAAATCATGCCAAAACTGGCGGATATATGAGGCGCCGGACAGGAGAACCCATGACCAAGCAGTTGATCTATGTCGGCGACCCGATGTGTTCCTGGTGCTGGGGGTTCGCGCCGGTCAAGCGCGCTTTGGAAGAGCTCTGCGACGGCCGCGCCGAATTGTTGCTGGTGGTCGGTGGATTGCACCCGGGCACGCCCGAGCCCCAGGACGACGACCGCAAGAAATTCCTCGAGGAACATTGGCACGATGTCGGCGAGCGCACCGGGCAGCCGTTTGATTTCGCCATTCTGGAGCGCGACGATTTCGTCTACGACACCGAACCGCCCTGCCGCGCCGCCGTCACCCTGCGCGAGATGCTCGGCAACCCGGCCGCGTTGGCCTATTTCAGCGCCCTGCAGCGGGCGTTTTATGAAGACGGAATCGATATCACCGAAACCGACGCCCTGACCACGATTGCGATGGATTTTGGCGTGGATGGCGGCGCCTTCAAGGACAAGTTCCTGTCGCCGGACATGCGCAAGGCGACAATCGCCGATTTCGATATCGCCAAGTCTTACGGCGTCAGCGGCTTTCCCACCATGCTGGTCCGCGAAGACGATGATTACGCCTATCTCACCATCGGCTATCAGCCCCTCGACCGGATTGGCCCGCTGATGGAAGGCTGGCTGGAGGGGACACTGGCGCAAGAGGCGGGGGAGTGAGACCAACGGTCAATCAAGGCTCGACGCCGAGCCAATAGGTGGATTCGGTGAGGGTAACCGGGAACCGGTGAGAGTAATCGAAATTTTTCCGTTCCCCTATAGGCGTCGGAAACGCCCGGTCACGCCGCGCCATCGAACCGATGATTGCAGCCCACCAGCGCCCCGCCTCTTCCGCCGACGACATCTGGACACGCCGAGTAGGCCTAAAGCAAAAATCGTCAGAGTGCCGGGTTCTGGTGCCTGAAACGGGCGCACAAGCCAGTGCCCTATCGACAATTGTTTGCTGTCAAATCTCGGACAACAGATATCGGTGCCGACCAATGACCTCGCATTACCATCGAAAAACTCGATGAACGGTGATTGTGCCACCCCAACAACCAACTCGTTTGGAGCCGCAAATCCTGATGTGAAGTTCGGTCCAGCAGTCGCGCAATTCCCTGTACACCCGATCAAGTCCATCAAGGCCATTACCGGTATGATATTTTCGGCTACACGACCTGCGGGGTCTGCTCCGGGAGTTGTGGCATTTGTGTTGAGCGTGAGTATCCCGGCGTTGGACCAGAACTCACGCACTTCGGCTTCACTCGCGTATCTAAAACCATTTGTCAGAAAACTTCCCGCGCCACCGAATATATCGTTTACCGATAAGTTGGTCGTCTCGGTCAATTCTAGCCAGTCCAAATTGGTGTCTAAATCTCGGGTGAGTAATTGATCACCCAGAGAGAGCAGGTCTGCGCCCATTAGCGCAGCTCTTGCTCCGTTCAACGAGATCGTGGGGCTGACAATGAACGTGATCAGCGCTGCCAGTATCACCTTCCTCACGCCGCACCTCCCGCTTCTCCATGCGCCTTCCTACGGCGACGGGTCAGGGCAGTACCGAGGAGTCCTAGGGTGAACAAGGCGATTGTCGTGGGTTCGGGGACACGACGCGCCAACCTGACATTACGCGCTCCGTCGTTTAAGGGTGCCCAAACGAAGCTTGAACCCGAAATTGACCTTGCGAAGTTATCAAATCCGTCATTTGTGACTTGGGTGGTGTTTATGCCGTCATAAAAGAATATTTCTCGGCCAGTAGGAGTAGCACCGCCCCACACGATGTTCGTCCCCGATATCAGAGGACGGAAATCATCAAAATCATTATTCGTCAACTGAGTTACGCTTACTCCATCATAAAAATATATTTCACAGTCATTTCCATCGAAGCCACGCCAAACAGCATTGGAGCCAAATATTTGGGAATTGCCATCAAATAAATTGTTGTTGGTCAACCGAGTCGTTGAAACACCATCAAAGCACACGATCTCATCACCTAAAATGCCTGGGCCAATTGCTTGGTGCCAAATTATATTCGATCCGGATATCCGAACCTCGCTATTCGCCAAACTGTTGTTGGTTAATGGTGTAGTAGTCGTTCCGTCAAATAGGACGACTTCCTTATCACTAATCCAAACTACGTTAGAGCCAGAAATGCGGGGGCGGACATCTTTAACGGTATTGTTCGTCAGTTGGATAACATTCGATCCATTATAGAAAAATATCTCGAAATCGTTTCCATCGTCTCCGACCCACACGACGTTGGAGCCAGATACACGCGGTGCAAAATCCGCTAAAGAATTGTTCGTAAGTTGGCTGATATTGGCACCATCGTAAAAAAAGATTTCTTGCGAGGCTCCTCCAGATTGCCACGCGATATTTGAGCCGGAAATATCTGGGATGTCGTAATTTAGCGTTGGTGGATTGCCGTCTGTCGTAATATCAATAATCTGAAATACGGTGGCGGCAGCTGGAAACGGTACACTAATCGTTCCCGCTGTCGCGTAAATCAGGAGCAAGACAACGGCAAACGATTTGACCTTTCGCATGACGCCCTCTTGCCCGATGAAGTTTCATGGACCGAATGCTGGCGCTTCGCGAAGGGCGAGCCCGATCTTGCCGCGCGGGGGCATTTGCCTATACTGCGCCGCCGTTCCGATACACGACTAGCTTAAGGACAGAACGCCATGACCGGCGATATCAACAAGATCGTGCTGGCTTATTCCGGCGGGCTCGACACTTCGGTGATCCTGCGCTGGCTGCAGGAAACATACGATTGCGAGGTGGTGACGTTCACCGCCGATCTCGGCCAGGGCGAAGAGGTCGAGCCGGCGCGCAAGAAGGCCGAGGCCGCCGGGGTCAAGGAGATTTATATCGAGGATCTGCGCGAGGAATTCGTGCGCGAGTTCGTGTTTCCCATGTTCCGGGCCAATACGGTCTATGAGGGGCTCTATCTGCTTGGCACCTCGATCGCGCGGCCGCTGATCGCCAAGCGCCAGATCGAAATCGCGCGCGAGGTCGGCGCCGATGCGGTGTCGCACGGGGCCACCGGCAAGGGCAACGATCAGGTCCGGTTCGAGCTCGGCTATTACGGGCTCAACCCGGATACCAAGATCATCGCGCCGTGGCGCGAATGGGATCTGAATTCCAGGACGCGCCTGCTGGAATATGCGGAATCGCACCAGATTCCCATCGCCAGCGACAAGCGCGGCGAAGCGCCCTATTCGACCGACGCCAACCTTATGCATATTTCCTATGAAGGCAAGGCGCTGGAGGACCCCTGGGTCGAGCCGGACGAGGACATGTTCACACGGTCGGTTTCGCCGGAGGCCGCGCCCGATACGCCGCAATATATTGAGATCGAGTTCGCAGCCGGCGATCCGGTGGCGATCGACGGCGATACGCTGTCGCCGGCCGCCATGCTGACGCGGCTCAATGAGCTCGGCGGCGCGCACGGCATCGGGCGGCTCGATCTGGTTGAAAACCGCTATGTCGGCATGAAATCGCGCGGCGTCTACGAAACGCCGGGCGGCATGCTGCTGCTGGCGGCCCATCGCGGCATTGAAAGCATTACGCTCGACCGGGGCGCGGCCCATCTCAAGGACGAGATCATGCCGCGCTATGCCGAGCTGATCTATAACGGGTTCTGGTTCGCGCCCGAGCGCGAAATGCTGCAGGCCGCCATCGACCAGAGCCAGGCCCATGTATCGGGCACGGTGCGGCTCAAGCTGTTCAAGGGCTCGGCCAACGTGGTCGGCCGCAAATCGCCCCACAGCCTGTATTCGGTCGACCACGTCACCTTCGAGGCGGATGAGGTCTATAACCAGCGCGACGCCGAAGGGTTTATCAAGCTGAACGCGCTGCGGCTTAGGCTGCTCGGCATGGGGCGCGAACGCTGATCCCGCTGAAAACAGAATGACCGCGTTTGCCTCTCTTCCCGCGCCGGTGCGCGGCGCGATGTGGATGCTGGGGCAGGCGGCGTCGTTTTCCATCATGATCGCCGCCGTCCGGTCCCTGACGCCGAACTATTCGGTGTTCGAGATTGCGTTCTTTCGCGCCGTGATCGGACTCGCGTTCCAGCTTCCCTGGGCGATCAAGGCCGGCAGGGCGGCGTTTCAGGCCGAGAACCAAAAGATATTATGGCTGCGCAGCCTGTTTAATTATGCCGGCGTCGTGGTCTGGTTCCTGGCACTCAGCCTGCTGCCAATGACCGACGCGATCGCGCTGCAATTCACCCTGCCGCTATTCTGCGTACTGGGCGGCATATTGTTTCTGGGCGAAAAAGTCGGGCTGCATCGCTGGGCCGCGACCGCGGTCGGTTTTGCCGGCGCGCTGGTGGTTATCCGTCCCGGCTTCGATGGTCTGGGACCGGAGGCGCTGGTCGCCCTGGCCGCCGCCGCGCTCTATGCCGGGGTGCATTTGACCACGCGGGCCATCGCCAACACCCATGTCGGCGTACTCGCGTTCCACATGAATCTGGTCGCTCTGCCGTTGACGGCAATACCCGCCATTCCCGGTTGGGTGACGCCGGCTTGGGCCGACATACCCTGGATTCTGGCGCTCGGCATATTCGGCACCACGGCGCATTTCTTCATGGGCCGGGCTTATCGGCTGGCCCCGGCCAGCGTTATCGCGCCGCTGGATTTTTCCAAGCTGATCTTTACCGCCCTGTTGGGCTGGTACCTGTTTCAGGAATTGTCGGGCGGGTTTATCTGGCTCGGCGGCGCGATCATCATCGCCAGCACCACCTATATCCTGCGCCGCGAAGCCCGTGCGGCGCGTCAGGCCGTTGAATGAACGCCGGCGCGCGGGAAAAATCGTTCGCCAAGGGCGTGTTCTGGATGGTGCTGACCGCCATTGCCTTTTCGATTTTGGCGGTCGCGGTGCGTGGATTGTCGAATAAATTTCCCGCCGCCGAGATCGTCATGGTGCGGGCGCTGGTCGGGCTGTTCATGATCGTTCCCCTGATCGGCAAGTCCGGATTGCGGTCATTGCGCACCCGGCAGATTCCGCTGCATCTGTTGCGTACCGGATTTTCCTTCATCGCCATGCTCGGGTTCTTTTATGCGCTGGGCTATGTGACGGTGGCCGACGTGACGGCGTTTTCATTCCTGATCCCCTTGTTCACCACCATTGCGGCGGCCTTGATCCTGGGCGAGGCGGTCGATGCGCCGCGCTGGCTGGCGACCATCGTCGGGTTTATGGGCGCGCTGGTGATCATCCGGCCGGGCTTTCAAATCATCAGTTTTCCGGCCATGGTGGCGATCTCGTCCGCCGTGTTTTATGCCGGGGCGTGGACCACGGTAAAATTTCTCACCCGCACGGATTCTGCATCGGTCATCGTGTTTTATCTGAATGCGTTCATGCTGCCCCTGGCGCTGGCGGTCTCGCTGTTCTTTTGGGTCACGCCGGCCTGGGAAGATATTCCCCTGCTTTTCATCATGGCCTTGTCGGGCTGGGCGGCACATTTCTGTCAGGCGCGGTCGTTTGCCGCCGCCGACGCCAGCGCCGTGGTGCCGTTTGATTTTCTGCGCCTGCCGTTCGGCGCATTGCTGGCCTGGATTTTGTTCGGCCAGCCGACCGACAGCTGGACCTGGGCCGGGGCCGCGATCATTTTCGCCAGCGGCTGGTTCATTTCCTGGCGGGAATCGCGCGCTTCGTGATAGGTTTTCTTCAATCAAACGAGGGAGATCGACATGGCCGTCGCGGAAAAATCACGCCATCACAATAGGGATGCGGAACTTGCCGTCCTGCATGAGCGCACCCAGGCGCTGAATCTCTATGAATTCTGGTCGGTCAATGAGGAGACCGAACACGAGGCGGTAAACAATCTCCAGCAATTCACCAAGGCCGCGCCCCATATCTGGAAGTACGCCGATGTCTTCCCGTGCCTGGAAAAGGCCGGCGAATTGATCGACATGCATGATTCCGAACGCCGGTCGCTGATCATGTGCAATCCGGCCCTGCAAGGCCAGATCGCCACCACCACGACCATGTTCGCGGCCTACCGCATCAACAACCCCAATGAAATCGCGCCGGCGCACCGTCATTCGCCCAACGCGATCCGGTTCGGGCTGACCGGCGAGACCAATTTCACCGGCGTTGAAGGCGAGCCGATTACTTTCGGGTTCGGCGATCTGGTGCTGACGCCCCACGACACCTGGCATAATCACGGCAATGAGGGCGAGGGCGGCGCGGTCAATCTCAGCGTGCTTGACATGCCGCTGGTGAATACGCTGAACGCGACCTATTTCGAGAGCGATTATTTCGAGGAAGACGAGAAGGGCGAAAAACTGCGCAAGGACGTGCAGGAAGCGCGCTTTCCAGACGACTATTCCCAGCGGGTCTACGGCCAGGGCGGGTTGCTTCCGCGGTCCGTGTCGCACCATCGCGGCACCGGCAACGCGTCACCCATGTATGTCTATCGCTGGGAGCCGACGCGCCAGGCGCTGGAAAATCTGCGCGACCGGGACGGCAGCCTTTATGACGGGGTGCTGATCGAATATGTCGATCCGACCACGGGTCAGGCGCCCTATTCGACCATGACGTTTTTCGCCCAGATGCTGCGGCCGGGCGAGGCGACGCTGGCCTCGAAGCAAAACGCCAGCCTGATCTATACGGTGCTGGAAGGGTCGGGCCACAGCATCATCGGCGGCAGACGCTTCGACTGGGAGCCGTTCGACACGTTCTGCGTACCCGGCGGCGAATGGGTCGAACACGCCAACGGGTCGGGTTCCCAGGACGCGATCCTGTTTGTGTCGTCCGACGAACCGGTGCTGAAAACACTGCGTTTCTATATGCGCCACGGCCGCACCCCGGAAGGCGACCTCGCGGTGATTTCCTGATCCGATGCCGCCGGAAGATCTGGAAAGCGCTCTAATTATTCCGCACCGGCCCGCAGCCGGTCCAACCGCAGCCGATGACGGGAATCCGTCAAACGCCACGCGCCCACCAGCACCGCGCCGAGCACGCCGAACCCAGTGCCACCGGCAATCAGGAACATGATCAGCAGCTGGTATTTCACCGCCTCCATGGGTTCGATTCCGGCCAGAATCTGGCCGGTCATCATGCCGGGAATGTAAACCAGCCCGATCGCCGACATGGCATTGACGGTCGGAATCAAACCGGTGCGCATGGCCTCGCGGATGACCCCGCCGAAGGCCTCTTCCCGGGGATGACCGAGCGCAAGACGCGCCTCGATCGCCGTGCGTTCCGCCGCCGCGCCGGTCAGCAGCCGGTCGATCCCGAGCGCCACGCCGGTCATGGTGTTGCCCAGGATCATGCCCAGCATGGGCAGGGCAAAGCGCGCGTCGTACCACGGGTCGGGCCGAATCTGCGTGGTCAGCGCGAATATCGTCACCAGCGCGCAGGCGAACACCATGCTGGTCGTGCCCAGCCCGTATGACCACCAGCCTTTCAGCCGGCGCTTTTGCCGCGCCATCACTTCGCGCCCGGCGAACAGCATCATGAGCAAGGCGATCAAGGACGTCAAAAGCGCCGAATTGAGATTGAACAGCGTCTTCAGCACCAGCCCCATCAATAAAAGCTGGACCACCATGCGCGCCGCCGCCACCAGCATCTGTTTCTCGAGCCGCAGCCGCAAGAAGATCGACAGCGCCGCGTTCAGGATCAGCAGCGTCGCCGCGATGGCGATATCGACCGGGCTGAGCGCGATGAAATTCATGGCGCTTCCCCGGCGACGCGGCCGTCGGTCACGCGCAGCCCACGGGTCGCCAGGCGGCGTTCCTGATCCCGGTCATGGGTGACCATCAGAATGCCGGCCCCGCTCTCGAGCCGCGTGCGCAATAGCATTTCCACCAATTCGGTCGAGTCCGGATCGAGCCCGGAGGTCGGTTCATCGAGCAACAGCACACGGGGCGCGATCAATAACAGCCGGGCCAGGGCCAGCCGCTGGCGCTCGCCCGTCGAGAGCCGCGACACCGGCCAGTCGAGCGCTTCCCCGGCGAGGCCGAGGTCGGGCAGCAATTCGCGCGCGGCCTGGACATCCGAAAAATGCGCACCGACGCGATCCTCCCACCAGCCCGCTTCCGCGGCCAGGTAGCACACCGCGCGGCGCCATTGGGTTGCCGGCATGGCCTCGCGCGCCACCCCGTCGAGGGACAGATCGCCCGCGCTGGGGTCGAGGTCGGCAATGGCGCGCAGCAAGGTCGTCTTGCCGCCGCCCGACGGCCCGCGCACCGACACGCACTCGCCGTCGGCGAGATCGAAATCGAACGGCTCCAGCCCGGCCCGCGTCAGACCGCGAATAACCAGCATGGCCGGGCGACCTCCATTGTTCAGACGGTCCAGAGCTCCGGATACTGGTCGCCGCCGAGAGGCCCGCCGGCCACCAGATCGGCGGTTTCCGGCCGCGAGGGGATATAGGATCGCGGCTGCCAGGTAATATCGTCCCCGGCAAAGCGCAGCGACAGGGCGCGCCGGCGCACGGTGGACGAATTATTGGGGTTTGCCCCGTGCAGGACGACGCCATGGAAGAACAGGCAATCGCCGGGCTCCATCTCGAACATCAGAATGTCGTGTTTACCGGATTCCGCGTCGATGTCCGGCGCAAGCCCATCGAGTTCATCGGACTCTTCGACGATTTCGCCCAGCCCGATGCGGATCGGCCGGTACATCTTGCCCCAACGGTGGGATCCCCTGACGAATTTCATCGCGCCGGTGTCCGCCGTCACCGGGTCCAGCGGTATCCAGAGTGACGCGAATTGATTACCGGTCACTTCAAAATAAGGCTGATCCTGATGCCAATAGGTCGGGTTTTCCGTGCCCGGTTCCTTGACCAGAAGATGTTCATCGACATAGTTCAGCCGGCCGGCCTTCATCATCCGGGCCGCTATGTCCAACGCGGGGGAGTCCTTCATGAAACGCGCGAATGTTTCATTTCGTTGATTCATGTGGTGGTCGGTAAAGAATTTGCCCTTCCCCGGTTCCGCATAATTCTTCGAAAGCGGGCCGGGCTCGGCCATGATCTGATCGACCCCCTCACGCAAAAGTGAAATCCAGTCATCCGAAATCGCGCCGCGCAACACAGCCACGCCATCTGCCTCATAGGCCGCAATGATATCAGCGCTTATTGAAATACCCGTCATATTCTATCGCCAGCCCGCCATTAATCGAAACATCCTATAGGCTATCCGCTTTCGGGGGCGGCATCAATTGGCGTAGAATGACGCACTTCCAGGGTCGGCGGAACGCCACTGCGCGTTTTTCCATTTATACGGAGCTGCAATGCCGGTGCGTCTTCAGATCGTAATTACCACTGTGCTGGTCGCCGTCGTGGCGGCCGGATGGGTGTGGCTTGAAGGGTCCCGGGATTCCGCGGAATCGAGCCAGCGCAAGGCGCGGCACGGCGGCGCGACGCGCGTGCTGGTCGAACCGCTGGCCTTCGCCGAAGACCGGATCGTGATGCGCGCGGTCGGAACCGGCGATGCGATCAAATCGGCCGCCGTTCATCCATCAGTATCGGGCGAAGTGACCGAAATCAACTTCAAGTCAGACCATCGCGTCAAAAAAGGCGCCGTTCTGTTGCGGCTGGACGACGACCATCAGCGCCTCGCCGTCCGCCTGACCCAGATTGCGCTGCGCAAGGCCAGGCGCGATCTCGCCCGGCTCAAGAAACTGGCGGCGTCGGGCCATGCCTCGCGCGCCCGTCTCGATACCGCCCAGACCGAGCTCGAGAGCGCGCAAATCCGGTATTCCCAGGCCAAGGCGAACCTCGCCGACCGTATTGTCGTCGCGCCGTTTTCCGGCGTTATCGGACTGACCGAGATCAGTATCGGCGACCGGGTGACGGACGACACCATGATCGCAACCCTCGATGACCGCTCGACGATTCTGGTCGATTTCAATCTGCCCGAGGACTATACCGCCCGTATAAAACTCGGCGACACGGTTACGGTCCGGCCGTCGACCAATCCGA
>JAYZAW010000245.1:0-3788 GCA_036339495.1 Pseudomonadota bacterium | reverse complement strand
AACGGAACAGAAGCGGGACGAAAGCCCAATAGACTTCGCCAATCGTACAATCCCGCAGCGGAAATTTCCTTGAAAGCAGTTTCACGTCCATGACTGAAGAACGGGTCCCACGTCGCCTCGCGGCCATACTGGCCGCCGACGTTTTGTTTGAAGAGCCGGTTAGGGCGCCGTGAGGGGATGCCAGTCATTGGCCAGGGTAAGACGCGCGCCGGTGCGGTTCTGGAGCTCCTCGAACGGCAGATTCTCGACTCTTTCGCGCACCAAAAAGCCTTCCGGCGTCACGTCGATGACCGCGAGATCCGTATAAACCGTGTTGACCACGCCGGGTCCGGTCAGCGGATAGCTGCATTTTTCGACTAATTTGGGCTCGCCTTTTTTCGTGCAGTGATCGGTCATCACCAGCACCCGCTTGGCGCCGACCGCCAAATCCATGGCGCCGCCGACCGCGGGAACCCCCGAGCTGCCGATCGACCAATTGGCCAGATCGCCATTTTCCGCGATTTGAAACGCGCCCAGAACGCAGGCGTCGATATGACCGCCGCGGATCATGGAAAATGAATCCGCATGGTGAAAAATTGCGCCGCCGGGCAGCAGGGTGATCGGCTTCTTGCCCGCGTTGATCAGTTCTTCGTCGATGTCTTCCGGCGCGGGTTCCGGTCCCATGCCGAGGATGCCATTTTCGCTGTGAAAGATGATTTCGCGGTCTTCGGGCAGAAAATTCGCCACCAGTTCCGGCTGTCCGATGCCGAGATTGACAAAGGATCCATCGGTCATGTCCTGGGCGATCCGCCAAGCGACTTGTTGCCGCGTGAGGCCATCGGTCATGGATAACGCTCCCCGTTCAGGATTGCATTGCGTTCGCTCATGGGGTGCGGCGCCTCAACGACTTGATCAACAAATATGCTCGGGGTGACGACCTGTTCCGGCGGGATATCGCCGAGCGGCAAAATTTTGCGGGTCTGCGCGATGGAGCATTTCGCCGCCATGCACATGATCGGTCCGAAATTGCGCGCCGCCAGCCGATAGGTCAGATTGCCCCAGCGGTCCGCGGTTTCGGCTTTGACCAACGCAACGTCGGCGGCGAGCGGGAGTTCCAGGACATGATCGCGGCCATCGAAGTTTCTGATTTCCTTGCCCTCGGCGAGCGGCGTTCCCGCCGAGGTCGGGGTATAAAAGCCCGCAATTCCGGCTCCCGCCGCGCGAATTCGTTCTGCCAGGGTGCCCTGGGGAACTGTTTCCAGTTCGATTTTGCCCGCATGATAGAGGTCTTCGAAAACAATTGACTGGGAGGACCGGGGATATGAGCAAATCATTTTCCTGACGCGGCCGGTATTCAGAAGCGCCGCGAGCCCGACAAAGCCGTTGCCCGCGTTATTGTTGACCAGCGTCAGATCCTTCGTGCCCTGGTCGATCAGCGCATGCACCAGTTCGGTCGGGTTTCCGGCATCGCCGAAACCGCTGATGAAGACGGTGTCGCCGTCCTTGATATTCCTAACCGCCTCGGCGACGGATGCGACAATCTTGTCGATCATGCCTGCTTCACTTTCGTTTGACCGGGCGGAGCTAACGCCGCATGTTTTGCCCATGGCTGTTCTCTGCCGGGATTGTTATTCGCTTGCGGCTCAAGCGCAAGGCCCCTGCGCCGATTGCGCGTCGCCCAGGGTGTTGCGTCATGACGAGTTGGAAACGCTCACCATCGCCCATGTCGATTGTGATGCCTTCTATGCGACCGTTGAAAAGCGCGACAATCCGGAATTGGCGGATCATCCGGTTATCGTCGGCGGCGGCAAGCGCGGCGTGGTGACGACGTGCTGCTACATCGCGCGCCGCTTCGGCGTGCATTCCGCGATGCCCATGTTCCAGGCGTTAAAAGCGTGTCCCGATGCCATCGTGATCCGGCCCGACATGGCGAAATACCGCCGCATCGGCCGCGAAGTGCGTGAGCTCATGACCGGCATCACGCCGCAGGTCGAACCCCTTTCGGTCGATGAGGCGTTTCTCGATATGTCGGGGACCGAACGTCTGCACGGCGGCAGCGCCGCCCGGACGCTGGTTGAATTCGCCCAGTTGGTGGAACGCCGCATCGGAATCACGGTTTCCATCGGGCTCAGCTACAACAAATATCTCGCCAAGATCGCATCGGGCCTGGATAAGCCAGAGGGCTTCACGGTGATCGGCCGGGACGAGGCGGTCGGATTCCTGGCTGAAAAGTCGGTTTCGCTGCTATGGGGGGTCGGGCCGGTGCTGCAAAGGCGGCTTGCGGCGGACGGCATCGAACGCATCGGCCAGCTGCACCGGATATCCGAGAACGAGCTGACGCGCCGATACGGCTCGATTGGACACCGGCTCGCCAGGTTTTCGCGCGGCGAAGACGCCCGCAAGGTCGAACAAGGCGGCGGGCGGAAGAGCCTGTCGGCCGAAACCACCTTCTCGGAAAATATTTCCGGCCCGGCGGAATTACGGCATCGCCTTTGGAAACTATGCGAGAAGGTTTCAGCCGGTCTGAAAAGCGAAGATATCGGCGGCCGCACCATCACGCTCAAGCTGAAAACTGCAAATTTTCGATTGCGCACGCGGTCCGTCACGCTGCCCGACCCGACGAAGCTGGCCGACCGGATTTTTCGGGCGGCGTCCGTGCTGCTTGACCGCGAGGCCGACGGCGTGTCGTTCCGGCTGATCGGCGTCGGCGTGTCCGGACTGGCCCCGGCCGATCTCGCCGACCCGGCCGATCTCGCCGATGCGGCGTCAGAGCAGCGCAAGGATGTCGAACAGGTCATGGACCAGCTGCGCGATAAATTCGGCTGCGATGCGATAAGCAAGGGCCGATAAGTTTTTCGACTTCCCATAAAAAACCCCGCCCGGGCCGCCTACCCCGGGCTGATGGCGTTACGCCGTCTCGGTGTAATTCCGGATTGTCAGCCGGCTTTCGCCAGCGCCGGCGTGGTTTGGGAAATTTTGGTCAGAAGATAATCGATATTCTCTTCGTCCATATCCAGATCGGGATTTTCGACCTGAGTCAGGATGCGTTCGATCATCCGGCGACGGAAACGTTCGCGGTCGTTTTCCTCGCCGTCATATTCGGTTTCATGGGACACCTGGATAGCCGTGCCGATGACCGGGTGAAGTTCCTGCGGAATATTTGCTTTGCGCAAGATGGAGCCAAGGCCGAGATCGCCGTCGTCATGCAGCAAGACGCGGACATTGGTCAGCGGGACCTTGGACAGCACCGCCACGGCGGCTTCGAAGAAACGCATATCGCCCATGCAGGGCGCGCGCAGCGTGATGGTCGGCGTCAGTCTGCGGGCGCCGAACAGCTGGACAACCAGCTCGCGGACCGCGAGATCATCCGACTTGTCGGACAGAATGCCCAATGTCGCTTTTTCCCGGGTCTGCAGCACCAGGTCGCTGACCTGGTCCGGCAGTAATTCATGATTGTCGATGATATGGGCCCGCATGGTATCGGTGACCAGCGGCACCAGCCGTTCGGTCACCCGAACCGGCAATGTTCCGCGTTTGGCCATCAGATCGCTTATCGCTTCGTTCTCGCCGAAATTGTCGAGCACTTTTTGCAGGGAAGGCTCCGCGATAGTCGCGCCGTCATTGGCGACCAGCGTGGTGACGACTTCCTCATTCCCGGTATCGACCAGGGCGTCGGCGACGCCTTCCGAAACCATGGAGCGGCTCGCCACCGCCATCTGTTTCGACTGACCGTGGTTGCGCACGATTTCAATCAGGTCTTCGTCGGTCAAAACTTCGGAAAACTGCAATACCGGCACCGAAACCGCCTC
>JAYZAW010000244.1:0-9963 GCA_036339495.1 Pseudomonadota bacterium | reverse complement strand
GCCGGCGCGCAAAATATCGAACGGGCTGATTGTCTGGTCAAAACCATCGCCGGGCAAAACGGCATGCGGTCCGATGTGATCGACGACACGGTTGCGCTGGTCGATGGCTGGTTGGAGAAAAACCGCAAGGCCGGGTGAGGTGATCACCGCGATAGACGGTTTATCCGTGAGAGAGGGTGGCTGTTGCGCGGGTGCGTCGTCGGCTTCCGACGCCCGGTAAACCCGGATCGGCCGATCGATATTCTTGACGGTCCCTTCACCGAGATCCTCGAAAATCATTGACAGCGCATTTCCGACATGCCGAAGACATTTTCGGAAATACAAATCCGTCCGGTTCTGCAAGGCCTTCCATGCGGGCAGCGACATTCACCCCATTGCCGTACAGACCGTCGTCTTCGACGATCACTGATGCCGATACGCAGTTGGATTTGCAGATTACTTGCCGCTAGCTTGCGTTGAATGTTGACCGCGCACTGCACCGCATCCACGGCGCTGAAGAATTCGGCGAGCGCGCCATCGCCGGTGGTTTTGAAAATGCGTCCACCGAGTTGCGTGGTTTTTGGTCGCAATATGTCGGAGAACAGGTTCTTCACGCGCGCCAGCGTGCCTGCCTCATCCGCATTCATCATGCGGGTCCGACGACATCGGCAGCGACGATCGCGGCGAGGCGGCGTTGGGTGCGTTCTTTGGCCATCTATGAAATCCCGCTCGCGGATTCTACGACGCCGGATTGTATGAACCTCATCCCCACAAGTCCAATGGAGACCCATTCAGTCGGTTTCTTCGCGCAGGAGATCGAGACGGCGCAGCATTTCCCGGTCGGTCACCATGATCAGGCGCGCCGGGCCGCCGTCGGCGCGGTGGCTGGTCCAGCTCCAATGGGGCACGGTGAACACATCCCGCGCGGCCCAGCGGTGCGTCGCCTCGCCGATCCTGCTTTCGCCCTGGCCCTCGATCACCACGCAGACGGCGTTGGCGGTGGTGCGGGTCCGGCGGGTTTCGCGGCCCGGGGCGAGTTCCAGCGCATAGGCGTCGAGCGTCGAGATTACGCTGCCGCCATCGACCGGATTGGCGTAGCGCAGCGTGCGCGCGCCGCCGTCGCCTTCGGGCGTCGCTTCGAGCGCCGCGACAACGTCTTCCCAAGCATACCTCATGCGCGGCGTGTGGGACGTTCCGTCGCGGTCCGTCACCGGGACCAGCCCGCCGCCGGCAAAAGAGTTGTCCGGCAAGGTGGCCAAGTTGTCGGGATAGTTGCCGGTTGGCCCGTAATCGCCGAACACCGCATCAAGCGATCCGACCAGCGGTACATCGAGTATATCGACCCAGACGACCCGCGACGGACTGTCGTTTTCATGGCAATGCCAAGTCCAGTTCGGGGTCACGATGAAATCGCCGGCATGCATCGGGCAGGCCTTGCCGTCGACAAAAGTCGATCCGCCGATGCCTTCCAGCACGACCCGCAGCGCGGCGGGCGTATGGCGGTGCGGTTCGGTCTTTTCTCCCGGCAATACGCACTGGATGCCGGCGATGATGTTCGACGTGGTCTTGGGCGGCCCCGGCAAATGAGGGTTCTTCAATAGAAGAACGCGATGATCCGCATCTTTCCCGGTGATTTTCTCGGTCGACAGCGCCACCACCGGCGCGAGGGTTTCCCAGGACCAGTGCATGGAGGGTTCCTGCCGGCCGGGTTCGGAGACGACCAGCTGTTCATAGATGTCCCACAGCGGCGTCAGATCATTCGCCGACATGGCCTCATACAATCCGGCCCGATCGCCGGTTTCGGTTTTCGTCGCCATTTTCGTCTCCCAATACGGGTCAGTGTCTCCACGACGTGAAATGCGGGATGACCTTTTTGCCGAACAGCTTGGCGGAGCGCGCGGCGTCTTCATAGGCCATCGAGTTAAAATTGACATCGAGCGACGCAAGATCGACGCCCCCGACCAGCCGGTCGAATTCATGGATCTGTTCGATGATATCGTCGGGCGTGCCGACGAAGATCGCCTTCTTGGCGAATTGGCTCTCGAAGGTTTCCTTTTTCAGCCCCGCGACCAGCTTGTCGTAGCCCTTGTAATCGGCGGACGCTACTCCCTCGGTCCATTGCCCGGCGGAATCGGCCGCCGACCGCATATGGCCGGTCAGGGGCGCGTCGGCAATGCGGCGCGCTTCCTCGCGGTCTTCGTGGCAACTCAGATAAAGTGCCATCATGACGCGGCCATTGCCGTCGTGGCCGGCCGACTTCCAGGCCTCGCGGTAACGTCCGCACAGTTCCGGCATGCGCTCGGCCCCAACCGCCGGGATCGCCATCAACCCATTGCCCATGCGACCGGCCTTGTCGAAGGATTCCGGCGTGGTCGTCGCCGCGGTCCAGAAAGCGGGGCGCGGCCTTTGCGTTGGGCGGGGCAGGGATGTGACGTTTGCGAAGCTGTGAAATTGTCCTGTTTCGGTGACGTTTTCCTCTTCGAGAAGACGCGCGATCTGGGCCAGTCCCTCGTCGAACCGGGCGACGCTTTCATCCAGGCTGACGCCAAAACGTTCATATTCATGGGGCACAAATGCGCGGGCGAATCCGACCTCAAGCCGGCCGCCCGAAATGGCGTCCAGCATGCCGATTTCTCCAGCGAGCTTGAGGGGATGATTGAATACCGGCAGAACCGCGCCGGGGATCAGCCGCGCCTTGCGGGTCCGCTGCGACGCGGCGGTCAGGAATATCAACGGGTTCGGGCTGTAGCCGCCCCATTGATGGAAGTAATGTTCGACGATGCGGACGTGTGTGTAGCCATAATCATCGCAAAGATCAACCAGGCGTAGCGCCTCGCTGAAATAGTCGCGGCCCGATTTTTCCTCGGGCGCAACATCGGGAAAGAACTGTAGTCCGAATTCCATGAAGCCGCCTCTCATCCTGGAGGCTACACTGTCCGTGAAAAATGCAACACCCCCCCCAGACATTGCTTCCTTTGCCGCGCGGTGTGACAATGCAGATACGTTTTCCGTCAGGCGGGCGCAATCGTTACGAATATCCCGCTCAAACCGGGATCATTAATACTTCAACAGGAGGCGAATCATGAATAAACGGACATTGGTGGGTTTTGGGCTCGTAACCGCATGCCTGGCGATTTCGCCGGCATCCGCGGGGGATATCGGAACGACGGCGGCGGAGGTGAACAAGAACCTTTCGGTCGCGATCAAATGGATCAATGGCGATCTCGACAGCTACGGCAGCGCCAAGGTCACCTATACGGGAAAGCCGATCACCTTCAAGACCTCCCACCATTTACCGAAGGTCTCGGGCCTGGCAAAGATCCAGATCAAGGGCTTTAAGATTCTTGAGAAAATGTCCGGCGGCAAGATCAAGGTCAATGATACCTGGTCGAAGACCGTTCATGGTGTCAAGGACGGACGCAAGGCGGTCCGCACCGGCCTGTCCGATCACGCGCCGTGCTTTTCGCTCTATATGTCCAAGGACTACAACATGGTCCACGGGCTCGGCCTGCCCTTCATGTTCCGCAACGCCCATGAGGCGGTCGCCACGGGGGAAATGCTCTATCCAAAATATCTCAAGAAAGAGCATGAGCGTTTCAAGGGCGTGAAGATCGCGCGCGTCGCCAATACCAGCACGTATCATTTGTTCACCAACAAACCAGTGCGCAGCCTCGCCGATATCAAGGGCATGAAAATCCGCGCCGGCGGCGGCAATCATTCCAAGATCATCGGCGCGTTGGGCGCGACGCAAGTGTCCATGCCGTTGGCCAGCGCCTATACCGCCATGCAGCGGGGCACGCTGGATGCGATCCACTCGAGCGACGCCATCGCCCCGATCTTCAAGGTGCACGAGGTGACCAAATTCCGCACCACCAACGGGTTCAATGTCCTGACCATCGAATACTGCACGTCGGGCAAGTTTCTCGACCGGCTGCCGGCCGATCTGAAGCAGGTCTATAACAATTGGGCGCGGCAATACGCCCAGATCGAGGCGCAGTATTTCTATGATCGTCTCGATTCCAACCATCTTGCCATGATGATGAATAAGCACGGCATCAAGAAAATCGATCTGGCTCCGGCGGAACTTGAACGCTGGAAAAAAACGCTTGAGCCGATCACGCAGAACTGGATCGCGATGAACGAGAAGAAAGGCCTTCCGGCCCGGCAATTCATCGCCGATGTTCGGGCCGCGTCCAAGAAGTTTGCCGGCATGTCGGCCAACGACATCATGCTTGCGGCGATCAATTCGCCGGTCAAGGGGATGTACGACTTCTAGCAGTCGGCTGAAAGTGGGAATGGTTCGGCGCGGCCGGTTGGTTCCGGTCGCGCCATCCGCCCGTCCCAAGCGATTTTATACCCATACATCCTGGCTTTTACATGAAACGCATTGAGACCTGGCTGTTCGCCGTGACCGGACTCCTCGATATCATCGGCGGATGGATCGTGCTGCCGATGATCGCAATTGTCGTGATGATCGACGTAATCCTCCGGTATGTTTTTAACTCGCCCTATATCTGGACGCTTGAGTTCAGCGAATGGTGGCTGCTGCTGGTCTTTGCTTTCGCGCTGCCGGAATGTACCCGCCGGCACGGCCATATCCGGATGGATCTGGTCTACGGCGTGCTCCCGGACCGGGTCAAAAAATATTTTTCGGTCGTCTACAGCGTCCTATGTATCTGGCTTTTTTACCTTTTGTGCCGCCATGAATGGGAAGAGTTTCTGTATGATTACGAACTCAGCCGGGTGACCGAATATCTCGAACTGCCCGTGTGGTTTCATCACGTGGCGCTCCTCGCGGTGAGCATCATCATGATTATTTATTTCCTATGCCGAGCGATATCCTCGATCCTGAACCTGGACAGTTTTGTCGAGGAAGAGACCGGGGAGATCGTGGAATGACCCTTGATCCACAAACCATCGGGTTGATCGCCTTCGGCTTCATGATGTTGCTGATCGTGATCGGCGTACCGATCGCGTTTTCAATGCTGGGCACCGCGGCAATCGGACTATTCATCGTCGGCGGACCGATCCATGCCGAGACGCAGATATCCCTGACATTTATCGAACAGGGCGCAAATTTCGTAATCGTAGCCATCCCGCTTTATTTTCTCATGGGGCAGCTGGTGTTTCGGACCGAGATCGCCGCCGATCTGTATGACTGCGTCTATAAATGGCTCGGGCGGTTGCCGGGCGGGCTGGCGATTACCTCGGTGGTGGCCTGCGCCGGTTTCGGCGCTGTTTCCGGCGGCAGCGTGACCGCCGTGGCGACCATGGGACCGATGTGCATGCCGGCAATGCGGCGTTATGGCTATGACGACGGTCTGGCGGCGGGCTGCATCAGCTCCGCCGGCACGCTGGGAATTCTTATCCCACCCAGCATCATCCTGGTGGTTTACGGCATCTGGACCGAACAATCGATCGGCGCGCTGTTTATTGCGGGGATCATCCCCGGCATTCTGCTGACATTTGGCTTCGCGGCGACGATCTACGTTCAATGCACCATCAATCCCGAACTCGGACCGGTCGGCGAAAAATTCACCTGGAATGAAAAATTTCGTTCCCTGACCAAGCTGTTGCCCGTGATCATCACATTCCTGGTGGTGATCGGCGGTATCTATGGCGGCATATTTACCCCGACCGAAGCTGCCGCGATCGGTGTTTTCAGCCTGATCGCAATCGCGCTGGTCATGCGCCGCTTGAGTTGGCGGTCGATGGGCACCTGCCTACGCGAGACCATGCATACCACGGGCATGATCTTCATCATCATCATCGGCGGCCACATGATGGGCAAGTTTATCGTCATGACCGAACTGACCGAGAATCTGGTGACATGGATCACCGGGCTCGGTTATCATCCCCTGGTGGTGATGCTGATGTTCAGTATCCTCTATATTATCCTCGGCATGGTGCTGGATATCTGGGGCATGCTGATCCTGACCGTGCCGTTCGTGTTTCCGGTGATCATCGATCTCGGCTACGACCCGGTATGGTTCGGCATCTACGCGGTGATCATGTCGGAACTGGCACTGATCACGCCACCGGTCGGGATCAACGTCTATGTCATGGCAAAGATGGCGCCCGACGTGCCACTGAACACGATTTTTCGAGGGGTAGCGCCGTTTTTCATCGCGACCCTGGGGCTGGTGCTGCTGATCACACTGTTTCCCCAGATCGTTCTCTGGTTGCCCCATTCGGCGGGCATGCACTAAGCCGGCATAACGAAAGAGGGGACCTGAAGGTCCCCTCGATCGCGTTGATGGCCGGCGCGTCTAGAACAGATTTTGCGCCGAGATCATGGCCCACAGCATGGGCATGGACAGCATCGTGTTGGTCCGTGAGAACAGCATCGCCGTCCGTCCGGCGGCCGCCTTGTCACCTTCAGCGCCGTCGATGCCGAGAGCGATTTTCTGGTTCGGCCAGATGATGAACCAGACATTGGCCCACATGATGGTTCCAAGCCACATGCCGATGCCGATCATGGAATGTTGAGCCGTACCGCTTGACAGGCCGAGCGTGATTGCGTCGACGAGATAGCCGTTCATCTCGGCCAGGATCAGGCCGGTGACGATGGTCCACATCGCGCCCCAGCGGAACCAGAACAAGGCGGCGGGCGCAATCACCTGCGTAATGGCGGGCCGCTTGTCCTCGTCGATATTCGGCATGTTGGGAATCTGCACAAAATTGAAATAGTACAGAATGCCAATCCACATGATGCCGCCCAGAACATGCAGCCAGCGGAACGCGAACGCCCACCATGCATGATCGAAGGCGACCCCCTCGCCGTGCCAGGCGCCGATCCCTATAATCAGCAGGATCACCAGCACAATGCTGGCCACCACGGTGTTTCTTAGATTGCTGAGAATACCAGCCATTTTCAAATTACCCCCAAGTTTTATAAGGACGTTTCAACCGTTCGGATATCGCAGTCACTTAAACGCCAGAATCGGCGAAATACTGCCGTTTCGAGCGAGTCGCGTCAAGTGAACTTTGCGACTCCCTATTTTTTGAGTTTGACCTCTTTGGAATCCAGAACGAGACGCGCCGCGTCAAAACCGGATTTGACCGCGCTTTCGATGGTGGCGGGTAGTCCCGTCGCCGTCCAGTCGCCGGCCAGAAACATGTTCCGCAGGATCGTTTCCGCCTTGGGCCGAACCATGATCTGAGCCGGCGTCTGGGCGAAAGTCGCGCGCCGTTCCTTGATGATGCGCCACGGCGGCACCCGCCCGAGATTGCGGTCCAGCACGTGGGCAATCTCGGTCCACAGCATATTGGCCAGTTCCCAGGCCGGCTGATCGACCAGCCTGTCGGCCGCGCTGATGGTCACGGACAAGATATTATCGCGCGTGAACAGCCATTGGCTTTCCGCATTGACCAATCCGAGAAAGGGCGCGTCCCAGGGCAGATCAATCGGCTGGTCGAGGCGAAAATGCGCGTTGACGATGGCGCGTGACTGGGTCGGCGCCACAACTTCCGGCCAGATGTCAGCGCAAATATCGGGCGGCACGGCGAGGACGACGCTGTCTTCCGGGGCGACCCGCAACCGGCCCTCGGAAAATACCAGGGCATTGGCGTGATAATCATGCCAGCCGAGGCCGCGCAGTCGCGCCTTCATCCGGATTTCGACGCCATGCCGTTTCAGCTTTTTCAGCGCCGGGTCGACCAGGGCCGGAGACAATCCGCGGTGAAAGAAAAACGGCCGGCTGGCCGCCTCGCCGCGCAGCAGCGTTTCCCGGATCATGCGCCAAAGGGTTTGCGCCGAACCTTCCGAGGCATCGGTATTGAGGACCGCCCGCGACAAGGGCTGCCACAGCCGGTCATAGAGAACGCCGCGCGTGTCGACCCGGTCGGCGACGCTGTGTTCCGGGCCGGCGCGCGCGATATGCAGTACGTCCTTGTAGTCGGACAATGTAGAGCCGGGCACCCGGCGGTCGGCGGAAAACAGCCAGAGCGGAAGCCGTCCGTCACTGGGTCGCAGACGCCAGCGTTCGCCGGTCGCCAGATCGAGAAACGGATAAGCCGCCGGCGTGACTTCCGTGATCATGTTGCCGGAACCGGTCAGCGACAGATATTCCCGCGTCGCCTCGCAGCCCCCCATCAGCATGTGACTGCCGTTATCGATCAGGCAGCCCAGGCTGTCATCCATGAAGGACCGGGCGCGCCCGCCGGCATGGGCGGCGGTTTCGTAAATTGCGATCTCGCGGCCTTCCTCGGCCAGCTTTACCGCGCAGGAAAGCCCCGCCATGCCCGCCCCGATAATATGAACCATCGCCATGGTCAGGTTCCCCCGGGGATTTGCGGCCGTCCGAACCAGAGCAGCAACCGGGCGCGGATTGCGGCCAGGGAGCGATCCCACGCGCTCGGCGCGATGTCGGCGGCCAGGGGATCTTGATTCCGCAGCTTGCGCAACCAGGCGAGGGCGACATATTGCGCGGTCAGCACGCCCCGTTTCAGTCCGCGGTTTCGGATTAGATAGGACGCGGGGTGCGCGGCGCTCAGCAGCCGGTCGACGCCATCGAGCATCCGGTCGATCGCCTCACGCAGTTCGGGCGCGGATTTGGACCCGGACAGGTTCGTCACATCGGCCTTGGCGCGGCGCAGCCAGTCCGCCGGCACATAGATCCGGCCATGAAGCCGGTAGTCGTCGCCACACTTGGCCACGTGGGATAAAATGCAGTAGGCGCTGTACAGCGCTTCCATGGCGGCGGATGCTTCCTTGCCTTCATCGTGCAGCCTCAGGACCAGGCGGCCCATGGGCGCGGCGGCGTAACCGGCCCAGGATATCAACTCGCTCCAGCTCTTGAATCTTTCCGTGACGATTTCCTTCGACGCCGCCTGGAACAGGCACAATGCGACTTCGCCGCCGCCATGGACGTGGTTCTCCAGATCGCGCAGGGAGTCCTGGCGCTGTTCGGGCGTGCGGGTTCCGTCGCGGGCGATGTCCCGCGCCGACGACACCCAGCCTTCCATATCGGCCAGATCGGCGCTGACGGCCGCGTCCAGATAGCGATGATCGAGTATTGCGATAGGTGTCACGGACGACAGTATATGTCAGGATGGCGACGAAATGAGCCTAGCTGATTCTCAAAAGTTTTGCGCCGACCGGGTGCGGCGGCTGGATCCGGACCGCTATCTCTCGACGCTGTTCGCGCCCGATGAACATCGCGCCGCGCTGCTGGCGCTCTATGCCTTCAACCTGGAAATCGCGACCAACGGCGACATGGTCAGCGAAAGCCTGATCGGCCGGATGCGTCTGCAATGGTGGCGCGACGCGCTCGATAAAATGGCGGCGGGGGAAGAGGTCAGGCATGGCATCGGCGACGCCTTGGCGGCGGCATTGGAGCGTTCGAATATTTCGGTCGAATTGCCGCACCGGATGATCGAGGGAAGGGAAATCGAACTCGCGGAACGGCCGCCGGTCAATATGGGAGAAGTCGAAACCACTCTGGACGCGGCGGTGGGAAGCCTCGTGGCGCTGGCAAGCGCGGTCCTCGGCAAGCCATGCGGCCCTGAAGACGATCTCGCGCGATACGCCGGGCTCGCCATTGGTCTGACCGGATTGATCCGCATGATCCCGCACAATGCGCGGCGCGGGCGGATCACTCTGCCGGACGATCTGATGCGTCGGGCGGGCGCTACCGCCGCACCGCTGCTTGCCGGACATATCGAAAATTTCCATGAGGAAGTCATCGAGATCATCGTGGGCAGGGCTCGGGAATGTCTAGGACGGGTGCGCGACGCGCGTCCGGGACGATCTGAGCTGGCCGCGTTTCTGCCCGTCGCTCTCGCCGGCGATTACCTTAGCCGGCTGGCGCGGGCGAATTACGACCCTTTCGCCCCGGGACTGGAGCCCGGGCGTTTATCCCGACAAATTCGTCTGACCCGCGCCGCGTGGCGCGGACGGGTCTGATCGGGAAATCACGGAAACACTTTTACGGCCGTTTGGACCGGCGCAAAAGCCCGTCGTTATTCGGTGGCTTTCAGGTT
>JAYZAW010000243.1:0-4044 GCA_036339495.1 Pseudomonadota bacterium | reverse complement strand
AAGTTGGTCTTCCCGGTGTCGAATTTCCGTAATATCGAAGGAAATCGTATAAAGCCGGTCGATCTTTCCGTTTACGCCCTCAATCGGCACAAAGTTCGAGGAAACTGTTTTATTTCCAAAAAATACACACTTTCTCTCGATACCGATAACCGGCTTGCCCGCTTCAATCGCCTCTATAGAAGAGTCCGATAATTCGTCGTTGGGACCAGTTCCGATCGCTTCCTCCAACGATTTGCCGATAAAATTTATCGGCGCGCCACCGGCAGCATCGCAAATCACCTTGTTCACGAATATGTATTTGCCGTCGGTATCTTTCTTGGTGACGCTTGCCGGAATGTTTTCCACAAGCGTTTCGAAAAAAACCTTTTGCTGTTGCAGTTCATGTTGCGCTTGTTTGCTTTGCCCCGCGGCCCGTTCAATTCGACGTCGGATTCCGGTCCAAACCATCAGGCCGATCGACAAAAAAATCAGGACCGACAAAGCACCCAGAACGATCCACAGAATATAGTCCCGCCAATCTTGGGGAATCCCGTCGAAATTTTGGGTCGCAAGAACCGCCGTCGAAATCAACGTCAACGGAACCGCAATTGGTCCCAGCAAAATTGGAATCAGTCCGCATTTGCGAAATTTAAAAAATAGGCTGGCCGTGTCACGGCAAACGCGCTCGGCAGATTCGGATGCGCGGGACAAGGTGATCAAAAAACCTCCCCAAATACCCGTATTAGCTGCCAGCTGGTTTCCTATTACTTCGTAATCGGCGAATTTATCAAGATATTTATTCAGCCTGAACTGCATACACGTCAGGCCTTTTCCGAACAGAACTGGTATGGTCCGGTGCAATGCTATTCGAAATTTATGAGGTCCGGCGTCAACCGATGGACGATCAAATTTTCAAAATTGAGAACATTTATGTCCCGGTAAAACGCCGTCAGACCCTTGATCCGGCGATTGTGGAAACAATCGCCGAAAGCATTTTGGAAGACGGCCAGCGTACGCCAATCATGTGCCGGGATGACGGCAAGCGGTTGGTGCTTGTGGAAGGTCTGCACCGGCTCGAGGCCTGCCGGTCGCTGGGCGAGGAAACCATCATCGGCATAATGGTACAGGCGCGACGCAAGTGACGCTTTACTCGAATCCGTAAAGCTTTTCCGAATTGGTCACCAGAATCTTGTGGCGCCGCGCCTCATTGGGCGCCCAGTCGATCAGCTGATCCAACAGCGCGCCGTCATTGGGCATATTGCCCTTGAAGGCCGGGTGCGGCCAGTCGGTGCCCCAGAGGACGCGGTCCTCATTGGCCTCGATCAACGCTTTTGCGAACGGAACCGCATCCGTATAGGGCGTCGCGGCGGAAGTGGTCATGCGGTACGAGCCCGACACCTTGACCCAGCAATTGCCGTCGCGCAGCAGATCGAGAAACTCCCGGAACCCCGGATGATCAATGCCGTTATCGGTTTTCATATAGCCGAGATGGCCCACCGACACATCGACCGCCATGGAATTCAGGGTTTCGCGCAGGTTTTCGAATTCGTGGACATGGATCAGCACCTCGAGATGCCAGCCAAGATCCTTGATCCGGTCGGTGAACCGCCGCACCGCATTGATGCCATCGAACGGCATGCCGCCCTTGTCGACGATATTCACGCGTGCACCCCGGACGCGGCGCGCGTGCAATGCTTCCAGCTCCCTGTCGGTGACGTCCTCGCCCACGGCGGCGACCGCCATGAACTTGCCGTCCATCTTGTCGACCGCATCCAGCATGCATGAATTATCCGTGCCGTAGACGCTGGGCTGGGTCAGCACCGCGCGTTCGATTCCGCCAAGCGTCTTGTGTAGTTCAAGATAGGTTTCCAGGCCGGCGTCGGGCGGGGTATAGCCGCGCGCCGGCGAATAGGGGTATTTGCTTTCCGGTCCAAAAATATGGGCATGGCAGTCGATCGCACCCAGCGGCAGTGCGAATTTCGCCGGCGTCGGGTCCGGGTCGGGGCCCTGACACGGGGGATGAGGATCGTCGGTCACGGGCTGGTTCCTTACGCAATTTCAAGAGTTCGGCGCTGCCATAGCGCCACCGCGGCCGACATAAGTACTCCACGTTAGATGATGTTAATGTCCATTTTATAGATTTCCCTTTCGGCATCGACACTAACCCAATTCATTATTTTCATGAAATAGGTTCCTCGCGACTTTCTTCACTATGTTGAGAGTTTTTACCGCGTCGATCAGTTCTGTTCGGAATGCGCCCGGGTGGAAGCCGCGGTCTGGTGATAGAGAAGCCGGCGTTCCTCATCCGTTGGCGGGGCGGTGCGGCGCAAATCCTTGCCGAGATCGACGCCGGCCTGGACGGCCGGGCGTTCCTTCACCGCCCGACGCCAGCGCGCCACATTGGGGAACTCGTCAAGCGATTGGCCCAGAGGCTTTGAGATCAGTATCCAGGGAAAACTCGCCATGTCGGCGACCGAATAGTCGTCGCCCAGAATGTATTCGCGTCCTTCGAGCCGGCGTTCCAGCACCCCGATGCAGCGGTTATATTCATTGGCGTAACGCGTATGCGAATAATCGTGTTCGCCTTCGGCGTAGTTCACGAAATGGCTCAACTGGCCGGCCATGGGGCCGAGATTGCCGATTTGCCAGAACAGCCATTCCCGCGCCTCGTTCAGTCCGCGCGGGTCGGTCGGCATGAAGCGCCCGGTTTTTTCCGCCAGATGCATCAGAATGGCGCCGGATTCAAACACGGATATGGGACCGCCCCCGTCATCGGCGGCCCCGTCCGGGTCGACGATCACGGGCATGCGGTTGTTGGGGCTGATGGTAAGGAACTCCGGCGTGAATTGTTCGCCCTTGCCGATATTGACCGGGATCATGTTGTATTCCAGCCCGCATTCCTCGAGCATGATGGATACTTTCCACCCATTCGGCGTCGGCCAGTAATGGAAATCAATCATTCCGCGGCTTCCCCTCGATCGACGCCGGCGACCCCATCGGCCAGCAGCGCCTCGATATCGGCATCCGAATAACCGAGATCGGCCAGGGTCTCCCGGGTGTGCTCGCCCAGCAAAGGCGCGGGCCTGTGCAACCCAGCGGGCGTTTCGGAAAACCGCGCCGCCGGACGGGCCTGACGCAGACGGCCCGCTCGGGGATGATCGGATTCGACCACGATCCCGTTCGCCGTGACCTGAGGATGGGTGATCGCCTCGCTGCGGGTCAGGACCGGCGCCGACGGCACATCGGCTTCTTCCAGCCGCGCCAGCCAATAGGCCGAGCTGTTGTTCTTCAAAACGTCCTGGGTCATGGCCAGGCGCTGATCGATATTTTTTTCCCGCAGCGCCGGCGTTTTGAACCGATCATCGTCGAGCCATTCGGGCGTATCCAGCGCCTTCGTCAGCGCAAGCCATTCCCGATTGGTCTGCACGGCGACGCTGATATAGCCGTCGGAAGTTTCATAAATCAGATCGATAAAGCTTGCCGCGTTTTGCTGCGGGATATCGAGTCCGACGAAGGTCTGGCTGCCCATGTCCGAGCCCCACAGGAACGACATGATGGTTTCCAGCATGGAGAGCCGGATGTGCTGTCCCTCGCCGGTCCGTTCACGGGCCAGCAGCGCGGCCGAGATGGCCTGGGCGGCGACAATGCCGGTCAGCTTGTCGGGCAGTATCGTGCGCACCAGCCGGGGGCGTTCCTGGTCGGACCCGGCCTGCACGGTAGCCAGACCGGAGATCGCCTGGATCAGAGGATCATAGACCGGCTTGTGGGAATATTGTCCCAGTTCGCCGAAACCGCTGATCGAGACATAAACGATATTAGGCGCGGCTTGCCGGACCGCGTCCTCGCCGATGCCCATGCGGTCGACGACGCCGGGACGAAAGTTCTGGACGAACACATCGGCCGATTCCACCAGGCGCATCAGCGCCTCAATGCCGCGCGGATCCTTCAGGTTCAGCGCCACGGAACGTTTGTTCCGGTTGTTGTTGAGGAAATTCGCCGAAACGCCGGCGCGTTGATTGGAAGACGCGCGCGTGTGATCACCCCCCTTGGGGTTTTCCACCTTGA
>JAYZAW010000242.1:0-11105 GCA_036339495.1 Pseudomonadota bacterium | reverse complement strand
ATTTGACCATGTCATGGCGGGTCTCCTTGTTGCGGGATCGGTTATTGCTTTGCTCAGGTTTGAGCCTAACAAACTATGTGATGGAGGATATAGTCTTAACCGGCGCGCCGGCTTAATTTAAAGGTCGAATTGACCGAAAGCAATTTGGTCGCTCCGCTTGCAACGCCCGAATGAGTATGTTAGGTATCTTCGCCCTTCAGAAAAGGGGTCGCCCCGTCTCCGGGACGCTTTGATATTTACCAGGAAAATCAACTGGTTACGACATTCCCAGTAGGACGTTCGAGGGCTATTTCAAGTGTCATCTGAACCAATTGGCGGCGCCGGTCTCGCTGGCCGCTACGCGGCGGCGTTGTTCGATTTGGCGGACGCGGGCAAGGAGCTCGATTCGGTTTCGAACGATTTGCTTAGCCTGGACGAGATGATCGACGGGTCGGACGATCTCAAGCGGTTGCTGCAAAGCCCGGTGATCTCGCGCGACGATCAGGGCAGGGCGATCGGCGCGATCGGCGAAAGCGCTGAATTGGGCCAATTGACCCGCAATTTCGTCGGGCTTGTCGCCCAAAACCGGCGACTGTTCGCGCTCCAGGGCATGATCCGCGCCTATCACGCCATCCTGTCGGCGCGGCGCGGCGAAGTGACCGCCGAGGTCACGTCCGCGACGCCGTTGAGCGAGAGCCATCTGGCCCAGCTGAACGAAGTGCTGCGCCAATCCGTGGGCGCCAAGGTTGCCATCCAATCCCATGTCGATCCCGGTCTTCTGGGGGGGCTGATCGTCAAGATCGGCTCGCGCATGATCGATTCGTCGCTGAAAACAAAATTACAGAAACTACAGTTCGCATTGAAAGGGGTCGCGTGATGGATCTCCGCGCCGCAGAAATCTCCACCATTCTCAAAGAACAGATCGCCAATTTCGGGACCGAGGCAGATGTCGCCGAGGTCGGACAGGTCTTGTCCGTCGGTGACGGCATCGCCCGCATCCATGGGCTGGACCAGGTACAGGCCGGCGAAATGGTCGAATTTCCGGGCGGCATTCAGGGCATGGCGCTGAACCTTGAATCCGACAATGTCGGCGTCGTGATCTTCGGCAATGACAGCACCATCAAGGAAGGCGATACGGTCAAGCGCACCGGTTCCATCGTCGATGTGCCCGTGGGCAAGGGTCTGCTGGGCCGCGTGGTCGATGCGCTGGGCAATCCGATCGACGGCAAGGGGCCGATTGAAGCAACGGAACGCCGCCGCGTCGACGTAAAGGCGCCGGGCATTATTCCCCGGAAATCAGTGCACGAACCCGTGCAGACCGGTCTCAAGGCGATCGACAGTCTTATTCCGATTGGGCGCGGCCAGCGCGAACTCATCATCGGCGACCGGCAGACCGGCAAGACCGCCGTCGCCATCGACACCATGATCAATCAGCGCGACGAACACGCCGGCGACGACGAAACCAAAAAGCTGTACTGCATTTATGTCGCCGTCGGGCAGAAGCGGTCGACCGTGGCGCAGATCGTCAAGGCACTGCAGGAAAACGGCGCGATGGAATATTCCATTGTGGTCGCGGCGACGGCGTCCGAACCCGCGCCGCTGCAATTCCTGGCGCCCTATGCCGGCTGCACCATGGGCGAATATTTTCGCGACAACGGCATGCATGCGGTGATCGTGTATGACGATCTGTCGAAACAGGCGGTCGCCTATCGCCAGATGTCGCTTTTGCTGCGCCGCCCGCCGGGGCGCGAAGCCTATCCCGGCGATGTGTTCTATCTGCATTCCAGATTGCTGGAGCGCGCCGCCAAGATGGGCGATGATTATGGCAACGGCTCGCTGACCGCGCTTCCCATCATCGAGACCCAGGCCGGCGACGTGTCGGCCTATATTCCGACCAACGTGATCTCGATTACCGACGGTCAGATTTTCCTGGAAACCGAACTGTTCTATGCCGGTATCCGCCCGGCGGTGAATGTCGGCATCTCGGTCAGTCGGGTCGGGTCGGCGGCCCAGATCAAGGCCATGAAACAGGTTGCGGGGTCGATCAAGCTCGAACTGGCCCAGTACCGTGAAATGGCGGCGTTTGCCCAGTTCGCATCCGATCTCGATGCGTCGACGCAACAGCTTCTCAACCGGGGCGCCAAGCTGACCGAACTTCTCAAGCAGGGGCAGTATTCTCCCATGTCGATCGAAGACCAGGTGGTGGTGATCTATGCCGGCGTCAACGGTTATCTCGACCAAATCGACGTCGGCGCGGTGACAAGTTTCGAGCAGGGCTTCTTGAGCGACATGCACGCCAATCACGGCGACGTTCTCACCGCCATACGTGACGAGCAGGCGATTTCCGACGATACCGAGGCGAAATTGAAATCGATCCTCGAAAATTACGCCAAGAATTTTGCCGCAGCCTAGACGCGTTGATCCAACATGCCCAATCTTAAAGATCTCAAAAACCGGATCAACAGCGTCAAGTCGACACAAAAGATCACGTCGGCCATGAAAATGGTCGCGGCGGCAAAATTGCGCCGCGCCCAGGAACAGGCCGAATCCGCGCGGCCCTACGCGGAGCGCATGGAGCGCATGCTTGGTTCCGTGGCCGCCAGCCTCGGCGATGCACAGGGGGGGCCGGTAATATTGACCGGCACCGGATCGGACCAGAAACAGCTCGTTGTGGTCGCATCTTCGGATCGCGGCCTGTGCGGTGGATTCAATACGACCATCGTACGCGAGGCGCGGCAGTTTATCGGAGCGCTTCTGGCCGAAGGCAAGGATGTGTCGATCCTGTGTGTCGGGCGCAAGGGGCGGGCTCAGCTGCAGCGGGACTACGGACATCTTGTCGTGGAATCGATCGCCGATATCGGCCGTCCCCGGCTCGGATTCGACGACGCGCAGGGGATTGCGCGCAGCATTCTCGCCAGGCTTGACGACGGATCATTCGACGTCTGCACGATTATCTATAATCGCTTCAAATCCGTGATCTCCCAGATAGTGACCCGCCAGCAACTGATCCCCTTCGCTCCTCCGGAAGTTTCCGATCAGGATACGGAGATTCCGGTGGCGGGCGCGGGCGCATCGGCGGTCTATGAATATGAGCCTGAAGAAAACGAAATCCTCGAGGAATTACTCCCGCTCAACCTCTCGGTCCAGATATTCCGCGCGTTGCTGGAAAACAACGCCAGCGAGCAGGGCGCGCGCATGGCCGCGATGGATAACGCGACCCGGAATGCGGGCGACATGATCGATAAATTGACGCTCAACTATAACCGTACGCGGCAAGCGTACATTACCAAGGAACTGATCGAAATCGTCTCGGGGGCCGAGGCGCTATAGCGAACGTTCTTAAAAGGCGGAACAAATGGCGACATCAGCGAACAATATCGGAAGCGTTACCCAGGTGCTCGGCGCCGTGGTTGATGTGCAGTTCGACGGCGATCTGCCCGCGATCCTCAATGCGCTGGAACTTGATAATGGCGGCAACAGGCTCGTACTTGAAGTCGCGCAGCATCTCGGCGAAAGCACCGTGCGCACTATCGCAATGGACACCACCGAAGGCATGGTGCGCGGCCAGGAGGTAACCGATACCGGCGGGCCCATTACGGTCCCGGTCGGTCCGGAAACGCTCGGGCGCATCTTGAACGTGATCGGCGAGCCGGTCGATGAGCGTGGACCGGTGACCACGTCGATGTCGCTGCCGATCCACCGGGAAGCGCCGGTCTTTACCGACCAGTCCACCGAAACCGAGATACTGGTGACCGGCATCAAGGTCGTCGATCTGCTGGCGCCCTATGCCAAGGGCGGCAAGATCGGTCTGTTTGGCGGCGCCGGCGTCGGCAAGACTGTCATTATCATGGAACTGATCAACAATATCGCCAAGGGGCATGGCGGCTATTCGGTGTTCGCCGGGGTCGGCGAACGGACCCGCGAAGGCAACGATCTCTATTATGAGATGATCGATTCAAAGGTCATTGATTTTGAGGGTGAATCAAAAGCCGCCCTGGTCTATGGCCAGATGAACGAGCCGCCCGGCGCGCGCGCGCGGGTGGCGCTGACCGGCCTGACCCTGGCGGAATATTTCCGCGACGAAGAAGGCCAGGACGTTCTTTTCTTCATGGACAATATTTTCCGGTTCACCCAGGCGGGCTCGGAAGTCTCCGCCCTGCTGGGGCGCATTCCCTCGGCGGTGGGGTATCAGCCGACGCTGGCGACCGACATGGGAACCCTGCAGGAACGCATCACCACCACACATAAGGGGTCGATCACTTCGGTCCAGGCAATTTACGTGCCGGCTGATGATCTCACCGATCCGGCGCCGGCGACGTCGTTTGCCCATCTCGACGCGACCACCGTTCTGTCGCGCCAGATCGCCGAGCTCGGCATTTATCCGGCGGTTGATCCGCTCGATTCCACGTCGCGCATTCTCGAGCCGCGCGTCGTTGGCGATGAACATTACGCCGTCGCCCGTGAGGTTCAGCGCGTGTTGCAGACCTATAAATCGCTGCAGGATATCATCGCCATTCTCGGCATGGAGGAATTGTCCGAGGAAGACAAGCTGGTCGTCGCGCGCGCGCGCAAGATCCAGCGCTTCCTGTCGCAACCCTTCCATGTGGCGGAAGTCTTCACTGGCATTCCCGGCGTGTTCGTCGATCTGGCGGACACCATCAAGGGCTTTAAGGGTCTGGTCGAAGGCGAATATGACGATTTGCCGGAAGCCGCCTTCTATATGGTGTCGACCATTGACAGCGCGGTCGAGAAAGCCAAACGGATGGCCGCCGAAGCGGCTTAAGGATCAGCACTGGAAAGCGTGACATGGCCGATACATTGGAATTCGAACTGGTCTCGCCGGAAAAGCTGGTGCTTTCCGCGCCGGTCGAAATGGTGGTGGTTCCCGGGAAAGAGGGCGATTTCGGCGTTTTGCCCGGTCATGCGCCCATGATGTCGACTATCAAAATGGGCGTGATTGCGACCTATGAAGGCGGAAATATCGACAAGCGCATTTTCGTCGCTGGCGGTTTCGCCGAGGTCACTCAGGAGCGTTGCACGGTGCTGGCGGAAGAAGCGGTCGCACTCGATGCGATCGACCGGACGGAAGCGGACGCGCGTGTTACCGATGCGCGCCAGGCGATGACTTCCGCGATCGATGACGCGGAACGCGAAACCGCTGAAGCGCGGCTTGTGATCGCGGAAGGCCTGCTCGCGGCAATCCAGGATTCCGCCGGACATTAACGGTCCCCGGTCCGGATTGTCGCTGATACAGATTATCATCGACTTATCACACGTGATTCACCCATTTTCGCGGTCATAAAGGTTATGCCCTGTCCCGATTTCGAATTCCGGTCAGCGGCGAAAATGTTTGGTTCTGGGGGACGGGATGACAAAATTTCCAGCTATTGGAATAAAGACTCGGGCTCTGGCGCTGGCGTTCGCCGGCATGACGATCTGCTCGCCGGCGTTGGCGCAAGGCGCGGCCAAGCTGGATGGCGCGAACACTACCTGGATTTTGACGTCGACCGTGCTTGTGCTGTTTATGACCTTGCCGGGTTTGGCGTTGTTCTATGGCGGGCTGGTGCGCTCCAAGAATTTTCTTTCGGTGCTCATGCATTGTTTCGCCGTTGCTTGCCTGATGTCGGTCATGTGGCTTGCGTTTGTTTATAGCCTCGCCTTTGGCGATGGCGGCGCGGCAAATGGCTGGATCGGCGGATTCGGCAAGTCGTTCCTCGCCGGGATCGGCGCCGAAACGCTGAGCGGCGATATTCCGGAAACAGTGTTTTTCATGTTCCAGATGACGTTTGCCATCATCACCCCGGCCTTGATGCTGGGCGCTTTTGTCGAACGGATAAAATTCAGCGCGGTCCTGGTGTTTTGCGCCGTTTGGATTGTTGTCGTTTACGCGCCCGTGGCCCATTGGATTTGGGGTGGCGGCTGGCTCAGCGGTGCCAATTGCCTGACCGGGTCCGGCGTGATGGATTTTGCCGGCGGGCTGGTGGTTCACGTGACGGCGGGAGTCTCGGCGCTGGTCGCAGCCCTCATGATCAAGCCGCGCACTGGTTTTCCGTCCGATGTCTCGCCACCCCATAGCCCGGGCCTGACGATGATCGGCGCGTCGATGCTGTGGGTCGGCTGGTTCGGCTTTAACGCGGGCAGCGCGCTTGCCGCCAATGGCAGTGCGGGCATGGCCATGCTGGTAACCCATATTTCGGCCGCCACCGGTGCGCTTGTATGGATGGTCATCGAATGGAAAAAATACGGCAAGCCCAGCCTGATTGGCATGGTTACCGGAATGGTGGCGGGGTTGGCGTCGATCACGCCCGCTTCCGGTTTTGTCGGCCCCATCGGCGCGGTGATTATCGGCCTGGTCGGCGGTTATGTGTGTTACTGGGTGACCAGTTCAATGAAGCTGAAATGGAGAATCGATGATTCCCTGGATGTCTTTGCCGTTCATGGCGTTGGTGGAATGATTGGCATCATCCTGACCGCGGTTTTGGCGACCGGACAATTCGGCGGCATGGGGCTCGGCGACGGCGTGTCTGTCTGGACCCAATTATGGACCCAGATCGCCGGCGTTCTGGTTACCGTAATTTGGGCCGCCGTCATCAGCTATATCATACTCAAGGTCATCGAAACGACCATGGGTTTGCGGGTCAGCATCGAGGACGAAACCGAAGGGCTCGATATCACCGCCCATGGCGAACGCGGCTATCACATGTAGTCGCCGGCGTGGCCCCGGCAATCGGTATTTGGGAGAAAAGCCAGAATGAAATTTATCCTTGCGGTGATTAAACCATCCAAGCTCGACGAGGTTCGTGAAGCCCTGACCAGTCTCGGCGTCGAAGGCATGACGGTCAGCGAGGTCAAGGGATTTGGCCGCCAGAAAGGCCACCGGGAAATTTATCGCGGAGCGGAATACACGATAAGCTTCGTGCCAAAAATCAAACTTGAAATCGTGGTCAACGATGACATCGCCGAAAGCGCAATTCGCGCGGTCCAGGAAACCGCGAATGCCGGCCAGATCGGCGACGGCAAGATATTCGTCATGGAAGTCTCCCAGGCGATCCGGATCCGGACCGGGGAAACAGGCTCGGAAGCCCTGTAATAATCAACCTGCTTGTTGAGTTGTCGATTGCGCGGCGTTGTCGATCACTTAATATGCTATCGACGCTGGAATAAACGATTGGGATAAGGTGATGACAAGTTGGTCACTGGAAGATATTCCCTGGGAAGCGTTCGACCGTGCCCGTATCGATCCCAAAATCGTGCCGATTATCAAGGCGGCCGCGATAGTCGAATTTAATGCGGGCGACTACCGGACTTACCTGAACCGGGTCTTTCATGACGACCCCCGGGTTTTGAAGGCCGTCGACGGCTGGGCCGACGAAGAAGTCATGCACGGGCGCGCATTGGCGAAATGGGCGGAACTTGCCGATTCCTCATTCAATTTCGATGAGAGTTTCAAGATATTTACCGATGGATTTAGTCTGCCGCTGGAGGCGGAGCAGTCCGTGCGTGGTTCCCGTACCGGGGAACTAATCGCGCGCTGCATGGTCGAAACCGGAACCAGTTCATATTACACAGCCTTGGCCGGGGCGACGGACGAGCCGGTTCTGAAAGCGGTATGTCGGAAAATCGCCCAAGATGAGTTCGCCCATTACAATCTTTTTCACCGCCACATGACACGCTATATGTCCTTGGAAAGGCTCGGAGCATGGGGCCGTTTCAAAGTCGCCATCGGGCGCATTGCGGAATCCGAGGATGATGAATTGGCCTATGCCTATTACGCGGCCAACAATTCCACGCAACCATATGACCGCAAGACCAATGCATCGGCATATGGAAAATGCGCTTTCGGGTATTACACCCCGACCATCGTGCGACGGGGTATCGGCATGGTGTTTCATGCCATCGGGCTGAAAGGCGATGGGATCATCGGCCACGCATTCGGCAGGATTGGCTGGATTGCGTTGCGCCTGCGAATTTTCATGCTCGGCCGCGCCGCACGTATTTAGGCTTGGTCTCGAATATTCTGCTCGATCATATTCCTGAATTCGACTGTAACGTCGGTATAAAGCCGCCGCTTGAATTGCACAATTCGACGCGGTAAATCCTCCAGCGAACTCCAGCGCCAGGAATTAAATTCAGGTTCGTCGCCGTCGATATTAATGTCGCTGTCCCGTCCGAGAAATCGCATGGCATACCATTTCTGGGTCTGTCCCCGGAACCGTCCGCCCCAAATCCTGCCTTGCAATTCGACCGGGAAATCATAGCTCCGCCAGATCGCACTTTCGCCGACGATTTCGACATTGTCGGTTCCGGTTTCTTCCAGCAGTTCCCGTAAAGCGGCCTCGCGTGGGGCTTCGCCCTCGTCTATGCCACCCTGGGGCATCTGCCACGCCGATATTTCCGTGTCAATTCGCCGGCCCGTAAAAATCATGCCCCTGGCGTTAAACATCATCAACCCGACGCCGCGCCGATAACCGTCCGGCGGCGTATCGCTCGATTCATTCGCCATTGTTTTTATTTCACCATTGCCGATACGGGCGCCAGTATAATCCCGCGGTCTTTGAGACCCTGCAACCAGTTCGAGATGCGTTCCAATGTGACCGGGTAGGGAGATCCGATTCCAATCGCTGTTTTCTGATTTTTTGCCACGGCTTCCAGCAACTCGAGCTGTTTGTCGATCGCAAATCGAGACGCTCTTTCATCGATAAACCGGGTGTTGGCCGCAAACGGTATGCCGATATCTCCGGCAAGTACCGGCGCGAGACTGCGCGACGCGGATTTGCTGTCCAAAAACATCAAGCCGCGCTTTTTCAGCATTTTCAGAATTGGCCGGAGATGTTTGCGGGACGTGGTGAAGCGCGAGCCCATGAAATCGACCACTCCGACATATCCGGTGGCCCGGCTCAATGTCCATAACAACCGCTCCACATTTTCCTGTGGCGACAGCGATGTCAAAAGCGCCTGGGGCCCGGGGTCATATTCAGGATAATTGACCGGTTCCATGGGAACGTTGAGCATCACTTCGTGCCCGGCGGTCCGCGCCAGCCTGATCCACTCGTCCAGACGATCGGCATAAGGCGCGAATGCCAGCGTTATCGTTCCCGGCAGGCTTTGGATCGCAATATTCGTGGCGGCGCTGCTGAGGCCGAGCCCGGTTATCACCAAGGCTATTCTCGGCGATTTACGCGACTTGTCGAAGGGGCGGCTATATGTACGCCAGGGCTGACGGCCGTCCGTGCTGGTTATCGGTAAAGGCCCGAGCCCGCTATTCTGAATCAATCCAGGGTCGGACGAGGAAGATAGCGGTCGCCGCGTCCTGAGAATTGGAAGTTGCAACTGCCCCGGCACCTTTTCCTTGGCGATGTTTTGAATCTGCGCAACGACAATTCGGTTTTGTTCAGGCGACGGGGTGGGCTGCGTCGTCGCGGCGGCCGGGGGTCTCGCGTGGTCCGCGGCCTGGGAATGCGTGCCCGAAGGGTTGGACGCACGGGCGGACGTGGGATTTGGTGGAGGCGGCGTCAAGGCCCCGGATGCGTGTTCATTCCTGGCCGGCGGCTTGTGGGAACCGTCCTTGATGGTAATCGCCGCATGACCTTTCGCGTCTTTGGTTTTGGCTGTGGGGAGAAGTTCGACAACGGCCTTTGGTCCCTGTCCGGCCTTATCGATCTCCACGTGTTCGGTCGTTAACGAAAGCCAGATGACAACCGCAGCGGCAATACCAAGCATTGCAAATAGAATTCCGAGAGGAAGTATCGCCGCGCTACGCGGCGATTTTCCGTTGCGCAGCCTCGTCACCTCTGTGTTCATTCCTGGTCACGACGATACCTCCCAAGCTTTGCCGTGTATTATTTTGTGGTTCTGCTTTGGAAAAGCGCGAGGCCCCGTATCAGATCGAGCGCTCTCGTCAGCTGGAAATCCTGTCGCTTATTTTTGTCCTTGTCGGATTTAACGCCATTTTTCCTGGGTGTCTTCTGTTTCTTTTTGTCATTTGGATTTGCAAGCGCGCCGCGCAAATCGCGTTCGCTCCGTCGTTGCGGCGTGGTAACCGCTTCGACGCGGGCCTGCTCCACTACGATGTCGGGATCGATTCCCTTTGCCTGGATCGATCGTCCCGACGGCGTGTAATAATGGGCCGTGGTCAGGCGAACGGCGCCATGTCCGGCAATCGGGATGATCGTCTGAACCGACCCCTTTCCGAAAGACCGCGTTCCCATGATGATGGCCCGGTGATGATCCTGTAGGGCACCCGCAACGATTTCCGACGCCGACGCCGACCCGCCATTGATCAATACGACCATCGGGAGGCCCTCGGCGAGATCGCCCGGTTTGGAATTGAACCGCTGGGCGTCGTTGGGACGGCGGGACCGGGTCGAGACGATTTCTCCTCGATCCAAAAACGCATCGGACACCTTGACCGACTGGTCGAGCAACCCGCCGGGATTGTTACGCAAATCGAGGACAATTCCCGTGAGCTTGTCGCCAAGCTTTTCGCGGATGCGTTTCATCGCGCGCGCCACGCCGGCCGATGTCTGCTCGCTGAACGACGTGATGCGGACATAGCCGGCGTTCCCCTCGACCCGTGATTTCACGGATTGGATTTTGATGACCGCGCGGGTAATGGTCACTTCAAACGGCTTGGTTCCGGCGCGGCGTATCATGAGAATGAGATCCGTGTTCACCCGGCCGCGCATTTTTTCGACCGCCTCGGCGAGGCTCATCCCCTGGACCGCTTCATTGTCGAGCCGGGTGATCAGATCGCCCGGTTTCAGCCCGGCGCGAAAAGCCGGCGTGTCGTCGATCGGCGAGACCACTTTGACAAAACCGTTTTCCATGGTGACTTCGATGCCGAGCCCGCCGAATTCGCCGCGCGTCTGAACCTGCATGTCACGGAAGCTTTTCGCATTGAGATAGCTCGAATGCGGGTCGAGCGACGTCAGCATCCCGTTAAGCGCGGACTCAATGAGCTTTTCCTCGCCGACCTTTTTTACATAGTCGGCGCGGACGCGCTCGAACACATCGCCGAACAGTTCCAGTTGCCGATAGAAATCGCGATCTTTTTCATCAGCGCCATGAGCTGCTTGCGTCATCAGCAGAGTCGTTGCGGCGATCGCCGCCAGAATTCGAATTCGCAT
>JAYZAW010000241.1:0-5670 GCA_036339495.1 Pseudomonadota bacterium | reverse complement strand
CCGGGTGGGGGGTTAAGCGATTTTCGTCTCGGATTGATGGAACAGCGGGTTGCGCGCAACGCGCCAGATCAGTATGGCTCAGCGTATCCGAACGTTGGAGACCGCGCCGGTTCCGACCAGGTTTTGGGCCCGGGGCCGACGGGGCCAGGGGTGCCCGTCGATCATGTCCCGAATATCCTGCCTGTCTCTATCTGAGATCCGTGTCATGGCATACCTTGCCAATTGTTTCGATGCCTCTTTGTAGCAATTCCGCTTTAATCTCCCGTTAAACTTTGTTGCAATGAAGCTAAAATTTTAGATGAATTACAAATTCCGATTCAGCGGCTCCAATCCAATCGCGACGCGGCTGAATTCGGGGCCGTTGATGTCGAACACGATCTGGATCTGGGCCGCCGCCGCGTGGATATCGCGGAAGCGGCGCTGCAGTTCGTTGTCGAGATAGTTGGCGGTGCCGCCGCAGGCGTCGAAGATCAAATCGAGCGCCTTGACGCAGCCCTTTGCGGCATAGGCCGCGTCGCGCCGCCAGCGGGTCTTGTGGGCGGCCGATGGAATTTCCCCGGCGGCGATCAGTGCATGCGCCTCGATCCCGCTTTCCCTCATGATCGACCGGCCCGTATCGATCAGCGCGCCGGCCTCCGCGATCTTGAGCTGGATCGTGATGTGATCGCCGACCCGTGTGTTCGAGTAGATCGAAACCTGCTCGCGCAGGGTTTCCACATAATCTTCATAGGCGCCCTGGGCGATACCGAGCACCGGGTACGCCAGAAAATGAGCGAACAGCCCCAGTACCGGCAGTTTGTAGACATCGGCGTCGGACGAGGCCGACACCTGACCGCCCCGGATTTCGCGCGCCGGCAGGGTCATGTAATCGGGCACGAACAGCTTGTCGCAGGCAATGTCGTGGCTGCCGGTCCCGGCCATGCCGGACACATGCCAGGTGTCGATGATCTCAACGTCTTCGGCGCGCACCACGAACATGCGGGGGCCGGGCTTATCGCCGTCGCCCAGTTCCGGGTCCATGCCGCCGACCATGACCCAGTCGCTGGCGTCGATGCCGCTGGAATAGGGCCAGCGCCCGGACAGGATATAGCCGCCGTCGGCCGGTTCGATTTTGCCCGGCGGATAGATCAGCGACGACCCGATCAACGCATCCGGGTTTTCGCCCCAAACGGCCTCGTGGGCCTCGACCGGCCACATGGGCAGCATCCAGTTATGGCTGATGATGTTGGTGTAGACCCAGCTTGTCGATGCGCAGCCGCGCGCCAACTCACCGGCGACCTCGACCATCACGCCGAAATCCGTCTCCCATCCGCCATACTTCGCCGGCCGCACGATTTTCCAGATGCCGGTATCGTGCAGATCCTGGATCGTCGCGTTGGGAATCCGGCGGTTTTTTTCGGTCTCGTCCGCGCGTTGCAGGAGAGAAGGGATCAGGCCCCGGGCGCGCTCCAATATTTCCTCGCGCGGCGGCATGGTTTCAGCCAATTTTGTTCTCCCTTGGTTGGCTCGCCATCGGCGATGCCGTCGCGTCTTACTCGGCCGCCTGCATGGCGGCGCGTTCGACCGGGCGGTCGTCGATCGGGAAATGCAGCAGGGCGGCAATCACGCCCAGCGCGATCGCGCTCCACCAGATGACATCGTAATTGCCGTGAATGTCGTACAGCCAGCCGCCGGCCCAGACGCCGATAAAACTGCCGAGCTGGTGCGACACGAAGGCGAGGCCGAACAGGGTGCCCATGAATTTCATGCCGAAAATATCGGAAATCACCGCGCCGGTCAGCTGCACAGTGCCGAGCCACAACATGCCGATCACGGCGGCGAAGACCAGCACGCTGGTTTCGCTCATCGGCAGCAGAATAAATGCCGCCATGGCGAGCGAGCGCAGGGCGTAGAGCCAGCACAGCAGGTATTTCTTGCGGGTCTTGGCGCTCAACGCGCCCCACATCAGGCAGCCGAAGATATTGAACAGCCCGATCAGCGAAATCGCCCAGGCACTGACATCGGGGGTAATGCCTTTGTCGCCGACCAGCGCCGGGAAATGGGACACGATAAAAAGAGTCTGAAACCCACAGACGAAATAGCCGCTGGTCAGCAAGATGTAGCCGCGATGCCCGCCGGCTTCCCTGATTGCCGCGCCGAGGCTTTGCTTGGCGGCACCACCCGGCATTTCCTCGGGTTGCGCACGGCCTGCCAGCGCGCCGGCCAGCGGAACGATCAGCGCGGTCACCGCCGCCAAAAAGATAAGCGTGACGACCCAGCCATACCCGTCCATCACGGTCTGGCTGATGGGCAGCAGGACGAACTGGCCGGACGATCCAGCGGCGCTGGCGATGCCCAAATAAAGGGTGCGCTTCTTTGGGTCCGGCACGGCGCGGCTGATCACCGACAGGATGATCGGGAATGTACACGCGCTCATGCCCAGCCCGGTGAGTACGCCGATCGACAGCGTGGCTTCCAGCGGAGTCGTGGCGTAGGCCATCAGAACCAGCCCGGTGCCGAAGCTGAGCCCGGCGAAAACCAGCACCCGTCCCGCGCCATAGCGGTCCGAGACCGCGCCGGCAATCGGCGTTCCGAAACCCCACAAAAGCGCCTGCAGCGCGCCCGCGAAGGACAGCGTTTCAAGCCCCCAGCCCAGATCACGACTGGCCGGGACCAGCCACAGCCCGTAGGACATCCGAACGCCCATGGCGATCATCAGGACCGCGGTGCCGCAGGTCAATATGACGAGGGGGGAGCGTGAAACTCGGACGGTCACTATCTATTCCACTACCAGGGAAGCAGGGACATCCAGTATATCATTTTACCCGAAAACCAACAGCTGGCGGATACTGACGCCGTCGGCCAGGCGGTCGAAAGCGACATTGAGGTCATCCAGCCCGATCCGTTCGCTCATCAGCTGGTCGACGGGAAGCTTTCCCTGGCGGAAGAGCTCGATATAGGCCGGAATGTCGCGGGTCGGAACCGCGCTGCCCATGAAGCTGCCCTTCAGGGTGCGTTCGCCCAGCATCAGGACCGCCGCCGGCAGCTGCATGCGGGCGTCGCGGTCGGGCAGGCCGGCCGAAATGGTCGTGCCGCCGGTCCGGGTGATGGCGAAGGCGAGTTCCAGCGCGGGGACCGCGCCGGCGGTCTCAAACGCATAATCGACCCCGCCGCCGGTCGATTTGAAGATGTCGCGGGTCAGCTTGTCCGCCGCCGCATTATAGGTTTCGGTCGCGCCAAGCCGTTTCGCCAGTTCGAGCTTTTCGTCCAGCAGATCGATCGCGATGATCCGTCCCGCGCCGGCCAGCTTCGCGGCCAGCAATGTGTTGAGCCCGACGCCGCCGAGCCCGACCACTGCGACGGTCGATCCCGCCTTCATCCGGGCCGTGTTCAATACCGCGCCGACGCCGGTCACCACGGCGCAACCGAACAGGGCGGCCTCGGCGAGCGGGAGATTCTTGTCGATCTTGAGCACGGATTCCCGCGACACCACGGCGTGTTCGGCGAAGCAGGAAACGCCCAGCATGTGGTTGATGTCGTCGCTGCCCTGACTGATCCGCGTGCCGCCGCGCAGCATGGTTCCCTGAATATTGGCGCCGCGTCCCGGTTCGCACAAAGCCGGGCGGCCTTCTACGCAAAAACCGCATCTGCCGCAGCTGGCGACAAACATCATCACCACGTGATCGCCGATCTCCAGATCGGTCACGCCGGGGCCGAGCTCCTCGATCACGCCCGAGGCCTCATGTCCCGGCACCAGTGGAACCAGCACCGGGACGGCTCCGTTGATCACCGACAAATCCGAATGGCACAGCCCGGCGGCCGCGATGCGCACCACGAGTTCGCCCTCACCCGGCGGAGCGAGCTCGATCTCCTCAACGGTCAGCGGCTTGCTCTCGGCATAGGGTCTCGGCAGGCCCAGCTCGCGTAATATGGCGGCTCTGGTTTTCATGGCTGATTCTCCTCGATACTAAGCTACACCGAATTTGGAATGATGTATCAGGGGAGAGGTCACGACATGGCGGATTTAAAAGCAGTCGAATGCAGGGAGTTCATCAAGGCGGTGATCGAAAAGGCCGAGGAAATGCGGGTGTCGGTGTCGATCGCGGCGGTCAACAGCGCCGGCCATCTGATCACCATCGAACGCATGGACGACGCGGGATTTATCACCGCCGAGATCGCCCACGCCAAGGCTTATACCGCCTGCGCAATGCGCGCCATGAGTCCGCGCTTCCCCGACGGATTGGTGATCCAGCAATGGTTCAAGGAGCGCAATCCGCAGATGATGATGAATTCCTCCGTGTTCACCAACGGCAAGATCGTGGCGTCCGGTGGCTGCGCGCCGGTATTCAAGGGCGACGATATGGTCGGCGCCTACGGGGTCAGCGGCGGGACTTCACAACAGGACGAAGTCATGGCGCGTTACGCCCGCGAAAAAATCGGCTGGGCCCACATGAAGGAAAACGACGACACGCCCGACGACGTCAGGCAGCATGTCAACGAGCTCTATTCCAATATCGGGCTCGGCGACCGCGACCTATGACGCGATCGCCACGCACTCGATCTCAATGTCGAAAGACGCCGGCCAAGACCCGACGGTGACGAAGCTGCGCGCCGGCGGATCGTTTGGGAAATATTGCCGATAGATGTCGTTGACCGCCCGGAAATGCGCCGCGTTGACGCAGAACACCGTGGTCTTGACCACCTTGTCGAGGGACGAGCCAGAGGCTTCCAGCACCATCTTGAGGTTTTCCAGCACCTGCCGGGTCTGGACCTCAATATCGCCCTTGATCATCTTGCCGGTTGTGTGATCCTTGGGCGGCATGTCGGACACGAACAAAAAATCGCCGGCCTTGACCACCGCCGACAGCGGCACGTTGTTCGGGCTCGGCGTATCGGTCACGCCGGGGATTTGCACGATTTCCTTTTCCATTTTGGAAGTCCTTTGGTTGGTTGGTGATCAGCGCATATGAATTCTTGGGTCGGCCAGTTCCGGCGCATCGAGAATCTCCCAGCCGTAGCGCAGCAGCGGAATCGCCTTGCGCGCATGGTCGCGAATCACATCGATGATCTCGCGACTTGCGGCCAATTCGTCTGAAACATTCCGGGCCAGTAGAAACGATTTCCATTTCAAATAGTCGGCGACGGGCGACTCGCCTTGGTCCTTGAAGCCGCGCGGAAGGGTTTTGAGCTGCGATATGGACCGCATGAAAATCTCGCCCTCCGGGTCGGCGTAATCGCCGACGATCCGGAGCCATTCGTCCGGGTCCGTGGTCATGCGATTGCGCCACGCCGCCAGCATGGGCGGATCAGAGCGCCAGAACCCGGCCGACACGCGGCAATTGCCCGGCTCGATATGGATATAGACCACGCCCGGATCGTTGCGCGCGCCGGAACGCGACAGGATCGCGCCGACATGGGTCTTGTAGGGGGCCTTGTTTTTGGAGAACCGCACATCGCGATATATGCGGAACTGGGATTTTTGCGGGTCGCCGCGCACCGGCAAATCCGGGTCGGCCCGGTCGCCGCCGAACTCGGCCACCAGGCATTCCATTTGAAACTTCAACTCGGTCTCGTAGAGATCCTTGCGCGGCAGAAACCAGCCGCGTTCGTTGTTGCGCTTGATGCCGCGCAAAAACTTGAACGCCTCGGGACCGAAACCCTGAAAATCGGGCCGGAAATCATCCGGAAAAA
>JAYZAW010000240.1:0-5100 GCA_036339495.1 Pseudomonadota bacterium | reverse complement strand
GAAATAACGGATTCAAAAGGCCTATTGAAATAAAAGAAAACGAGGATTATCGCGACGTAGGGCTAACCGATTTTTGCGAAGGTTCCGAAATGTTTGAAACCTCCCACATAAGCCGTCTTTACGGACGGTAGGATTTTTATTCTTACAGAGCTGGCCATGGGTTCGTCGCGATGCGTGATATCATTTCAACAATTAATTTCAATTTTACTCTTTTCCGCAACTATCAAACAACAGTCCTATCGCAGGTTCCACTTGGTACAGGCCGCGCCGGTCGGTACGACCACCGACGCTAGCCAGCCCAAGTCCGCCTCGTTCGCCGCCGATGCCGGTCGCGGCGCGGTGGGTATTGACACTCTCAGAGCTTCGCGGGCATGATTCCGTCACGCATTCGTGTAGCGCCTTGATACGAGGTCGAAGCGGTGAAGCACATGCTTCGCCGCACCTACGCGACAACAAGGGGGATAGCCATGAAAAAATTATTGATTTTGGGCGCGGCCGTGATCGTGGCGGTGGGCTTTACGACGGTACCGGGCGAGACGCAGGCTAAGTCGAAGCGGGTCTTCATCGCCATCGGCACCGGCGGTCCGACGGGCGTTTATTTCGCCACCGGCAACGCGATCTGCCGGCTGGTTCACAAGGAGGCCGCCGAGGGCCGCAAGAAGGGCCGCAAGCACGGCATCCGCTGCTCGGCGCCGTCGACCGGCGGCTCGAACTACAATATCGGCCAGATTCGCGACGGCGAGCTCGATTTCGGCGTCGCCCAGTCGGATTGGCAGTATCACGCCTATAACGGTTCGGGCGGGCCTTGGAAAGGCAAGGCGTATAAAAAGCTGCGCGCCCTGTTTTCGGTTCATCCGGAGCCGTTCCAGATCATCGCCGGCGCGCGGTCCGGCATCAATGGCTGGAACGATCTGAAAGGCAAAAAGGTCAATATCGGCAATCCCGGCTCGGGCCAGCGCGGATCGGCCGAGCTGATGATAAAGGCAGCCGGCTGGACCAAGCGCGATTTCAAGCTCGCCGCCGAACTGACCTCCACGGAGCAGTCCAAGGCGCTGTGCGACGGCAAGATCGACGCCTATATCTATTCCGTCGGCGTACCCAATTCGGGCGTGTCCATCGCGACGGATGGCTGCGGCGCCAGGATTGTCAATTTCGCGGGCGCGCTGGCACGCAAGTTCGTGACCTCGGCAAATCCGTACTACGCCTGGGCGACGATCCCCAAGGGCACCTATAAATCGACCACGTCCGACGTCAAGACTTGGGGCGTGAAGGCGACCTTCGTGTCTTCGACCGACGCCTCCGACAATACTGTCTACGAAATCGTCCGCGCGGTATTCGAAAACCTGGCCGATTTCCGCAAGCTGCATCCGGCATTCCGCAATCTCGACGCCAAGATCATGGTGAATGACGGATTGTCGGCGCCGCTGCATGCCGGCGCGATGAAGTATTACAAGGAAAAAGGGCTCAAATAGCCGAGTCCTAGCTCCGCGGCGAGGCCGGTGCGCGATACCGCGCGCCGGCCATCCCTGCGTCGAATGCCGCAAGTACGGGGGCGCGTGTGGCGGAAACCACTCCCGACACCGAGATCACCCAGGAAGAGATCGACCGCCAGATTGCGGAGATCGAATATTCCGGGCGCAAGACCGGCCCGACGCTTGGGCTGATTATCGGCGCGCTGGCCGTGCTATGGTCGCTGTTCCAGCTGTGGATCGCGTCGCCGCTGCCGTTGAATTTAGATTTAGGGATCATCGTCGACGTTACGGCGCGCGGCAATCATCTGGCATTCGGGCTGCTGCTCGCCTTTCTGCTGTTTCCCCTGTCGCGCCGCATGACCGACCGCCGCATTTCTGCGCTCGATATCGCGTTCGCTCTGATTGGTTGCTTCGCGGCGCTCTGGGTATTTATCGACCAGGAGGGCATCACCAACCGGCTCGGCGGGCTGCTTTCCATCGATGTCCTGGGTTTCCGCGTCCCGTTCGAGGCGCTGGTCGGCGGCGCCGGGATATTGCTGCTGCTCGAGGCAACGCGGCGCGCCATCGGATTGCCGCTGGTGATCGTTGCGGGCATTTTCATCATTTATTCGATCTTCGGCCAGTCCATGCCGGATCTCATCTCCCACCGCGGCCTGTCGGTCACCCGGCTGATCGGTTATCATTGGTTCAGCGGCGAGGCGATTTTCGGCATCCCGGTCAGCGTCTCGGTGGATTTCGTGTTCCTGTTCGTGCTGCTCGGCGCGTTGCTGGACCGGGCCGGCGCGGGCCGGTATTTCCTCGATCTCGCCTTCGCTATGGTCGGACGCTACCGGGGTGGCCCGGCCAAGGCCGCGATCCTCGCCTCCGGCATGACCGGGCTGATCTCGGGCTCCTCGATCGCCAACGTGGTGACCACGGGCGTGTTCACCATCCCGGTCATGCGCCGCACCGGCTATTCGGCGGTCAAGGCCGGCGCCATCGAGGTCGCGGCCTCGACCAACGGCCAGATCATGCCGCCGATCATGGGGGCCGCAGCGTTCATTATGGCCGAGCTGATCGGCATTTCGTATTTCGAGGTCATCGTTGCCGCCTTCATTCCGGCAATCGTGAGCTATATGGGGCTGCTTTATATTTCGCATCTCGAGGCAATGAAGCTCGGGCTCAGCGGCATGCCGAAGGCGGAAATTCCGCTATTCGTGAGCACCTTCATGGCGGGCGCCCATTTCCTGGTGCCGATCATCCTCTTGGTCTATCTGCTGATGGTCGAGCGCTGGACCGCCGCAAGCGCGGTGTTCTATACCATCATGGCGATGCTGCTGATCATAATCGTGACCCGGGTGTCGCCCCGGGGCATCGGTAAAGGCGTCGCGGCGGCGCTTTATTTCATGCCGATGGCGATCGCAGCAATTTTGCGCGGTCCGGCCGATTTCGATCCTCAACCGGCGCTGTTCTGGGGCCTCGGCGTGGCGGTGGCGATCGTCGTCGTCCTGGCCGGAATGCGACAATCCCGCGACGGCGACCTTGGCGCGGCCTTCAGCCGATCCGTCAGGGAGATCATCGTCGGGCTGGTCGCCGGCGCGCGCAATATGATCGGGATCGCCGCCGCCGTCGCGACCGCCGGAATCATCGTCGGCGCGGTGTCTTCGACCGGTCTCAACAATGCCATGGTCGGCGTGGTCGAGGCGCTGTCGGGCGGCAATGTCTATGTTCTCCTGGCGCTCACGGCCGTGTTGGCCCTGATCCTCGGTATGGGGCTGCCGACCACGGCGAACTATCTGGTGGTCGCGTCGCTGCTGGCCGGCGTTCTGGTCGAACTCGGAACAGCTTCCGGGCTGGTGCTGCCGCTGATTGCGGTGCATCTGTTCGTGTTCTATTTCGGCATTCTCGCCGACGATACGCCGCCCGTGTGCCTCGCCGCCTTCGCCGCCGCGGCGATCTCGCGCGCCGATCCGCTGAAGACCGGCATCCAGGGTTTTATCTATGATATCCGCACCGCGATCCTGCCCTTCGTGTTTATCTTCAACCCGGAACTTCTGCTGATCGGCGTTACCAGCTTCTGGCACGGGCTGATGATATTCGTCGTGGCGCTGGTCGCGATATTCTGTTTCGCCTCGGCGACCCAGGGCTGGCTGATTATCAAGACCAGGATTCATGAGATTGTCCTGCTGCTCGTGGTTACGCTGGCGCTGTTCCGCCCCGATTTCGTGATGAACCAGATCCATCCGGAATTCGCGCCCATCGATCTCGCCACATTCGCCGACGGCAAGACGCGGATTGATCCCGGACGGATTTTCCGCATTCACGTGACCCGCGAGACCGATTATGGCGACCGGTTCAAGCTCTATCGTGTGACCGCGCCGGCGATACCGGGCAAACCCGCATACGGGATCAAGCTTGAGCGCGAGAAGGACGGTCGTTACGCGGTGGCCGATGTTGCGTTCAATGGGCTTGCCGAGAAGGCGGGACTTGAAATCGGCGATTTCGTCCAGGAGATCGACGTCGAACAGTTTGGCCGTCCCGCGCGGGAATGGGTCTATCCGTTCGCCTTCGCATTGCTTGGGATGATCATTCTCCTGCAGCTCGCCCGGCGACGGCGCGCCGATGCGTGACCGGGTCACGGTTTTCGTATTATTGGCGGTCCTGTTGGCTGGCTGCGTTGCGGAACGGACTTCCGTCCCAATTCCGGACACCGTAATAGTGCCGGCGGGAAGTTTCATCCGTGGTTCGGACCGAGCCGAGCGCCAAGCCGCCTACGCGCTGGATGAACGGGCTTACGGCCATTCGGCGACCCGGCGCGGCCGTTGGTATGACAGCGAATTCAAGCGCGGCGGGATCACGCTGACGGGATTTCGGATTACGCGCGGCGTGATCACCAATCGGCAATATGCCGCCTTCGTGGCGGCTACGGGGCAGGCCGCGCCGGATGTGTCGCGCAAAACCTGGAAGAGCTATCGCCTGAACTATCCCTATTCGCGCACCAGACGCCACGCCTGGACCGGCAATCGCCCGCCCGCCGGCAGAGAAAACCATCCCGTGGTGCTGGTGTCACATCTGGATGCCGGGATTACGCAAAATGGCTGGGCGGCGTCACCAAAAGGGTCTGGCGGCTGCCCAGTGAGGCGGAGTGGGAAAAGGCGTTCCGCGGCGTCGATGACCGTCATTTCCTCTGGGGCGACGCATTCGACCCGAAAAGGCTGAACAGCGCCGACAACGGGCCGTTCGATACGGTCCCCGTGGGTGCGTTTCCCGGTGGTGCGGGGCCGTTTGGCCTGCTCGACGGCGCTGGCCAGATGTTTGAATGGTCGTCCACCCTGCAAGGCGCGGCGCGCTTCATCGTCAAGGGCAGTTCGTGGGACGATAAGGGCTGCGGGGTTTGCCGCCCGGCGGCGCGGCATGGCCGGCCCACCGAAATAAAGCATATTCTGATCGGATTCCGCCTGATACGGAAAGGCGGCTAAAACTATTTGAATTATCGGCTCCAGCCGCATCAGGTTTTAAAAATAAGACTTCACGGCAATTTTACTCAAGGTTACTCCATTCCGCCGGCTGGGCGGATTAAGTTTCTCCCATGGCATTTGAAACACCAGACTTGGATATTCCGATTGAATTTGCGGCGTTGGGCGCGGAA
>JAYZAW010000239.1:0-6112 GCA_036339495.1 Pseudomonadota bacterium | reverse complement strand
AGCGCTTTCACCAAATTCTGCCCGGCACGCCTCAATACGTACCAAGACTGTGCGGACGGTATTAGCAGTCTCCGCAACAAAGGTTAATTTTTATTTACCTCGTTTCGCCACTCGAGCCAAGTTAGAGCTAAATCCCATTGTTTGCAGGCGCTTTCAGCAGATTTTGAAGATCAAGATAAAGGCTTGGGGTTGATCGGGCGGTTGGGTTAAAATCGCCATTGGCCGTGGGATGGTTTTCTTGCCTGGGCCAATAAATGCAACAATCAAGACAGCTTGGGAGACTCGTGAAGTGGCTGACCTATACGTTGGAAAAGAATCGGAATTCGGCGACAAAGACCGGAAAATCATCGCGCAGGACGAGTTGGAAATCGGTGTCTTCCGGGTCGATGGCGAATTTTACGCTTATGAAAACAGATGCACCCATCAGGGTGGTCCGGTATGCCAGGGCAAGATCCTGAACAAGGTGGAAGAAATTCTTGGCGACGACATGACCAGTAAGGGGCTGAAGTTTTCAGACGAGCATGTACATATCGTCTGCCCGTGGCACGGATACGAATACAATCTTCAGACCGGCCGCCATCCGGGCAACAAGAACGTTCGGCTGAAGCCCTATAAGGTGAAGGTCGATAGCGGTGACGTTTATGTCGTCGTCTGAGTCCAAAACAGACGACAATGGGGCTGATTTCGCCGAGTTGGAAAGCGCCGTTGAAAAGGCATTCGCCGCGGCTGAAAAGGCGTTGAACGAGGGAACAACGGATCAGATATCCGATGAAACCGTTCAGCGACTGCTGACGGCGGGGTCCCGGCTTTACGCCAACAAGACCGAGATGGAAGACCGCTTTTTCCTGCCGATCCTGTCGGCAGAATCGGCGACCGCGACCGATATCGTGGTCACGGTCACGGAGCTGCTGCGGGCGGTCAATCTAAATACCTTCGATCTGGCCATGTGGTTCCGCCGGCCTCGTTCCGACGACGCGCCCTAATCATCGCCAGTCATCAATCACCAGACTGTCCGGCCGGTTATAACCGGCCTGGTCGGGCCGCATCATGATGACGCCGTTCATGGCGGTGCGGTATCCTGCGTCCTTCATCAGACGATAGGCGCGCGGCCGGCCGGAATTGGCGCCCGCGGCGATTTCGGACGCACCCAGCCGCGCCGCCAGGTTTTCGCAGGATGCGAGTAGTGCAATAAATGCTTCGGTGTCGCCGCTTCGCGCCATCGCAAATTTGACCATGACCCGCGCGCTCGACGCCTCCGATCTCGCCCCGAAATGGCAGATCGCGAATCCGACCTGCGCATCGTCTTGGCGCAGCGCCAGCGTATCGCCGAGACCAAGTTCCGCAACAGTCCGAATTTCCCGGCTAAGATCGAGCCCCGGATGCAGCCCGTCGGTCAATGATTTACACTCGGCCAGCGCACGATCGAATTCCAGATCGTCAAACCCAGAGAACAGCGCGTAGTCGAGGGACGCGGCGGAAACAGCCACCGGTTTCATCATGACGCCCGTAACGCGTTGCATCCAGAAACCGAACTGTTCATACAGCCGGATATGGGACGCGCTTTGCGGATGGGTAAACAGCCCGGTGAAATCGAAACCGCGACGGTTGAGATGCTCCGTCATCGAGTCCATCAATTGATGTCCGATGCCCTTTCCCCAGTGATCGGGATCGACCCCAAGCGGCCCCAGCACGGCGGCGCTGCCCCAATCCATGATCACGCCCGAGGCAATCAAACGCCCGTCGAGTTCGCCGACGAACGCGCCGTCGGGGTTGGTATGGTATCGGCCGGACACCGCCTCGCCGTCGCCGCGAAACTGCATCGGGTCTGGCAAGCCGAAGAAAGTGCCGAGCGCGAGACGCGTAATGCGTTCCGCTTCGGGCACATCGGCGGCTGTCATCGCCCGAATGATCGGAGTCATGACGGGATCAGCGCAGGTCGACATCCATGGCGCCGATGCGTTCGAATTCGCAATGCATTACGTCGCCCGGCTCGACCGGCCCGACGCCCTCGGGCGTGCCGGTCATGATCACGTCGCCGGGATAGAGGGTATAAAAGCTGGACGCATATTCGATCAGCCGGCGGCAATCGAAAATTAGATCGCTGGTATTGGCCTTCTGACGCACTTCGCCGTTCACGCTGATCTCGAAATCCAGATTGTCGGGATCGGGGATTTCGTCGGCCGTCACCAGCCACGGGCCCAGCACCGAATAGCCGTCGATTCCCTTGCGCATGGACCGGTCCTCGGGACCGCGCACCGTCATGTCGAGACCGATGGAATAGCCCGCGACATAATCCAGCGCAGCGTCATGGGAAACATTCTTGGCCTCGCGCCCGATCACCATGGCGAGCTCGATTTCATGGTCGTTGCGCCGATCGGTAAAATGCAACTTTACGCCCTCGGACGGTCCGACCAGCACGTTCTGTTTCAGGAACAGGCCATATTCATCGATGGTCTTGATCTTGTTGCCGAAATTGATGGCTTCGTCCGCGGCCGCCTCTTCCAGATGTTTTTTATAATTGACCGGTGCGCCGATCACCTTGGTCGGGTTGGCCACAGGGCTATGTATCTTGACGCTGCCGTGGCGCTGCACGAATCCCCATTTGCGCAAAGTCCCAACCAATAATTTCACGTTATCAAGATTGGCGATAAAGCCGTCCCCCGGCGGACGCGGCCAGCCGGTCTGGGGAATCGCCTCCAGCGCTTCGGACACGTCGATCAATTCCTGCCCTTCGACCACGCCGAGCTTGTTGTCGTTATAGATGCACAATTTCATGGTCGTCTTCCTTTTTGCTCAACCCGGTATTCTTCACGCGCGCCGGGCGCCCAGCGCATTCCGTGACCGGGCACGGCCTCGTTGAGGCTCATCATGCCGTTTGGATTCATCTCGGGTAGGTCGACGAAGAGCGGCTCGAGCAGCGGGAAATCCTCCAGCCATTTTACCGCCGGCGACGCCGCCGCCAGATGGATGAACAGCGCCGGCAAAAAATGCGGGCTCACGGTCATGCCGTAATGTTCAGCGAGCTGGGCGACCCGCAGACATTCCGTGATGCCGCCCATCATGGCGAGATCAGGCTGTACGATGGCGCAGGACCCGGCATTAAAAAACGGCGTGAGTTCGACGCTACCCTGGTGATGTTCGCCGGTGGCGATGGGCACCGCGCAATCGCGCGCCAACAAGGCATAACCGTTGACGTCGGATGCCGGCAGGGGCTCCTCGAACCACAGCGCATTGATCTCGGCCAGCTCGGCGGCGAGCCAGCGTGCGCGCGGCACATCGCATTTTTCATTGGCGTCGACCATGATATCGACATCGTCCGGCAGCGCGGCGGCCACCGTATTGATCCGTTCGACGTCGGCCCGGTTGCCGGCCACGCGGAGCTTGATCGCCGAACAGCCCGCCTTGGAATATTCCAGCGCGCGCTCGGCCGCCGCGGCCGCGTCCTGGGTAGGGCCGAATCCGCCCGAGCCATAGACCGGCATGCCGCGCGCCACGCCGCCGAGAGCGTTGCCTAATGGCTCGCCGAGCCACTTTGAATACAGATCCCACGCCGCCACATCTATCGCCGCCATCGCAAGATATCCGACGCCCCGGCCGAGCCGGTTGAGCGACGCCGCAAGGCGCCGCCACAACGCCGCCGGATGGATTCCGGTTTGACCCGCGACAATGCGCTCCAACATATCCGCGGCGTGATCGCGCACCACCGCGCCGCCGCCGCCCAGCACATAGGAAAACCCGTCCCCCACATGTCCGTCGGAATCCTCAAGCCGGACGACGATCACGTCGACGGATGTTATCCCAGACCCGCCGGTCGGCCCCGACAGCGGAAATTGCCATAGTTCGACCGATGCATTCGCATAAGTCGTGGCTTCAGGCATCCGGCGACATGCCTTTTTCTGACAGTTCCTTCAAGGCTTCGGGCGTTTTCCCAGGGTCGCCATTGCCCATGCCACGCAGAATGCCGGGCGCCTTGGTGAATTGGATTTCGTCATACTGAACGACCTCGATCCGGTTGCCCCAGGGGTCGCGGAAATTCAGCCGGTCGCCGATCAGCTCGATGCCGTGTTCCCTGACCGCCTCCCAGACCGGTTCGCGGTCATCGACCACGAAACCGAAATGGCGCGCGCCGTCGGCATCCTGGGTGCGGCCCTTGCGGAACTGGAGGAACTGGTCGCCCATATCCATGAAGGCGTTGATCTCGCCCCGCCCGCGCAGGGAGAATTGGAAAAACTTGCCGTAGAACTCGAGCGCCTCATCAAGATCGCCGACCTCGAGTACGATGTGATTGATGCCGAGCGCGCGCGCCTTGCCGGTACCATATTCAGTCGTCATGTCATCCTCCATCCGTTACCTGCAGTGAAATAGGGTCGCCGTCCTCGACGCCCAGCACGTCGCGAACGCCGACCGACGCAATCAGTTCAATTTGCGCCGGCGGGTAGTCCGGCACGTCGGGCAGCACGATGGCGGCCTCGATCCGGTCCGCCAGCGTCACCTTCCAGCATATGCCGTCGCAATCATGCGGGCCGTCGCCGGGGTTTTCAATCACCACGCCCGCCGTGCGCTTCAACCGCACCCAGGAAGTCATCGCATCGGGGTCGTCGATCACCATGTTGAAGGTGCCGGGAAACGGTTCGATGCCGAGCTTGGCGACGAACTGTTCTCGCGCCCAGCCGAGCCCGGTGAAGAACACCCCCTGCCCGACCCCCGATGCGACCCGGCCGGAAAGAACATCGCCCATCATGGTATCTCTACATAGAGGAATTTGCGCGATGCCGAAATTTCCCGCGCCCCTTGCGGGAGAGGGAGGGGCCCGCGACGCGACAGCGTCGTGGGAAGGTGAGGGGTAAGCGCGATTAGCGCGTCATGAAAGGTTCTTATGCCGCCTGTCGGCGGCACCCCCTCACCCCCCATCGCGGCGCGGCGGGTCCCCCCACACCCGCCCGGGGGGGGGGTTTCGGTAGTCGCCGCGCGAAACCATTTATGTATTGATTTCATCACGCCGCCCGCACAGCGATATCCATGCTCCCGATATGTTCGGCGGTGCAATGCATCACATCGCCCGGCGCGACCGGGCCGACGCCTTCCGGCGTGCCGGTCATGATCACGTCGCCCGGATAAAGCGTGTAATAGCTCGACGTCCATTCGATCAGCTTGGCGGTGTCGTAGACCAGCATGTTCATATTGGATTTCTGGCGCAGTTCGTCGCCGACATGAATGGAAAATTCCAGATTATGTGGATCGGGAATTTCGTCCGCGGTGACCAGCCAGGGCCCGAGCACCGAATAGCTGTCGATCGCCTTGCGCAGGCTGCGTTCCTCGGTCCCGCGCACGGTCATGTCGAGGCCGATGGACCATGCCGCGACAGTGTCCATCGCGTCGTCATAGGTGACATCCTTGCACTCGCGGCCGATGATCGCCGAGATTTCCATCTCATGGTCGTTGCGTCGGTCGGTGAAATGCAGCGCGACGCCCTCGGACGGCCCGACCAGGACCGGCGATTTCAGGAACATGCCGTATTCGTCGATCGACTTGATCTGCTGGCCGAAATTGACGCCCGCATCATCCTGGGCCTCTTCCTGGTGGGCCTTGTAGTTGACCGGCGCGCCCATGACCTTAGTCGGGTTGGCGACCGGGCTCAGCAGCTTCACATCCGACACCTTGAGCCGTTGCGCGCCGCCGGCGATCTTGTCGACCGCGCCCCTGACCGCATCGAGATTGGCGATCAGCCCGTCGCCATGGGGCGCGGGCCAGCCCGATTGGGGAATGACGGCCAAGGCCTCCGTCACATCGGCGATCTCGTCGCCATCCACCAGTCCGAGACGGTTGTTGTTAAAGCGGCACAGCTTCATTGCAGTCTCCTTTGACATGACCTTATAGCAATGATGCCTGCGAGTGGATAGAATGCAGCGAGCGGGCGCGGGCGTAGCTCAATGGCAGAGCAGAAGCTTCCCAAGCTTACGACGAGGGTTCGATTCCCTTCGCCCGCTCCAATTTTTCAAATGTCCGAAGCTGGGGGCGATGGTCTTGCCCGGTTTCAATGAACGGTTCGGAAAATTCCGATTGACCGCCGGCGGACTCTCGAATCGCGAACCAATTCGTTTGATAACCGCAA
>JAYZAW010000238.1:0-4410 GCA_036339495.1 Pseudomonadota bacterium | reverse complement strand
CCGTATATTTATTTTTCACTACAGAGAACACCGAGAACACAGAGTTTCACAAAGAAACAAAACCAGCCTGTCGGCCCGCGCGGTCATGGTCACCCGCCGCGCCGGAACGATCGATAAGAAATCTCTGTGACCCCTCTGTGTTCTCCGTGGTTATTCTGACCGACGCCGGCCTCGGGTTCGATGCCTGTTGAGGGCGATGAATTTGATCAAACACCATATCCGTAGGGGCGGGTCCCCGACCCGCCCGTGGGTGGGTTATCGAGATCGATGATTTGGATTGGTTCGTTCGACCGGCGGGTGGGTCGGGGACCCACCCCAAAAATGTTGTGATTTCGTTGCCGTGGCGGCGGTCTACCGACAGCCATGGCCCACGGATTAGTCGGTCGGGATGGCGACGCAGCTGATCTTGCGGCGTTTCAGGCGGCGGCACGACCGCTTGGCGCGCTTTTCCGAGAGGCCCTTGAGGCGGGCGTGGAACAATTCGCCCCGGTTGCCGTTGTTGCGCTGGATCGAGATCGGGATGCGCAGCAAGGACGGCACGGCGCGGGCCGCCCGGTTGACCGCGAGGTGGGCGGTCGCGTAGCGCCTGAACGTGCCGACCTGGATCGACCATTCCGATTGCGCCAGAATGCGGAGCGGCTTGCGTTTCGGGACCGGCGGCCAGGGCTCGGCCTTGGCCAGGGTGATCGCGCCCGATTGCTCGAGCGCCGCGTAGCCGGAATTGAACAGCCGCATCATGTGGCGGTCGCGCCAGCGCGCCGAGCGCCCGCCGAACACCACGCCGATCAGCCGCCGTCCGCCGCGCTTGACCGAGGCGACCAAATTATAGCCCGACGCGCGGATATAGCCGGTCTTGATGCCGTCGACGCCGTCATAGCGTTTCAGCAGCTTGTTGTGGTTGCGGTATCTGCGGCCCTTGTAGCGGAACGAGGCGAGCGAGAAATAATGGTAGTAATGCGGGAAGTCGTTGCGCAGGGCCGCGCCCAGTTTCGCCATGTCGCGCGCGGTGCTCTGCTGGCGGCGGTGCGGCAGGCCGGATGCGTTGCGGAATGTGGTGCGCGTCATGCCGAGGGCGCGGGCCTTGGCCGTCATCAGCCGGGCGAATTTGCGCTCCGTGCTGCCGAGCGCTTCCGCAGCCACCGTGGCGGCGTCATTGGCGGATTTGGTGACCAGCGCGCCGATGATGTCGGCGACCGAGATCGCCCGCCCGCGGCGCAGGCCGAGCTTGGACGGCGAGCGGCCGGCGGCGACCCGGCTGACCTTGAGTTTCTTGTGCAAAGTGAGTTTGCTGCCGTCGAGGCCCTCGAAGATCATGTACAGCGTCATCATCTTGGTCAGCGAGGCGGGGTAGTTCGGCGTGTCGGCGTTGGTCGCGTGCAGCACCTTGCCGGTCTGGGTGTCGATCACGATCGAGGCATAGCGCGCCTGGGCCGGCGCCGCGATGAGCGCCAGCATCAAAGACGTGAGGACGAAACCGTAAACGCGCCGAATCAAGCCGGAGTTCCTACCCAGTGACCTAAAATTAACCATAAATTCCGACGAACTTAAAGAATCCGGATTCATCTGTCCAATTTCAATTGGATTTTGATCAAATTTTATTAATACATCGCAAACCCACCCAAATCCTGTAATTGCGCAAAGGCTTGTGATTTCATATTATCGGCGTTGGAGGATACGATGTCAGCCGAGTGGTGGTATGCCGGACCGAAAGACGACGATAACAACGACGACGCCCCCCCAACAACCGGCGTCGCCGTCCAATCGCGGGTTCGGGCTAAGAAGCCTTCGTTGTATAAAGTGATAATGCTGAATGACGATTATACGCCGATGGAGTTCGTGATCATGGTTCTGGAGCAGTTTTTCAACAAAAACCAGGAACAGGCGACCCAGATCATGCTGCATGTCCACCAAAAGGGCGTCGGCGTGTGCGGCGTGTTCACCTATGAGGTGGCCGAGACCAAGGTCACCCAGGTCATGGACATGGCGAAAGAACATCAACATCCCCTGCAATGCACTCTGGAAAAGGCGTAACCGTTCATGTTGTCGCGCAACCTCGAGAAATCCCTGCACCGGGCGCTGGCCCTGGCCAGCGAACGCAATCACGAATACGCCACCCTGGAGCATCTTCTGATGGCCCTGACCGACGACCAGGACGCGGTCTCGGTGCTGCGCGCCTGCGGCGTCGACGTCGACAAGATCTCCGGCGATCTCACGGAATATCTCGATAACGAGCTGTCCAATCTGATGGTCGATCACGGCGAGGATCCGAAACCGACCGCCAGCTTCCAGCGCGTCGTGCAGCGCGCCGCGATCCATGTCCAGTCGTCCGGCCGCCAGGAGGTCACCGGCGCCAATGTGCTGGTCGCGATGTTCTCCGAGCGCGAGAGCCACGCCGTCTTCTACCTGCAGGAGCAGGAGATGTCGCGCTTCGACGCGGTGAACTATATCAGCCACGGCATCGCCAAGGTGCCCGGCCGGTCGGAAAACCGCGCGACCCGCGGCGCCGGCCAGGACGAGGAAATCGCGGCCGACAAGAACGGCGACAAGCGCTCCGCCAACGAGGCGCTCGACACCTACTGCGTCAACCTTAACATGAAGGCCGCCGACGGCAAGATCGACCCTCTGATCGGGCGCGAGGCCGAGATCGAACGCACCATCCAGGTGCTGTGCCGCCGCACCAAGAACAACCCGCTCTATGTCGGCGATTCCGGCGTCGGCAAGACCGCCATCGCCGAGGGGCTGGCGCGCCGCATCACCCAGGAAGACGTGCCGGATGTCTTGAGCGACGCCACCATCTTCTCGCTCGACATGGGCGCGCTGCTGGCCGGCACGCGCTACCGGGGCGATTTCGAGGAACGGCTCAAGGCCGTGGTCAGCGAGCTCGAGGCCTATGAGGGCGGCATATTGTTCATCGACGAAATCCACACCGTGATCGGCGCCGGCGCCACCTCGGGCGGCTCGATGGACGCTTCCAACCTGCTGAAGCCCGCGCTCCAGGCCGGCACGCTGCGCTGCATGGGTTCGACCACCTACAAGGAATACCGGTCCTATTTCGAAAAGGACCGCGCTTTGGTGCGCCGCTTCCAGAAGATCGACGTCAACGAGCCCTCGATCGACGACGCCATCAAGATCCTGCGCGGCCTGAAGCCGTACTATGAAAAATTTCACCGGGTGCGCTACACGGCGGAAGCGATCCGCACGGCGGTCGAACTCGCGGCGCGCTATATCAACGACCGCAAGCTGCCCGACAAGGCGATCGACGTGATCGACGAGGTCGGCGCGGCGCAGAAGCTGCTGCCCGAATCCAAGCGCAAGAAGCTGATCACGGTCAAGGATGTCGAGGCCGTGGTCGCCAAGATCGCGCGCATCCCGCCGAAAAGCGTCTCGCGCGACGACCAGGAAGTCCTCAAGACCCTGGTGCGCGACCTGCAGACCGTGGTGTTCGGCCAGGACAATGCGATCGAAATGCTGGCGTCCTCCATCAAGCTGGCCCGCGCCGGGCTGCGGGAGCCGGAAAAACCGATCGGATCCTATCTTTTCTCGGGCCCGACCGGCGTCGGCAAGACCGAGGTCGCGCGTCAGCTGGCGCTCACCATGGGGATCGAGCTGATCCGCTTCGACATGTCGGAATACATGGAGCGCCATTCGGTTTCGCGGCTGATCGGCGCGCCGCCCGGCTATGTCGGGTTCGACCAGGGCGGCATGCTGACCGACGCCATCGACCAGCACCCGCACGCGGTCCTCCTGCTGGACGAGATCGAAAAGGCCCATCCGGATCTGTTCAACATCCTGCTGCAGGTCATGGACCACGGCAAGCTGACCGACCATAACGGCAAGTCGGTCGATTTCCGCAACGTGATCCTGATCATGACCACCAATGCGGGCGCGTCGGAGCTCGCCAAGCCGGCCATCGGGTTCGAACGCGACGCGCGCGTCGGCGAGGATGAAGAAGCCATCAAGCGCATGTTCACGCCGGAATTCCGCAACCGGCTCGACAAGGTGATCCAGTTCGCCTCGCTGCCGCCGGAGATCATCGCCAAGGTGGTGGAGAAATTCATCATCCAGCTCGAAGCCCAGCTCGAGGACCGCAACGTCACCATCGAGCTCGACGCGGACGCGCGCGACTGGCTGATGCGCAAGGGCTACGACCAGACCTTCGGCGCGCGGCCTCTGGCCCGCGTGATCCAGGAACACATCAAGACGCCCCTGGCCGACGAATTGCTGTTCGGCGAACTGATGAAGGGCGGGCTGGTCCGGGTCAAGCTAGTCGACAAGAACATCGCCTTCGAGTTCTCCGAACCGCCCAAGGCGGCCCCCAAGGCGAAAAAACCCAAGGCCAGGAAGCCGGCGAAAAAGAAGTCACCCGATGACGATGCCGGCGGCGGCCCCGACGGCGGAGACGATAAAAAG
>JAYZAW010000237.1:0-15887 GCA_036339495.1 Pseudomonadota bacterium | reverse complement strand
TGGATCGCGAATTTATCTTCAAGTTTGCGGTCGTAACGTTCCGCCCAAATATGGCTGTCGTTTTCCGCGCCGATAAGCTGGACGGTAACGCGGACCCGATCTCCCGCCTTGCGGACGCTTCCCTCGACCACAAACTGGACGCCCAGTTCACGCGCGACTTCGCGAATGTTGAGCGCCTTGTCCTTGAATTTGAAGGCCGACGTCCGCGAGATGACGAACAGATCGCGGAAGCGCGAAAGTTCGGTAAGGATGTCCTCGGTGATGCCGTCCGCAAAAAATTCCTGTTCCGGATCACCCGCCATGTTTTCGAACGGCAGAACGGCGATCGAGGGCTTGTCGGGAAGAGCAAGCGGTGCGGATTTTACCTGCGCCGTGCTTTCCTGGGTTTTAATCCAGACCCGGTATACATGCGCCGGTCGTTCGATGTTTTTGAGCTTTTGTTCGCCGAGATCGTCGAAATCCGATTCGACCTTTCCCTCAACCTGACGAAATACATCGCTGGAAATCAAAACGCCACGCGGGACGGCGAGCGCTTCCAATCGCGCCGCGACATTTACGCCATCGCCATAGACATCATTGTCCTGCACGATCACGTCGCCAAGATTCACGCCGATGCGGAACTCGACACGTTGGTCTTCTTCCGTGTCCAAATTTCGCTTCGCTATGCCTTCTTGGAAGGCGATGGCGCATCGCACGGCGTCCACAACGCTGGCAAACTCGGCGAGAAGCCCATCACCGGTGGTTTTCACGATTCGTCCCCGGTGTTCAATAATGCCGGGGTCAATCAATTCGGCCCGGTGGGCGGACAGCGCGGCGAGCGTTCCTTCTTCGTCACTGCCCATAAGCCGCGAATACCCGACCACATCCGCGGCGAGGCGGCGTTGGACACGCTCTTCTGCCATGCAAGTGAACCACTATCTGAGAACTCGATATGCGGGATTGTATGGGGCATTGGCGCCCAAGTCTATTCAGTCCGCGCAGGGCGGCCGCCGAGACGTACCAGAGCGAACATGAACAATACGCAAAGCGTGGCGGGGATCAGATCGGCGCCATAGATCACTGTCACCACTGTGGCGACGGCGGCGGGATCGGCGGCGTCGCCGAAGCCCACCATATTGGACAGCATGCCGGCCTGGGCCGCGCCGAACGCCGTGCCGAGCGATCGGATCGACGGTATCGACGCCGCGGTGATGGCTTCCTCGCCTTTTTCGGCGTTCGCCATGGTCCGGGCCAATAGATGGACATTGTGAATCCCCACGCCGAACCCGAGAACGAACGCGCTGACCGTGAGCACCGCCAGCGCTGGAACATGGGCCGTGGCCGCGATGCCCACCATTCCGGCCAGCATGAATAGGGGCCCGCTCCGCAAGGCGGTCCGTTCGCGGTCGCCCGACCAGTCGGACACCAGGAAAGTGCCGGTCGTCCAACCAACGGTCACAACGATGGTCACGAAGCTAATAAACAAAGGCGTCACGCCGTAAACCACCTGGAGCAACAGCGGCAGAAACAGCGTCACCGATGTCTGTACCACCCCGACCAGAAACAATATCCACAGCGCCAGTCCGACGGGTGAACGCAGTGAAAGCGCGCCGCTCGGGTACAGCCTGTTGTCCGCCGCGCGGTCGAAACGAAACGTCATCCAGATCAGCCCGATGGCGGCGACGATCAATGCGGCCCGTGGCGTGGCTTGCGCGACCGGGCCAGCCATTGCGATGCACATCAAGCCGGCCGTCAACATGGCCAGCCTTGCCAGAGGGAACGGCCGCTTTTTTCCGGCGTCGATTTCAAGCCGGTCGGGCAATTTGATCCAGGCGATCACGATGAAACACAAGGTGAACGGCAACATCGACCAAAACGAGCCGCGCCACCAGCCAATTTCGGCGAAGACTCCGCCGACGACCGGTCCCAACAGCTGGGCCACCATCCAGGTGCCTTGATAGGCGGCCAGAATGCGCCGCCGCAGGTTTTCACTGAACAGCCCGCTGACCAAAGCCATGGTGCCGCCGATAATCAGTCCGCCGGCATAGCCCTGCACGGTTCGGGCAATGATAAGGGTGGCCATATCCGGCGCAAGGGCGCATCCCGTGGTGCCAACCATCAACAGCAATCCGCTGGCGACCGATCCGCGTCTTGCACCCAGTATCCGCCAAATTGGCCCGACACAGGAAGCGCCGACGATCGAGCCGACCGTGTAAAGCAGCGCCGCCCATGTGTAATAGGCCGTGCCGCCTACATCGCCGACCACGGTCGGCATGATGATGGCGATGACCAGAATTTGCAGCGCATGCAACATCGCGCCAAGCAACACTATTACCGAATAGCCGGCGCGCCCATCGCGCAGTAGTTCGACCCAAGGAACGTTTGGCGTCGCCGTCTCGGGTCTACGATTCACGATATTCTTCGCCCACATCAAACTGCAACGCGGCGAGCCGGGCGTATAGTCCTCCTTGGGCCAGCAATTCCTCGTGCCGCCCAGTGGCAACGATGCGGCCGTGGTTCAACACCACGATGCGGTCGGCTTCCATGACCGTGGCCAGGCGGTGGGCGATCACCAGCGTGGTGCGATCCTTCATCAGGCGGTCAAGCGCCAGTTGGACATCCCGTTCGCTTTCGGAATCGAGCGCGCTGGTGGCTTCGTCGAGCAGCAGCACCGATGGATTTCTGAGGATCGCCCGGGCGATTGCGATGCGCTGGCGTTGGCCGCCGGAAAGCCGGACGCCTTTTTCGCCCATGAAGCTATCGAATCCGTCTGGCTGGGCATCGAGAAATTCGGCGGCGGAAGCGGCTTTCGCCGCGGTACGAATTTCCTCATGGGTGGCGTCCGGGCGGCCATAGCCGATATTATCCCATGCATTTCCGGCGAAGATCACTGCGTCCTGGGGCACCAATCCAATACGCGCGCGAATCGCCGCCGGGTCCGCGTCACGCAGATCGACGCCGTCCAGGGTCACCCCGCCCGTTTCGGGATCGTAAAATCGGAGCAACAGCTGAAAGACCGTCGATTTCCCCGCTCCCGACGGGCCGACCAAAGCGACCCGTTCGCCTGGCGCAACGGTCAAGGAGAAATCTTCCAGCGCCGCGCCATCGGGCCGCGACGGATAGTGAAACCGCACATCATCGAACACAATTGCGCCGTCCCCCGGGTCGGGCAATGCGCGCGGCTTGTCGGGCGCCGCGATATCCGGGGCCACGGCGAGCAGCTCCATCAGGCGCTCACTGGCGCCCGCGGCGCGCTGCAAATCGCCGATCACCTCGCTGACCGCGCCGACCGATCCTGCCACCACCACGGCGTAGAACACGAAGGCCGACAATTCGCCCGGCGTCAACTGGCCCGCAACCACGTCGCGCCCGCCGATCCAGAGGATCACGCCAACGGCGCCGAATACAAACAGAATCACAAAGGCGGTCAGGGCCGCGCGCGCCGCGACCCGGCGCAACGCGGTGGTCAGCGCCTGGTCGACTTCAACGCCAAATCGCCGGCGGTCGATCTCCTCATGTCCGAAGGCCTGGACCGTGCGCACCGCGTTGATGGTTTCCTCGCCATAGGACGCGACATCGGCGACACGGTCCTGGCTCGCGCGCGACAGCCGTCGCACGCGGCGTCCAAACACGATGATCGGCAAAACTACCAGGGGCACCATCAGAAACACCAGCCCGCTCAATCGCGCATTGGTCACGAACAGCATGGCGGTGCCGCCGATGAACATCAAAATATTACGCAGCGCCACTGAAACCGAGGACCCGACGACGACTTGCAGCAACGTTGTGTCGGTGGTCAGGCGGGACAGCACTTCGCCGGTACGGGTAACTTCAAAAAATGCCGGGCTGAGCCGCAATACATGATTGAAAACATCGCGCCGGATATCGGCCACGACCTTTTCGCCGACCCAGGACACCAGATAAAACCTGCCATAGGTCGCCAGCGCCAGCATCACGATAATGCCCAACAGGGCGATCAGCGCATTATCGAGCATCCCGGTATCGCCGCCGCGAAACCCTTCATCGACCAGCCGGCGTAAACCGTAACCCATCACCAGCACCGTGCTGGCGCCGATGATCAGCGCGCCACCCGCGCCAGCGATCTGGGCGCCATAGGGTTTCAGATACGGAAATACCCTGCGCAGATGACCGATTTTGCGCTGTGGCCGGTCATAGGCCTCGCTGGTCATAAATGGACTTCGCGCCACCGTTTCGGTTCTCCCTGCATCTATTCGCGCTTCCCAAAGGGTTTCATAGCAGCATGGCCCCGTGAAAGGTATGGTCATGGGGCAAAAGCCCGCCTTTTCCGCCAAGCGCCGGACGAAAAGCGGGACATTCGACTTGCATTGAGGCGGGCCGTCCTATATATACGCTGCCTTCGTGGGAGCATTGTTATGAAGAAAGATACCCACCCGGATTACCATGACATTACCGTGGTAATGACCGATGGAACCGAATATCAGACCCGCTCGACCTGGGGTAAACCAGGCGATGTGCTGAAGCTCGATATTGATTCGAAGTCCCATCCGGCGTGGACCGGCGGCAACCAGCGGCTCGTTGATACGGGCGGCCAAGTGGCCAAGTTCAACAAACGGTTCCAGAACTTGCTCGGCGGCTGAACGCCCGGCGGCCATATGGCCCCTTGAGAAAATTCAGTTTATCTCGCCGATGAATAGCGCCGCTTGAGCCGATTTCAGTGAATTTCGGCGGTATTGATCAAATCTTGCAGCGTGGTCGCCCGATCTCCGATCCGCCGGCTGCGGTCTATCAGACCGCGTACGGCGACGGGCAGATCAATATCGGGACTGTTGTGGCGAGTATCGTCAATGGCGATATCGGGCAGCTTGAACGAAGATTGCGTCGCGGCGTCTTCACGGCTGATTTCACCTCCGATAATCGCCTTTTGCAGCAACAGCCATGACATTAATTCCGTCATCCGCCACGTCAGGTGACTGATCGCCGACATGGTCTCGGCCAGCCCTTTGGGCTCGCGCCCGCCCGAATCCTTGGCCCGTGGCTTGGAATTGAGAAATTCCCGCGTATCGACCAACAGGGTCAGGGTTTCGTCATAGGTGGATTCGATAAATGCCCCGAAGGTATCGGATTCCGTCATTTTAAGTTCGCCCCGCTATTACCCTGATAAGAAAAATGAGCCGCCGGTTAGGGCGGCTCAAGTTTAACAGGGAGGCGTCAAAAAGGATGGGATAAGGATCCTTAAGGAGGGCTCGGTATCCCGAACCATCAATTAACATTATGCTCAGAATTCGTTAAAATTTGGTTAACATTCATCGAATTTGTAGAAAATTTCAAATAATCTCTGTCTCGGACTTCCACGAAAGCGTCCTACATATGCATATCAAATCAATCACTTGAAAATTTTGAGACCGCATCCTCCAAAATTTGGCAACATACCAAATCTCGATAAATTAATAATCTTCGATTGGCCATTCGGCTTAGTCGGTTTGGAGGGTTATTTTTTGAAAATGGAATCGACGTTTTGTCGATGGGATTCCTTGGCGGAAATATCCTGTTTGACCCGCGCAATTTCGACTTGGAGTTCGACGATATATTCCCGGAGTTCATCGACCGACAAATCATCAAGAATTTTCGGTTCGAATTTCGGTTTTGGCGTTGGCAGGAAGTCTTCTTCATCCATCCTGATATCTCCCGTTCTGTCTTGCCAGTCTGGGTCGAACCCATTAGGACTGCAAGCCGGTTTTTAATCCCGCAAATTCAGCCGAGAGTCCCATGACGACAGAAGTTCCGACCGAAATGACCGCGATCGAGATAATCGACCCTGGCGGGCCCGAGGCTCTCAAACCGGGTATCCGCGCGGTGCCGACGCCCGGCGACGGCGAAGTTCTTGTCAAGGTAGTGGCGGCCGGCGTCAATTTTCCCGACGTAATGCAGCGCCGCGGCAATTATCCGCCGCCGCCCGGGGCGTCCGATATTCCGGGGCTGGAAATCGCCGGCGTGGTGGTGGCAATCGGCGACGGTGTTATGGAAATCCAACTTGGCAACCATGTTTGCGCTCTGGTTTCCGGAGGCGGTTACGCGGAATATTGCGCCGCTCCAGCCGCGCAATGCCTGCCTGTGCCTGATAATTTCGAAATGGTGCGGGCGGCGGCGATTCCGGAAACTTTTTTTACAGTGTGGACCAATCTGATCGACAGGGGCGAGTTACGGTCCGGGCAATGGGTGCTGATCCATGGCGGGTCCGGCGGCATCGGCACTGCGGCAATCCAGATTGCCCACGCGCTTGGCGCGCGGGTCCTGGCGACCGCGCGCACGGCGGAGAAATGCGCGGTGTGCGAAAAACTCGGCGCAGCGCGCGCGATAAATTATGCGGAAGAGGATTTTGTCGAGATTGCCAAGGTCATGACCGGCGGATCCGGAGTCGAGTTGATTATCGACAAAGTCGGCGGGGATTATGGGGTCCGCAAACTGCAAGCCCTGGCGCCCGGTGGCCGGCTCGTGCAAGTCGCGGTTCAGGGCGGCGCCTCGCCGGAAATACCGCTCTTTTTGATCATGCAAAAACACCTCACCCTGACCGGCTCGACGCTGCGTCCACGCTCGGTCGCTGAAAAGGGGGCTATAGCGGCGGCCCTGAAAGAACGCATCTGGCCTGGACTGGATGCCGGCGAACTGGGACCGCTGGTTCACGCCACTTTCCCGTTATCGGAGGCCGCCAAGGCCCATGAAATGATGGAATCCAGCAGCCATATCGGTAAAATCGTGCTTACGGTCCAAAATGGTGGATAGAATTCGCCGATCCGAGCCGGAGGCGCTGAATTGGCGTGAAATCGACCCCGCGTGACCTTATATAATTCGCAGTAACGGCGGCGCGCGTTCCGCGGCAACGCCGGCAAAGGAGTTCAAGATGGCTAAACCCTTAATGCCCAAGGCGACCGCCGTGTGGCTGATCGAAAATACCGCGCTGAATTTTGACCAGATCGCCGAATTTTGCGCGCTGCATGTCCTCGAAGTGCAGAGCATAGCCGATGACGAAGTCGCCGTCGGCATGGCCGGTTATGACCCGATCGCCAATGCTCAGTTGACTCAGGAGGAAATCGACCGCTGTGTCGCCGATCCCGATGCTCAACTAAGCATGGCCAAGAGCAACATGCCGCCGCCGACAACGCGCACCAAGGGGCCGCGCTATACCCCGGTGGCCCGGCGCCAGGACAAACCCGACGCCATCGCATGGCTGGTGCGGACCTATCCGGATTTGAAGGACGCGCAAATTTCACGGTTGGTCGGCACGACCAAGCCGACCATCACCGCGGTGCGGGAGCGGACTCACTGGAATATGGCCAATATCAAGGCGCAGGATCCGGTAAGGCTTGATCTGTGCACCCGGGCCGAGCTTGATGTCGCGCTTAAAAAGGCGGGCTACGCGACCACCATGGAGCAATTGCACCAAGCCCAGGAAGAGGCCGAAGCCGAAGCAAAAGCCGCGGCGAAAGCGGAAGCGGCGGAAACAGGGAGGTTCGACCTGACGGAGAAACCGTCTCGCCCGCCCGAATTGCCGGAGAACCCGTTTGATTTTTGAGGTCTGATCGGAAGCCGGTCTATTTGCGATCGAACCGCGCCATTTCCTGCATCACGGCGCAAACCGCGGCGGTATCGTCGCGTGCATGGCCTTGCGCCATGGCGGCGTTGTAAATCTGGCCCGATGCGGCAAATAGCGGCGCGGGACAATCCAACGAAACGGCGAAATCGCCGATGATCGACATGTCTTTTTGCCAGACCTCCACTTTCATCGTGGCGTCGGAATAATTGTCTTTGACCATCATCGGGCCGCGCACTTCGAACATCCGCGATGACCCCGCGCCATCGCTGATCACCTTGTATATCAATTCTGCGTCGAGCCCAGCCTTCATGCCCAGCACCATGGCTTCCGCGGCCGCCACGTTGTGAATCGCGACCAGATGGTTGGCGACGAATTTCATCTTGCTGCCATTGCCGAACGGACCGACATGGTAGTGAGCGCGCGCAAAGCCTTCGAACACTTCCATACAGCTTTGATAGGCGGTTTCCTCGCCGGAGGCATAGACCGCCAAATCCTTTGTGACGGCTTGCGCTCCGGTGCCGCTCAACGGGCAGTCCAGCATGACGGCGCCGGTTTCCGACAGCGCATCGCGGCCCCGTTCTTTTACGTCGATCGGGAGGGTTCCGGTTTCGATCACGATCAGATCTTTGTTGGCGGCTGACACCAGACCGTTTTCGCCCGAGACCACTTCCTCGAATGCGGCGACGCTGGGTAATGACAATATGATTATGTCGGCGCCGGTGGCAACATCGGCCGGCGTTTCGACTGCTTCGCCGCCTTTCGCTTTTAATTGGTCGCGTCTTGACGCATCGATATCGCAACCGACAACCCGAAATCCCGCTTTCAACAAATTGCCCGACATGGCGGAACCCATGATGCCCAGACCTATGACGCCGACCGTTGTGCTCATACCGCTTTTCCCCCCATTTTTGAGTTCGCGCACCATGAAGTATTTATTATCAAAGAGGAACCGCCATCGGCCCAAATCCAGATGTGGGGTAATTTGAACTGTGGCATCATTGAACCGGCAATCAACAAAAAGCGGCGTATTGGCCGCCGAAGGGGAGAATGATGACCGGCAAGGTCTATCTGAACCGTGTTTTGATCACCCTGACAATCGGAATGTGGGCGCTTGCCTGGACGACGGGGGCACCGGCGCAATCCCGCTATTCGAGCGGCGGCTGGCAGGATCCATCGGCCAAGAATTCAGTTCAGCACACGGAGCGCGCGCGTGGCTATCAGGCGCCGCCAGAGCGTCACGACGAAGTGAGAATGCGGAAATTTCTCAAGGAATTGCGTAGTCTTATCCGCGACGCGCGGCAGGCTCGCGCCGCCGACCCCCGGTTCTTGGGTGATTTGCGCCAGCTGGTCCGGCGGTATGATCGGTGGCGGCTCAGGCGCGTGCTATACGACAATTTCAGCGATGGAAATCTCAGCCATAATCCGACATGGCGGGCGTCCGGCTCCGGGATACGTGTGTCGTCCTATAATGGACTTAGGGTGCATTATGAGCCCCATCGTAATGTCCAAAGTAATCGGGATAACCGGCGCGACTCCCGGGACGCCTTGATTGGTTCGATCCTCGGGCAACTGACAGGGCAGCCGCAACAACAACCGCAGCATCGGCCGATCCGGTCCAAGCCGCCGCGCCTCGCGGCGTTGGCAAAAATTCCCAATGCCTTCTCCATTGTGCTGCAATTTGGTTGTTCGTCGCGTAACGCAGGTCGGTTCGTTGTTGGCGTGACGCAAGGGAAACGGCGGCTCGGATATTGGTTGGCCTATAATCCGGGCTCGAACCAGCCGATCGAACTTATCCGCCGCGGCAATCGCGGCGCGGCGATCATCGATGCGACTTATGGCAAGCTCAAGCTCGAAGATGGCGAGCTGCACAAACTCCAGATGACCCGGGACCGCCACGGTGAAATGACGATTCGGGTCGACGGCAAAGTGATGATTCGCACCGTGGATCAGGCATTTCGTGGACAATTCGACGGTATATTGATGATCAACCGTGGCGGCGATTACACCATCCGGTCTATTCGTGTGGTAGCGTGCGTTCTTAATTTACAGGAAGGAGGTTGGCAAGATATGTCGCTCCGCCGAAGGTTCCTGTGCCTGGCGATGGTATTGACGACAGGATTATTGTACCTCGCCCCGCGCGCCACGTTGGCGTCGTGCTATCCGATGGCCGGGTTGCGTCCGACCATTATCCCGGCATCGTTCCGTGTCGCCGCCGCGCCGTGGCACCACGTACGGATTACCTTTATCGGGCACTCCAGTTTTGAAATAGAAACCGCCGAGGGCGTTCGCGTGGTGACGGATTTTAACGGTTACGTGTCGCCCGACCGGTTGCCCCAGATCGTTACCATGAATAACGCCCATGGCAGCCACTACACTGACTTTGTCCCCGACGGGATAAAATACGTCATGCGGGGTTGGGACCCGGAGGGCGGAATAGCGCGTCATAACGTCAAGCTGCGCGATCTCAGGGTGCGCAACGTGCCGACCAATCTGGCCGATATGGGGGGCGGCAAGTTCGCCAACGGGAATTCGATCTTCGTGTTCGAATCCGCCGGGCTTTGTATTGCCCATATCAGTCATTTGCACCATGTGCTGTCGACGGACCAGATGCGCGATCTCGGACGCGTCGATATCGCCTTCGCGGCGATCGATGGAATGTGGACCATGAGCCACGATGAATTGTTCGAGGTGATGGGTCAGGTCAAGCCGATGTTGGTGATCCCGATGCATTACGGCTCGCTTGACGGGGTCGATGCATTCATCGCGCGCGCCGAAAAGCAGTGGAAGATTCGCCACCACCCGTCCCCCTCGATCGAGCTGTCCTTCCGCGACCTTCCACGCCGGACCCAGGTTCTGTTCCTGCAGGGATATTAACCCGGCAGGGGAATGAACACGCCCTTGAGGAAATAATACAGCATCGCCGACATGATGCCCGCGGCAGGCAGGGTAACGACCCACGAAATCACAATTTTGCCGATCACTTCCAGGTTCAAGGCCGCGATGCCGCGGGCGAGCCCGACACCCATGACGGCGCCGACCGCGATATGGGTTGTCGACACGGGCATGCCGGTGCGTGACGCCAGCACCACCGTAATGGCCGCGCCCATGGTGGCGCAAAATCCCCGGGTCGGCGTCAGGTCGGTAATGTGGGTGCCGATGGTGCGCATCACCCGGTACCCGTATGTCGCCAGTCCAACCACGATGCCCGCGCCGCCCAGCGCCAAAATCCAGAGCGGCAGCGGCGAGTTCTGGCTCACCTCGCCGCCCGACTGCACTAGGCCGTACACCGCCGCCAGTGGGCCGATACCGTTGGCCACGTCGTTGGACCCATGCGCGAATGCCATGGCGCAGGCGGTAAATATCACCAGCGGACCAAAGACCTTTTCGACGCTGGCGAAATGAAAACTTTCGTCGGCACGCGGGTCGATTTTGATCCGGCGCATCATCCAGGCGCCGACGAAAGCGACCGAAACCCCGATAATTGTGGCGTAAACAAAGCTCATCTCCACGCTGAGCTCGAGGTTCAGGTGTTTCAATCCCTTGAACAGGGTGATCAGCGAGATCGTGAAACCGACCATGAAAGTGTATATCGGCCCCCATTTGAGAGCGTTTTCGAACGGCTTATCCGAATTCAGGATCAGCTTCTGGATGCTGATCATCAGGCCGAATGCGATGGCGCCGCCAAGCGCAGGCGAGACAACCCAACTGGCCACGATTTCGCCGATTTTGCCCCATTGGACGGCATCCATTCCCATGCCGGCAATAGCGAATCCAACCACCGCGCCGACGATCGAATGGGTCGTCGATACGGGCCAACCCTTAACCGACGCGACTGCAAGCCATGTGGCGGCCGCAAGCAATGCGGCCAGCATGCCCAACACCAGCACTTCCGGGTGGTCAATGATCGACGTCGGATCGATGATGCCCTTGCGGATGGTCTTGGTGACATGACCGCCCGCGATCGCGGCGCCGGCAAATTCGAATATGGCGGCGATCAGGATTGCGTGCCGGATGCGGATCGCGCCGGACCCGACCGAGGTGCCCATCGCATTCGCCACGTCGTTGGCGCCGATGCCCCAGGTCATGAACAGACCGAACGCGATTGCCAGCGCGATGAATATATAGCCGCTTTCGGCAATGATCGTCATGAATTTCGAACCGGTTCAGATAGGCGGAAACATCGCTGCGTGGCGAAATTGGGAAGAGGCGTCACCTTGATTTTGCCTCAGCGGGCAAGCAATAACCGATGGCGGTTGCCCACCCGTTCCGCGTAATTGGCCAGATCGCCGATCCAATGGGTCATTCTGATCCACAGGATGGTGCCGACCGCGCCGATTTCCTCTTCGTGTTTGAACAACAGCCGCATGAAATCGACTGCCTTCTGGTCGGTGTCGGTCTCGATCTTGTTGAGTTCGTCGATCATATACATGACCTTTTCCGATTCAGGGCCGCGGAAACCGGTTTCGAGCAATTCGTCCATCTGCTCCATGATACTGCCCAATTGGTTGCATGCATCGACGCAGCGCTGGGTGTAATTCTTGAGCGGGTCATGGAGCGCTTGCGGCACCTGCATGTCGCGCAGCACCAGCATGCCGGCGATGTCCTGAGCCGTGTCGGCGATTGAATCCTGCAAATCCAGAATTTCCAGCACGTCGCGCCGGTCGACCGGCATGAACAACCGGCGCGGTAGATGCGCGCGCAGTTCGTTCTTGATCGAGTCAGCCGAATTTTCCAAGGCGAAAATGCCGTCGCGATTGGCGTCAAGCGCGGTGGAGTCGCCGTCGCATAGCGCCTGGATCAGTGGCGGGACCTCATTGGCGCATTGCACCACGATCCTCATATGTTCCTGGAGCGGCCCAAAGGGCGACTGACCGAAAAGCATGGAGATGGGATTCGTCGGAGGCATATTTTATCCATCCTTTAGGACCCATCGGGAATTGATGGGCAATGTGAGCGGGTTATGTTTCACCGCTTCATTTCGATCACCTTGAACCACAGTTTGGTGACGGGATCAATCGTGAAAACGGATTTATTTATATGATGCCCGGAATTTCGATTCGTTAGACGCAATTCGCGGCGAATCAATTTGATCCGTGATCAGACTTCGTAAGGCGGCTTATGTAGACCGGAAGGAGATTCCGTGAATAACTCATACCCGTCCGCCGTCACGGCCAGAGAGTGCTCGAACTGGGCGGACAGTGATTTGTCCTTAGTCACGGCGGTCCAGCCATCGGCCAGGATTTTGGTTTCCAGGCGGCCGGCATTGATCATGGGTTCAATGGTGAAAAACATGCCTTCCCGCAGCACCGTGCCGCGTCCCGGCCGGCCGTAATGCACCACGCTGGGCGCGCAATGGAAAATGCGCCCAAGCCCATGACCACAAAAATCCCGCACCACGGAAAACCGTTCGCCTTCGGCGTAGCTTTGGATTGCGTATCCGATATCGCCAAGCGTCGCCCCCGGGCGGACCTGATTGATGCCCCGCATCATGGCTTCATGGGTAACGTCGATCAGCCGGCGCGCCTTGACGCCGATGCGGCCGACCGGATACATGCGGCTTGAATCGCCGTGCCAGCCATCGACGATGGGCGTGACATCGATATTGATGATGTCGCCGTCACGCAATGACTTGTCGCCGGGAATGCCGTGGCAGACAACATGATTGATCGATGTGCAGATTGATTTCGGAAATCCGCGATAGCCCAGCGGCGCCGAAATCGCACCGTGATCCTGGGTGTATTCGGCGCAGATCCTGTCGAGCTCGTTAGTCGTCACGCCCGGTTGAACATAGGGCGTGATGTAGTCGAGCAATTCCGCGGCGAGCCGCCCCGCGACACGCATGGCCTCGAACTCCTCCGGTCCATGAATCGGAATGTAGCCGGGGCCTTCCTGATCTTCTTCCGCGGCGCGGATCTGGTCATTCATAATGGCATTCTATCTGGAGCTTCTGAACCAATCGTTCACATAGGGTTCCCCGAGTTATAAATCCAGCGGCAGGCTGCGGTCCAGTTCGATTAATGCAGGCGTCACGCGGCAGACACGGCACAGGGTTTCGACGCCCGCGGCGCGGGCAGCGTTTAGGGCCGACGCATAAGTTGGGTCGATATCCTCGGCGATGGCGAAGCGGCCACAATCCTCTCGCTGCACGAGATAAAGCATCACCGCGCGGCCGCCGTCCGCGACCATATCGGATAATTCCCCCAGATGCTTCGTGCCCCGGGCGGTGACCGCATCGGGGAATTCCGCCAGCCCGTTTTCCCGCTTCAGTGTTACGCTTTTAATTTCCACGTAGCAAGGTGCCCCGTCTTCGCTTTCCAACAGAATATCGATACGCGAGTTTTTCCCATATTTTACCTCGCTTCGAAGTGTGTCATAGCCGGCAAGCTCGGTGATTGCACCGCCATTGATGGCTTCGGACACGATGGCGTTGGGCAGGCTGGTATTGATGCCCACCAACCCATCGCCGCTGCGCACCAGCTCCCAGGTGTATTTGAGTTTGCGCTTCGGGTTGCGGGCCGGCGACAGCCAAGCCTCCGCGCCTGGTTCCTTCAACCCCATCATGCTGCCTGAATTGGCGCAATGGGCGGTGATGATTTCGCCGCTTTCAAGCGTGATATCGGCCAAAAAGCGCTTAAAGCGCTTGACCAGTACGCCGCGGATCAGGGGATCGGGAAATTTCACCTCGGCAGAATAGGTTTTTCGGGGCGCTTTGTGCAATGCGGGTCGGGGTGATACACTCCGTGACCGCGAAATCAGGAACGAATATGCCCGAAAATGACGTTGTAACCGCCTGTGTCCTTGTGATCGGCAACGAGATTTTGTCCGGCCGCACTCAGGACAAGAACATCAATTATCTCGCTACTGGATTGAATGATATTGGCGTACGCCTGCAAGAGGTGCGCGTTATACCCGATATCAAGAACACCATCGTCAACACGCTGAATGAATGCCGCGCCGCGTTCGATTACGTTATTACCACCGGAGGCATCGGTCCGACCCATGACGACATCACGTCCGAATGCGTGGCCGAGGCGTTTGGCGTCGGTATGTACCGGGACCAAAGCGTGGTTGATCTGCTGCAGTCCTATATGAAGAATACGCCGCTCAATGAGGCGCGGCTGCGCATGGCGACCTTTCCGGAAGGCGCTGAACTGGTCCATAACCCGGTCAGCGCCGCGCCCGGCTACCAGATTGAGAACGTATTCGTGTTTGCCGGGGTGCCGCAGATCATGCAGGCCATGTTCGAAGGCGCCAAGAATTTGATGATCGGCGGTGCGGTGATGATGTCGCGCTCGGTCAGTGTCGAGCTGGGCGAGGGCACAATCGCGCCCGGCCTTTCGGATTTGCAAGACCGTTATCCCGAAATCGATATTGGAAGCTACCCCGCCATGCGTCAGCAACGCTTTGGCGTCTCAGTGGTGATGCGCGGTACGGATTCCGACATGCTGGATGCCGCGTTGGTCGAGCTGAAAGACATGCTGACCGCGCTCGGCGGCGAACCAAAGGACGAATCCCCCGACGATCCCGCGGCAGCTTCCTAAAGCGGCGGCGATGGAATATCTCGCCCCGAGTTTCGGCATATTGCTCGGTCTCGGCGGATTACTCGCCTATCAGGGGTTTCGCGTCATTCTCGACAAGCAGAATTCCGACGAAGCGCGCCGCAAGGCCATGTGGAAATTCAATGGCGGGCTGGCGTTGGCGGCCATTTCCATGGCCGGGATCACCTGGATCGGGCCGGTCTAAGCTTCTTTCAGTGCGACCAGCCCATCGACCGCAACCACTCCCTCGCCCGCGCGCCGTACGATCACCGGATTGATCTCGGCTTCCATTACCGGCTCGCCCGGAACCAAGGCAAGGGTCGAGAGCCGCACGATTGCGTCGGCCAGCGCCGCGCAATCCCCTTCGGGCAGGCCACGATACCCCCGGATTGGGGCCATTCCCTTGACCTCATCGATCATTTCGCGCGCCGCCGCTTTATCGACCGGCGCCAGACGGATCGCTACGTCGGCGTAAATTTCGGCCAGCACCCCGCCGACGCCGACCATCGCAATTGGGCCGGTCTCCGGATTGTCGCGATAGCCAACCAAGGCCTCGGCAAGCCCGCTTTCCATGGGCTGCAGGAGAATTCCGGAGATTTCAGCATCGGGGAAACTTTCGCGCGCGGATGCCAGAATACGCGCGGACGCATCATCGAGCGCCGCGTCGTCCGCAATGTTCAGTACGATGCCGCCGGCCTCGGTCTTATGGGCGATATCCCCGGATACAATTTTAGCCGCGACCGGATAACCGATCTTTGAGGCCTCGCCCGGACCCTTGATAAGCTGCGAGGGAGAGC
>JAYZAW010000236.1:0-11137 GCA_036339495.1 Pseudomonadota bacterium | reverse complement strand
GCGGAATATGTCGGCGATGTGATGCTGGACGGGCTGACTCATGCCGCGATCCTGCGCAGTCCCCACCCTCATGCCCGCATAACCGAAATCGATTCTTCCGCCGCCCTTGGGATGCCCGGTGTTGTCGCCGTCGTCACCTATGCCGATTTCGCGGATATGGCGACGGAAATTCCGTTGCGTCTGGCGCCAATTCCGGGGTTTGAGCGATTTCTGCAACATCCGCTGGCAAATCAGAAAGTCCGATACGTGGGCGAGCCGGTGGCGGTGGTCATCGCGGAAAACGCCTATCTTGCGGAAGATGCATTATCGTCCGTCATTGTCGAATATGATCTTCTTGCGCCGGTTGCGTCCATGGATGATGCCAAATCCGGCCAATCTCTGGTGACCGAACCCGCCGGCACCAACGTTGCCACCAACTATTCGGTTGAACACGGTGATGTGGACGCAGCTTTCGCCAATGCGCCCTATACAAGGCGGGAAACATTTTACTGCCATCGCCACGGCGCGGTGCCGCTGGAAACCAGGGGCTTCGTCGCCAGCTACGACCGATCGGGCGGGCGGCTGACGGTTTGGGGCGGAACCAAGGTCAATTTCATTAACCGCCGGATCCTCTCCGGAATGCTCGACATGCCGGAAGACCACATGGAATTCATCGAGCTCGATGTCGGCGGGGGGTTCGGCAGCCGGGGTGAATTCTACCCGGAAGATTTTTTGATCCCCTTCCTCGCGATTCGGCTTGGTCGGCCGGTGAAGTGGATCGAGGACCGGCGCGAACATTTGATCGCGGCAAATCATTCCCGGGACATCGCCTGCGAACTGGAAATTGCGACGGAAAGCGATGGGACGTTGCGCGGAATGCGAGCCTGGATCGGCGCCGATATGGGGGCCTATCTGCGGACCAATGGCGGGGTGGTTCCGGCCAAGGCGGTTCAATCCCTGCCTGGACCCTACAGGCTGCCGGCGTTTTCCTGCGAGGTTGATGTTTTCATCACCAACAAGACCCCGGTCGGCACCTATCGCGCGCCGGGCCGGTTCGAGGCGACATTTTTCCGCGAGCGGCTGTTCGACATGGCGGCGGCGGATCTGAATACCGACCCGGTGGAATTTCGCGCCCGCAACCTGCTGACGGAAGCGGAGATGCCGTATCACATCGGCAAGCTGCTGCCCTATGACCGTCCCGCGGCATACGATATCGGCGATTCGGAACCCTTGCTGCGCCGCGCCTTGGCGGAAATCGGCGTGATGCCCGGCGCGGCGCTTTCCGGAACCATGCCCGATGGAAGACTGCGTGGCGTCGGCTGCGCCAGCGCGGTGGATTCAACCGGCGTCGGACCCGCCGAGGTCGCGCGCATCGTGCTGATGAAGAATGGCAAGGCTGACGTTTATACCGGGCTGAGCGCCATGGGTCAGGGCCACCAGACGGCATTCGCCCAGATTTGCGCCGACGAGCTGGGATTGTCGATGGAAAATTTTTCGGTCCGGCGCGCTAGCACAAGTGATATCGAGTGGGGCTACGGCACTTTTAACAGCCGTGGCATTGTGATGGGCGGCGGCGCGCTGGTCGCCGCCACGGACAAATTAAAGATGGTACTGATCCAGGTTGCGGGCATGCGCCTTAATCTCGCCGAGGATGAGCTGGAGTTTCGCGACGGCGCGGTCTACCGGACGGACGATGAAGGCGACCCGCTGATGGACATTGCGGAATTGCTGGCCGCGCGCGAAGCGCTGGGGCTCGACGGCGGCGATGGCGGGAAGCTGGATGTCACCGCGAAATTCGAAAACTCGAACCCGACCCATACCTATGGCGCGCACGCGGCCGAAGTCGCGGTCGATCCAGAAACCGGCGATATCGAAATTCTGCGCTACGCCACCACGGAAGATGTCGGGCGCTGCGTCAATCCGATGATCGTTCACGGCCAGACCATCGGCGGGGTGGCCCAGGGAGTCGGCGGCGCATTGCTGGAAGAATTTATCTATGGCGACGATGCGCAACCGCTTTCGGCGACCTTCGCCGATTACATGTTGCCAACCAGTATGGACGTTCCACATGTGAGGACGGTAACGTTCGAGAACACGCCGTCGGCATTCAATCCGCTGGGCGTAAAGGGCGCCGGGGAAGGTGGAATCATCGCCTCCGGCGCGGCGCTCGCCAATGCGGTTTGCAATGCCTTGTCGGAGTACGGCGTTGAGATCACGTCACTTCCGTTGAAACCGGAAACCATTCGCGGCTATGTGGAACGCAATTTCGGTTGACGGCCATCATCGCGCGCAGCCGATACAGACCACGACCGCGGGATCGAGTTCCAATCGCTTGCGGGCGATATTTTCGCCGCAATTCGCGCATTCGCCGAACTCGCCATCCTCAATACGCTGGAACGCGGCTTCTATGCGTTGCAGTTCGGCCTGTCTGCGGCGGTCGGTTTCTTTCGCCATTTCCTGGTTCTGCAGGGCGTCGATCCGCGACAAACGACCCACCCGGGTCTGATCCAATTCAACGGGTTTAGCCGCCTCACTGCTGTCGGCGGCGATTCGCAAAAGCTCCTCTTTGTGTTCCAGAAGCATTGCGCGAAAATGATCGAGATCCAGTTCCGGCTGCTTTTTCATCACGTTGTCCCTCCAGAGAGGACCCATGGATATCAGAATGAAATTCCAAACTACCAATCCGCCACGAACGTTGATACCAAGGATCACTGATGAAGGCTCATAGAGACGGCTTGACAAGGCTTTCAGCCCAAGGTCTAAGGCGTGGGAGCGCGCGGCGTGGCGATGCGGGGCATCGCGAGCCGTGCGCGACCCAGGGAGTCTTGGGGTCCGTCAGGACCCCGAAGGGGCCGAAAGCCTCGGTAAGCCACCGTTCCGGTCGCGTATGCGGCTCGTCGGAGAGCGTCGGAAAGTTTTGACGATGCACCGCATCGTCTGCAACTTCCCTCCTGCCCCACGTACGGACAGCCACAAAATGTCAGTGTCTAAGCCACCGCGGGCTTCTTGAGAAGATAAGCCGCCGTCAGATGTTCCGCGCAATATGGCCGGCCGGGCTGGATGGTCTTGCCGCAGATATGAATGCCAAACCGCCCCGCCTCATCCGTCGGCCAGCGGCACATCCAGCTTTTCATCTCGGGAACCGGCTCGAACACAGGCTCCTCAATCACTGGCGGCGGTGGTTCCGGCGCCTGTTCCGGCTGCGGAACGCCCCGTTGAAGATTTAGCCGGTGCGCCTTGCCAATTACGGCGTTTCGCGTCACGCCACCCAATTTTTCAGCAATTTGCCGCGCGGAATGTCCTTCCGCCCACAAATTCGCTAGTCTTTCTACCCGTTCCGGAGTCCAATGCATCACGCCCCCTTTTTTCGCACCCTTCCCCATATATCGTATGCTGCAAAAGCATGGGAACTATATGTAGTCCCAGCAAGAATGCAACATTTATTCGCGAATCGAGGCGGATTTCTGGGGATAACGGCGGATTTCTGGGGATAACGCTGTGGAAAGAGGGCGACCCGACAATTATCGCGACCAAAAAAGCCGTTTCTAGGGCGTCCGACCTATTTCTGTAGTTTCAAGGGCGAAATACATTCAATGTCGTCATGGCGAACGCTGTTGACCCGCAACCCGACCCGGTAGAATGCCATGTCTCCCGGCGGATAAGGCCGTAACAGCGTCTGCGCGGTTGTCTCCGTCGTTTCCCCAAGCCATTGGTCGTAATCATTGGGATCCAGGATCACCGGCATTCGCGCGTGTATCGGACGGAGCTTTTCATTGGCCTCGGTGGTCACGATTGCCACGGAGTTGATTTCGTCTCCCTCGGGCGATGCCCACCGTTCCCACAATCCCGCGAAAGCAAAGGGCGCGCCGCCATTCATGCCGATCCGGAACGGCTGCTTTTTGCCGTTTTCCAGGCGCCATTCGTAAAATCCGTCAGCCGGCACGAGGCATTTACGGCTTTGGAACGCGGCGCGAAAGGACGGTTTTTCCGCAATGGTTTCGGCGCGCACATTGATCATCGGCGCGGAGCGACCAATTTCCTTCGACCAGGACGGAACAAGCCCCCAGCGCATCATGGCGAGCCCGCGCCCGTTCACATCTTCGCCGCCGCGGCCGGCGGGGCGGATAACGGGGACATCCTGAGTCGGCGCAATGTTATAGCGCGGCGCAAGATTGGGCATATTGTCGAAATTGAACAATTGTCTCAGCGCTTCGGGCGCCGTCGTCAGGCTGTATCGTCCGCACATGTTCTGAGCATATCCATAATGCCACCGTTCCGGCCGATGATCAGGATATCGGACTAAGTGGGAATGGCAAAGCGAGACGAGTCACACCGGGTTCACACGGTCATCGGTTCTCAAATCCTCGAATTCGGAAATTCCGAACCTCTCCCGAGGCCTAATTCGCGCCACAATATTGCCAATTTCGAGGGAAAATTGCAGCGGCTCACCGTAATCCCCATATGTCGTTGTGCAAATAGGCGGAGAACCACATTTTATGTCCTCAACGATGCCAGTCATTCCAGATCTTGACGATATGATCCCTAAAATTCGGGACGTCGCACTACAGGCCGGCGACCTTATTCTGAACATCTATCGCAGTGATTTCGAAGTGAGGGAAAAATCAGATGCCTCGCCCGTCACCGAAGCCGACGAAGCAGCGGAACGACTCATCATCCCTGCCTTGCGCGCATTGGCGCCGGAGATCCCCATCATCGCGGAAGAAGCCGCCGCCGCGGGAAAGTTGGACACGATTTCGGGAGATTATTTCTGGCTGGTCGACCCGCTGGACGGCACCAAGGAGTTCATAGCCCGCCGGGACGAATTCACGGTCAATATCGCTTTGATCGAACGCGGCAAGCCGGTTCTTGGCGTCGTGCATGCGCCTGCGCTGGGCAAGACCTATTATGGCGCGGGACCCGGATCCGCCATGGCGGAAATTGACAATCGGCCGGCGCACCGCATTGCCGCCCGTCACACTCCCAAAGACGGCGCCATCGTGGTCTCCAGCCGGTCCCATGGGAACGCGGAAAAACTCAGTGAACTTACCGGCGCATTAAAGGTAGCGGGCCATCGGACGGCGGGCAGTTCCCTGAAATTCTGTCTGGTCGCCGCCGGGGAAGCCGATATCTATCCACGCTATGGGCCGACTTGTGAATGGGATACGGCGGCGGGTCACGCGGTGTTGAACGCCGCCGGCGGCAGCGTCCGGCGGCTCGATGGCGGCGATTTCAATTATGGAAAATCTGATGGTAATTATTTGAATCCACAATTCATCGCGCGCGGGCTCGACGGGACCTGAGCCGCGGGGCAGGTGCGAGATGCTTCACGCCGAACCAAATATTCACAGCGTAACTGATTCAAATTATGATCCGATCATCGCGGAAGCGGCGGCGCTGATCACTCGGGGACGGTTGGTCTCGTTCCCGACGGAAACCGTTTATGGACTTGGCGCGGATGCGACCAAAGATGCCGCGGTGGCGGCGGTGTTCGATGCCAAGCAACGGCCCGAATTCAACCCGCTGATCATACATATTGGAGATGCCGCCGCCGCTCCGGATTTGGTCGAATTCAGCGATATCGCCGCGCGGCTTGCGGACCGGTTCTGGCCCGGCGCGTTGTCGCTGATTCTGCCGCGCCGCGCCGATTGCCCGGTGTCGTTGCTGGCGGGGGCCGGGCTCGATACACTGGCTCTTCGCGTGCCGGATCACGATATTGCGCGCGCGCTGCTCACGGCCTCGGGCTGCCCGATCGCCGCGCCGAGCGCAAATCGCTCGGGAGAAGTCAGCCCGACCCGGGCCGGGCACGTCGCCGACTCGCTGGGAGGAAAGGTCGATCTGATCCTCGATGGCGGTCCCTGCCGGCTCGGCGTTGAATCGACCGTGCTCGATCTTACCCGGAAAATCCCGGCCATATTGCGTCCGGGTGGCGTTGCCCGCGAGGAACTGGAACATGCGATCGGTCCGGTCGAGGACTCATTGCAGACAAGCTCCCAACCGTCTTCTCCTGGGATGCTGGCAAGCCATTATGCACCCCGCCTACCGTTTCGGACCGGCGCGACGGAAATTCACGAGGGCGAGGCCCTGCTTTCCTTCGGCCCGCACGCGATGACCGGTTTCACCGAGGAGCGTAATTTGAGTCTCCACGGAGATTTGACCGAAGCGGCGGCTAATCTGTTTGCCATGATGCGAGCGTTGGACCGGTCGGAATTCACCGGGATTGCGGCGATGGCCGTGCCGGAGGAAGGCCTCGGGCGCGCCATAAACGACCGCCTGAAGCGCGCCGCCGCGCCGCGTTAGCGCCCCTTGCCCGACATGCGTGCATCGGCTAATGGTAAGCTCATGACTGCTGATAAAATCTCCCTGTCGGACAATTTCATTCCTCGCCTGAGCCAGATACTTGGACAGCGCGGCATTATCACGGACGCCGCCGATATGGCGCCTTATCTGCTCGACGAAAGGGGTTCGTTTGAGGGCAAGGCGCTGGCGATCGCCCGGCCGGCCTCGACCGAGGAAGTCGCCGCCGTGGTCGGTCAATGCGCGGAATTCGGCGTGCCGATCGTTCCCCAGGGCGGCAATACGGGACTTTGTGGCGCGGCGACGCCGTTCGAACATGGCGGAGAACTGCTGGTCAGCCTTACGCGGATGAACAAAGTGCGCGACATCGACCCGCTGAACTATGCGATCACGGTGGATGCGGGCGTGATTCTGTCCGATGTCCAGAAGGCCGCCGAAGAAGTCGACCGGCTGTTTCCCTTGAGCCTGGGCGGCGAAGGGACCGCGCGGATCGGCGGCAACATCTCGACCAATGCGGGCGGCACCGGCGTGCTGAAATTCGGCCCGGCGCGCGATCTTGTGCTTGGGCTCGAAGTCGTTTTGCCGGATGGCCGCATCTGGGATGGGCTGACCGCTTTGCGCAAGGACAATACCGGTTATGATCTGAAACAACTTTTCATCGGCGCGGAAGGCACGCTTGGCATTGTCACCGCGGCGACCTTGAAGCTGTTCCCCAAACCCCGGCAGGTCGAGACCGCGTATATCGCGGTGCCCAACCCCCAGGCCGCGGTCGAGCTGCTGTCCCAGGCGCGCGAGGCGAGCGGCGACCGGGTGGTTACGTTCGAATTGATTCCGCGATTGCCGATGGAATTCGCGCTGCGTCATATTCCCGATGTGCGCGACCCCATGGCGACGCCGCATGATTGCTATGTGCTGTTCGAGATCGCATCAAGCCAGGCGGGAAATGATTTGCGCGGGGTCATGGAATCCACCCTGTCCGACGCCATGGAGGCCGGTCTGGTGCTGGACGGCGTGATTGCGGAAAGCGGCGCTCAAGCCAAAGATTTCTGGCGCATTCGGGAAGCCTTGCCCGAGGCGCAGAAATTTGAGGGCGTCAGCATCAAGCACGATATCGCCGTGCCTGTCTCACGGGTCGCCGATTTCATGGAACAGGCCTCGGCAAAAGTCGAGGAAGCCGTTCCCGGCATTCGGATCTGCGCTTTCGGTCATGTCGGCGACGGCAATATGCATTTCAACCTGGCCCAGCCCGAAGGCGGCGACGGCGTCGCCTACAAGGCGCGGCAGGAGGAAATCAATCGACTGGTGCATGACGTGGTGGTGTCGATGGGCGGCAGTATTTCCGCCGAGCACGGGATTGGCCGATTGCGCAAGGAAGAGCTGGCCCATTACGGATCCGATATCGGGCTCGACATGATGCGCCGCATCAAGGCGGTTTTGGACCCAAGCGATCTGATGAACCCGGGTAAGGTGATCTGATGAGTGATTTTACCGCGCCGCTTCGCGATATGCAGTTCGTCATCGAGGAACTCGTGGGTCTCGATGAAATCGCCGCTTTGCCCGGCGGCGAAGAGGTGACCACCGATCTTGTACGCCAGATACTGAACGAGGCCGGCCGTTTCGGCGCCGATGTTCTGAGGCCGCTGAACCGGGTTGGCGATCTGGAAGGCTCCAGGCTGGAAAACGGCGTCGTTTCCACGCCGACGGGGTTTGCCGATGCCTACAAAGCGTTCGTCGATGCCGGCTGGAACAGCGTGGCGCATGATCCCGATTACGGCGGAATGGGCCTGCCCACGCTGGTCGCCACGGCGACGACCGAGATCTGGGCGGCGGCGAATTTTGGGTTCAGCCTGTGTCCGGTCCTGACCCATGCGGGCGTCGAACTCTTGTCGAGATACGGGTCCGAAGAACAAAAAGACACATATCTTCCCAATTTGATATCGGGCGTGTGGCCCGGCGCCATGGTGATGACCGAGTCCCATGCCGGAACCGATATCGGCGAACTTCGCACGCGCGCCGTGCCCGATGGCGACCACTACCATTTGTTCGGCCAGAAGATATTTATTTCCTGGGGTGATCACGACATGGCCGACAACATCATCCACATGGTGCTGGCCCGCGCCGAGGGATCGCCGCCCGGCGTCAAGGGGCTGTCGATGTTCATCGTGCCCAAGTTCCTGGTCAAGCCGGACGGCTCGCTCGGTCAGCGCAACGACATGCGGGCGGTCAATCTGGAACATAAGCTCGGCATCCACGCCAGCCCCACCGCGATGATGTCGTACGGCGACAATGACGGCGCCATCGGCTATCTGATCGGGGAGGAAAATCGCGGCATTGAATATATGTTTTCCATGATGAACAGCGCGCGGCTCGCCATCGGGCTGGAAAGCGTCGGCATCGCGGAATGTGCCTATCAGCAGGCCCGCGAATACGCAATGACCCGTCTGCTGGGGCGCGACGTCGCGCGTTCCGATGCCGACATAGCTCCGATCATCCGTCATCCGGATGTTCGCCGCATGTTGCTGTCAATGAAATCGCGGATCGAAGCCACCCGAGCGCTTTCCTATATTGTCGCCGCATGGCTCGATATCGCCCGGCGTCACTCCGATGAAGAGACCCGCCGAGATCATCAGGCGAAGGTCGATTTCCTGATCCCGGTGGTCAAGGCCTGGTCGAGCGATATCGGCTTCGACGCCGCCTCGACCGGCGTGCAAATTCACGGCGGCGCCGGATTTATCGAGGAAACCGGCGCGGCGCAGCATATGCGCGACGCCCGGATCAATATGATCTACGAAGGCACCAACGGCATCCAGGCGATGGATCTGGTCGCCCGCAAGCTGATCGGCGATGACGGGGCGGTCGCCGGCCTCCTGATCGATGAAATGCGCGAATTCGGCAAATCCCTCGACGGAAATGAAAACGAGGATATCGCCGTAATTCACGAGGCGCTGGCCGACGGCGTGGCGGCGCTCGAACAGGCGACCGTTTGGCTTCTGGCCTGTAATGACAGCGCGGATAACCCAACCATGGCGAGGCTGTCGGGGGCCACGGCCTATCTCGATCTGGTCGGCACCGTCATCGGCGGGTATTTGATGGCGCGATCTGCGCTGCTGGCCGCTCGTGGGCTCGAAGCGGCGAATGGAAGCGAAGAATTTTATTCCGGAAAAATTACCACGGCGCGATTCTATGCCGAGCAATTTTTGTCGCAAACTCAAGGATTTATGCGCGCGACAACAACCGGCTCCGCGTCGATCATGGTATTGACCGAAGCCCAGTTCTAAGAACGGTGTCCCGTTCCCAAAATAATCTTCAATTTCGCTTGCAAAGCCGGCTGAAATGCGCCAAAAACCGCGTCCTGATTTCACTGTCTTTTGCTGATTTTCGACCGTTTATAAGGTTTCGTTTATGGACCAGAATGTTTCCTTGGCCGGGTCCCCGCCGGTTCTCGACCTCGCATCCGAAGACCTTGCCGGCAAGGATTACCTGGTCCGGAAAGATGGTCTGACCTATGCCGGGATCCATGTCCTGGTGGATTTCTGGGGCGCATCGAGAACCGACGATGTGGATTTCGTCGCCCAGACATTGCGCGATGCGGCCGAAGCCTGCAACGCGACCGTGCTTCACGTCCATGTTCATGAATTTCCGTCCAGCGGCGGCGTATCCGGCGTGGCGGTCCTCGCCGAATCCCATATCACCGTGCATAGCTGGCCCGAGATCGATTATGCGGCATTCGACGTCTTCATGTGCGGCGATTGCGACCCCTTGCTGGCGGTCCCCGTGCTGCGCCGCGCCTTCCGGCCCGACCGGGTATCGCTCGACGAGCAGAAGCGGGGCCTGGTCGAGTGACCGGCGGCTGGTTCAGCGAAACGCTTTACCCTGAATTTCAGCAGCGTCTGCGGATTACCCGCGTTTTGCACGAATCCAGAACCCGGTTTCAGGATGTCATGGTGTTCGAGAACCCGCGCTTCGGCCGGGTGTTGACGCTCGACGGCGTGGTGCAGACCACCGAACATGATGAGTTTGCCTATCACGAAATGATGTCCCATGTGCCGATACTGGCGCACGGCGATGTCAGGCGCGTGGCGATCATCGGCGGCGGCGACGGCGGCACCCTGGAAGAGGTGCTGAAGCATGACGGGATCGAGAGTGCCGTGATGATCGAAATCGACGGCCAAGTGGTCGAGATCTGCCGGCAATACCTTCCCGGCATCGCGGGAGACGCGTTTGACGATCCGCGTGCTGAGTTGGTCATCGCGGACGGCGTCAAATTCATGAAGCAGACCGACGAGACCTTCGATGTGATCATCGTGGATTCGACTGATCCCATCGGGCCGTCGGTGCCGCTGTTCGGCGCGGAATTCTATGGCGATTGCGAACGCCGCTTGTCGGAAAACGGCGTCATCGTGACCCAGTCCGGCGTCACCTTCATGCAGGAGGATGAGGCCCGCGACACCCATGCAAAGATGAAGCCGATCTTTGCCGACGCTACGCTTTATCTGACCCAAGTGCCAACCTACGGCGCCGGTTACATGACGCTGGGGTGGGGGTGCAAAAGCATGACGCCGCGTCAAACGCCAACGGAAATCATCGAACAGCGGTTCGCCGACGCCGGATTGGCTACCCGGTATTATTCACCCGCAATCCACCAGGCCTGTTTTGCCCTGCCGGCCTATATCGAAGCGCTCAAGACAGGTGAAGAAGTATAGGCTCACCGCCGGGCGAACACCACGACCCAAAAATGAGTATAGTTCTGGCTGGAGCCGAAATTGGGCACGGTCACATGACCGGCGCCGATTTCGCAGATGTTTTCATTCAAGATGTTTCCCCTGTGGCCGGGGCTTTTCATCCAGCCTTGAATGACCTCTTG